>WHUD01000033.1 GCA_009377385.1 Actinophytocola sp.
CACATCATGACGGATGGACCACTAAATGAAGCGCTTATTTATCGGCAAGTCCTTAGCTCGGTCACGGCGAGTTACAAATCTAACTTGGCGAGTTCGCCTCGCTGCTCCCGCACTGACCAGCACCGAGTTACAACAGTGAGCCAGTTAGCCCGTGCGGATACGCCGCCACGCTCGCCCGGTGAGGGTGCGCTCTCGCCGCGTTCGCCGGGCCTAACTGCCCGTCACTGTTCCAGCCGCCTAGCACCTGCTGACGCTAGACCTAGCGTCCGTGCTAGCGAGCCGCGTTGACGTTGACCAGGCCGCTAGCGCCTAGCGCCCGACCGGCGCGAACACCGCCACAACCCGCGAATCCATGTCCCGGCGACACCCGCGACGGGTGCTCGCTCTACCCGTCATGCCCACACCCGGTCACGGGGACGTGACACCGATGAAAGGAGCCCGCCGTGCCCTCTCCGCGTATCCGCAGCCACTACGCAGACAGGAGTCACCACAGATGGAAGCCCACACAACTGGGAGCAAGACACGGCGCGTGCTGCTGACCGTCGAGGAAGCCGCACGACGGCTCAGCGTCGGCCGCACCACCATGTACGCGCTCATCAAGGCCGGACACATCAACACCGTCCGCATCGGCCACCTGCGCCGCGTACCCGCAGACGCGCTCACCGCCTACGTCCAGCAGCTCACCGACTACCAGGCCGCCGCGTAAGCGGGGAACAGGAGACCACCCTATGGCACGCAGGAAGCGTCCCGAAGGGACACGACGGCCCAACGGCGCCAGTTCGATCTACTACAGCGAGAAGGACGGTAAGTGGCACGGCTGGGTCACCATTGGCGTCCGCGACACCGGCAAACCCGACCGTCGCCACGTCAAGCGCAAGAGCGAAGCCGAGGTTATCGATGCCGTGCGCGGGCTGGAACAGCAGCGCGACAGCGGCAAAGTTCGGAAGCCCGGACGGGCCTGGACCGTCGAGAAGTGGCTACGTCACTGGGTCGAGAACATCGCCGCGCCGTCCGTCAGAGTAACCACGATGGTTGGCTACCGGTCGTCCGTGTATAAGCACCTCATACCCGGCATCGGTGCGCACCGACTCGACAAGTTGCAGCCTGAGCACCTGGAGACCCTGTACGCACGGCTTCAGAAGCCGCGAGAGCAGGGAGGTAAGGCGCTCAAGGCGGCCACGGTTCACCTCGCGCACAGAACGGCAAATGTCGCCTTCAACGAGGCTGTACGTCGGCGACGCATGGTTGAGAACCCCGCGCGCGTAGCGAAGGCACCGCGCGTTGAGCAGGAGGACATCATCCCGTTCACGAGAGAGGAGGCTCGGGGGCTTATCGACAAGGCCGCCGAGATGCGCAACGGTGCCCGGTACGTCGTCGCGTTGTCGGTTGGCCTGCGTCGTGGCGAAGCGCTAGGCCTGAAGTGGTCCGACTACGCCGTCAAGTGGCGCCACAGGTGCCCGAAGGGCAGCACCTGCCGATCGCGTGATGCGTCGAAGTGTGACCTTCGGGAAGGACGCGGCACGCTGACGGTCCGGCGAGCGATCCAGCAGCGGACGTGGCAACACGGCTGCGATCCGGATGGCTCGTGCGGACGGAGGCTCGGAGCGTACTGCCCCAATCGGCGAGACGGCGGCGTCGTGGAATCGGAGGTGAAATCGCGTG
The DNA here is from genome assembly GCA_009377385.1 of Actinophytocola sp. Lineage (GTDB taxonomy): Bacteria > Actinomycetota > Actinomycetes > Mycobacteriales > Pseudonocardiaceae > Haloechinothrix_A. The sequence goes on from WHUD01000033.1 coordinate 1,663, forward strand.
CCGGTCGGCGCGTGATCGGCTTGCCGCACCAGGTGATCGAGGCGCTGGAATCGCATCGTGCGCACCAAGAGATTGACAGCGAGAGAGCGGCGAATCTCTGGGCCGACGAAGGCTGGATATTCACCAATCGTCTCGGCCGCCCTGTGCACCCGACAGAAGATCACCGCGCGTGGAAGGCCCTGCTTCGGCTTGCCGACGTTCGGGACGCCAGGCTGCATGATGCGCGGCACACAGCGGCGACAATACTGCTTGAGTTGAAGGTGCCGTTGCCCGCAGTCATGGAGCTGATGGGGTGGTCCAACGCGGCTATCGCGAAGCGCTACATGCACACGAACGAGGAGTTCGTAACCGCGATCGCCGCAGAGGTTGGCGGTCACCTCTGGGCCGACAACGACGACGATGAGGATGACGAAGACGGGCCTGCAGGAAGCCCGGTCGCAGTCTGAGCTTGACCTACAACCCGGCGCTGGGTCTGTTCCTGGACCCAGCGCCGGGCTGTGTCAGCATGCCTTCTCATCGTGGGAACCATACGGACGGCAGCGGTGAAGGGCGCTGACCCGCGAAGTGCCGACACTGCTACGACGACACCTGGATCCCGAGGATGGCGACGACGACTGAGCTGGCTCGCGCGTCAGGGATGGGCTGAGAACGCCGTAACGCTTGGCGCATGGCAAACGACTCTCGATGCAGAGTGTTGCGTGCCCTGGTACGCAGAACCTTATCCCCAACAACCTCAAGCTGTGTGGTCCTGCGTTCAATTGCTAGGTGTGCGATGAGATACGTAAGCGTGGTCGTTGCTGTCGCTGGCTGGGGCATGCTCATGGCCACCCCTTCGCTCGCGCACGCCAGCACTACAGGGGTTGAAATGGCGTGCGACGAACCAGGCATGCGCACGGTCGCCGAGGCGGTTCCGGAGTTCGGCGGCGTGCTTATCGACGGCGGTGTGCTGAAGGTGTGGCTCGCGGGGGATGCCTCCGAGTCGACGGCGGCCCGAACGCGAGCCGAACTGGTGAATCATGTCAGTGAGGATTTCCGGGACATGCCTTTAGAAGTGCTGGCCGCCGACTACCCGTACGCGGACCTAGCTCGGTGGTGTGATCACATCATCGACACGAACGCCGTTCCGGGGCTGGTCACACTCGGCATCTCGCACCAGCACAACCGTGTCGAGATCGCCGTGAGTGACCTCAGTGCGAGCGCGGCGGAGGCGGTGGAGGCCGAGGTCTCTCGCCGTGCGATCCCGAGGGACGCAATTCGGCTGACCGAGCGACCAGCAATTCAGCAGCTCCCCGCCGACAACACACCATCGCCGTGGTGGCTGGTGGCAGGCGGCGCTGGTCTCGCCGGACTGGTCCTCGGCATAGTCACCCTGCGGCGAAAACGACTTTCGCGATGAGTACCGGCACCCTATTCACTCTGCTCGATCTGCTCACTCGACGATCCCGGCGACGTCCAGACTGACCACTGAGGCGATAGCACGGTGTCCAGATGCGCGATGCCGCGCTACGAGGGTTGGGGATGGGAATCGGTTGGGGATGGGAATCGCCAACCGTCGCTTCGGTGACCAGTCACTGGCTGCTGACCGGACCATCGTCGATCGCGGCGATGAACGTCATCAGGAGGCGGCTGCGGCCGCCCTTGATCTCTGTAGAGCCCAAATCGGCAATGCAATCGGCCCACTACCCGGGAACGCCGTCGCGTGCTCGTGCGGAGGTCGACTGCAACCCAAACTGCAACCCGACAACGAAACGCCGGGCGGCCCGTGGGGGCTCGCCCGGCGTTTTGCCTGGTCGGAGAGCGGAGGATACGGGATTCGAACCCGTGAGGGCTGTTAACCCAACACGATTTCCAATCGTGCGCCTTAGGCCGCTCGGCCAATCCTCCGCCGGATAGGCTACCTGACCAGCGGGCCTGGTCGCGCGGCGGCCTCCGCGATGTGGGAATCCGCAGCGCACCCTGCCGATGACCACCCGTTCACCCTTCGCGGCGCACCGGGAGCGGCCCCGTAGCATTGGTGCCGACACGACGCCGTGCGCTGGCCGCCGCCTCGCGGCTGTACCGACTCGTCATCGAAGGGCAACGCATGACCGACCAGCTGGTCAAACCTCTCCCCATCAGCGGTTTCCCGGAATGGGTGCCCGAGGTGCGGCTGGTCGAGCAGCATTGGATCGACGCGATCCGCCGGAAGTTCGAGCGGTACGGCTTCTGCTCGATCGAGACTCCGTCGGTGGAGGCGCTCGAAGTCCTGATGGCGAAGGGCGAGACGTCCAAGGAGGTCTACACGCTGCGTCGGCTGCAGGCCGATGCGGACGACGACAGCGACGCTCGCCTCGGTCTGCACTTCGATCTCACCGTGCCGTTCGCCAGGTACGTCGCCGGACACCTGAACGACCTGGTCTTCCCGTTCAAGCGGTACCAGATCCAGCGCGTGTGGCGCGGCGAGCGCCCGCAGGAGGGCCGCTTCCGCGAGTTCACCCAGTGCGACATCGACGTCATCAACCCGGAGCAGGTGTCGCTGCAGTTCGACGCCGAGCTGCCTCGGATCGTGCACGAGATCATGACCGAGCTCGACCTACCCGCCTGGTCGCTCTACCTCAACAACCGCAAGATCCTGCAGGGCTTCTACGAAGGCCTCGGCATCGCGGATCCCATCGAGGCCATCCGGATCGCCGACAAGATGGACAAGATCGGCGCTGACGGCGTTGGCGAGCTGCTGTCCACCCAGCTCGGGCTCTCGCAGGAGCAGGTAAGCGCGTGCCTCGACCTGGCGCGGATCAATGGCGGCGACTCATCGATCGTGGACGCCATCGGCAGGCTCGGCGTCAAGTCGGACCTGCTGTCCGAGGGGCTCGACGAGCTGGCGTTCGTGCTGGACTCGCTGTCCGACCTGCCGGAAGGCTCCGTTCGTGCCGACATGTCGATCGCGCGCGGGCTCGACTACTACACCGGCACGGTGTACGAGGCGAAGTTCCTCGACTGGCCGTCCTACGGCAGCATCTGTGCGGGTGGCCGCTACGAGAACCTCGCCGGCAGCTTCACCAAGCGCAGCCTCCCCGGCGTCGGCATCTCCATCGGCCTGACCAGGATCTTCGCGAAGCTCCTCGCCGAGGGGCTCCTCACGACCGGCGCGAGCTGCCCCACCGACGTTCTCGTCGTGCTGCCCAGCGAGCAGCGGCGGGGCGACGCGACGGCGACGGCTGCCGAGCTGCGGGGCAGGGGCCTCAACGTCGAGCTCTATCACCAGGCGGACAAGGTTGGGAAACAGATCCGCTACGCATCTCGGAAGGGCATTCCGTACGTCTGGTTCCCGCCGTTCGATGACGGCAAGCCGCACGAGGTCAAGGACCTCGGCTCCGGTGAGCAGGTCGTGGCCGACCCGGCGACATGGCAACGCGACTGACGGAGCGTTGCGACCGGGCCTGACCGGCGCGTCATGCCGCCCGTGGCACCTTGCAGCGCCTCGTAAGGTGACCGTCATGGCTGTGAACCCCACTGGGCAAGGACTTGAACGCTTCCTGGAAGCCGCGCCCGACGAGCCGGTCGTGATGCTGAACCTGCTGCGGTTCCGTCTGGGGGGTCGACACAGCGTTAGGAACCAGTGATCAACACGCTCTAGGGCGCGTGCCGGCGGGCCGAACGGGGCGTTCGGCACGCATGGTGCACCGAACGCCCCGTTCGGCTCGCCGGCCCATTTGGGCCGGATCTTTGAGCCGTTCGGGCGGGCCCCAAGGATCGATCACTCACAGTGAGTACCGCGTGGTTTACGTGGAGTTTCCTGGCTAGCCACCAGCGCGGGTGACACATTAGGGTGACGCTCGGTGGCTGGAATCCGTACGAAAGCCGCGTTCTGTACGGGCAGCAACAACGGACACGAGGACCGGCACACGGCCGGTCCTGGCGGGGGTAAGGGTAGATTCAACAGTGAGCACTGCGCTGCGACCCGACGTCGACGAGGCCTCGGAATGGCGAGCTGACAATCGCGGCGGGCGCTGGTCGCGGCCTGCCGAGATGGTGGCGAGATCCTGGGCGACGTCGCCAGGACGGCTCTCGATCATCGCGGGCGGGCTTGTCGTCCTCATCCTGCTGACGGGCATCGCCGCGGGCGCGACGGCGAAGTACAAGTCGGACACGACGACGGACCTCGTCGAGATCCACGAGCCGACGGCCGCCGACGTGCAGCGTTTGTACCGGGCGCTGTCCGAGGCCGACGCCACGGCGGCGAGTTCGCTGCTCGCAGCCGGTGATGAGCCGATCGAGCTGCGGCGGCGCTATGAGAACGACATCGCCCTCGCCGGTCCGACACTCGGCATCGCCGCGCTCGACCGCGCGGGCGACCCCAGAATCATCAAGCAGATCGAGATCATCGGGCGGCAGGTACCGACCTACGCGGGCCTCGTCGAGACGGCACGGACGAACAGCCGCCAGGAGCTGCCCATCGGCGGCGCCTACCTGCGGCAAGCGTCGCACCTGATGCGCACGCAGATCCTGCCCGCAGCGGAGCGGCTGTACCGCATCCAGCTGGAACGGGTGGCTGCCGAGCGGAACTCGGCCATCAGTTTCCCGTACATCGCGACGGCGCTCGCCGTCATCCTGCTCATCGCGTTGATCATGGCGCAGGTGCAGATCAGACGACTATCGAAGCGACGACTCAACGTCGGCCTCGTCGTCGCTACCGTGGCGATCGCGCTCGGCGTCGCGTGGAGCGCCGTCGCGATGACCGCGCACGCCCGGCTCGTCGGCGAGGGTTACGAGCACGGCTCCTCGCAGGTGAACATGCTCGCCGACGCGAGGATCACGGCATTGCAGGCGCGTGCCGACGAGCTGCTCACGCTGGTCGCACGGGGCAACGGCGCCGCATACGAAGTGGAGTTCTCCCAGCTGGCGCGCACCCTCGCGGGTGAGGGTGGCCACGGCGGCGGCACGTTGCGGCAGGCCAGCGCCGCGATCGCGGACGACGAGATGGCCGCAGATCTTCGCAAGGCCATTGGCGCCGCCGAGCGATGGCTGAACACGCACGCCGAGGTCAGGGCGTACGACGACGGGGGCAAGTACGAGGAGGCCGTCCAGCTGGCGATCGACACCCGGCGCGCGGGATCGAGCGCCGTTGAGTTCGCAGCGCTCGACGATCACCTCGGCAAGGCCATCGCGAGTGGCAGGCAGTACTTCGTGAACGAGACGGTCGGCGGCGCGCGGGCGTTGGCCCTGCTCACGATGGGCTTAGCCGTGCTCGCGCTGATCGCGGTAGCGGGAGTCGTCAGCGGCGTCAGGCAACGATTGCGGGAGTATCGATGAATCGTTGCGTCAGGACCGTGCTCGCGACGGCTCTCGTCGCGCTCGTCGCCTCGTGCGCCGCCGCCGGTGAGCCGAGGTCGCTTGTCCCCGTCGTACCCGCGGAACCTCCCATGCCCCCCGGCGTCGAGCTGGCGCCTGAAGCGCCTGCCGGCGCGGATGAGGAGGACTGCGGCGACCCGACAGCGAGCCTCGCGCCGAGTGGGCTCGCGACACCGGCCGGCTCGACCATGGCCGAGATCAAAGAGCGGGGACGGCTCATCGCAGGGGTCGACCAGAACACCTACCTTTTCGGGTTTCGCGACCCGTCGACCGGCGCGCTGGAGGGCTTCGACATCGACATCGCGCGCGAGATCTCCCGTGCGCTGTTCGGTGACCCGAACCGGGTGCAGTTCAAGACGGTGAGCGTGCAGGACCGCATCACGGCACTGCAGGACGGCTCGGTCGACATCATGGTCTACGCCATGACCATCACCTGTGAGCGGCGCGACCAGGTGGAGTTCTCCAGCGTCTATTTCGAGGCGGGGCAACGGGTATTGGTCCGGAAGGGTTCCGGTTATTCCAGTCTGTCCGACCTTGGCGGTAAGAAGGTATGTGCACCAAAGGGGTCGACGTCGCTGGCGAACCTAGTGGCGGCCGACCCAGCGCCAGTGCCGGTCGCGGTCAACGATTTGGCCGACTGCCTACTCATGTTGCAGCAACGGCACGTCGAAGCGGTCTCGACGGACGACACCGTGCTCGCCGGGATGGCGAGCCAGGATCCGACGATCGAGGTCGTCGGCGAGACGTTCAGCAGCGAGCCGTACGGCATCGGAATACCCAAGGACAACAAGGACATGGTGCGTTATGTCAACGCTGTGCTCGAAGACGTGCGGGCTAACTCGTGGCCGGACATCTACGGCCGCTGGCTCGAGTCTGTCCTTGGCCCGGCGAGCCCGCCGTCCCCGATCTACGAGTAACGCAAGGCGGGAGTGGTACTCATGACGCGCTGCCCCCGTGCCGGCTGTGCGGGAACCGTCGACGAGGACGGCTTCTGCGACGTCTGCGGGCTTGAGGCGATCCCTGCCGACCACGGGTCGGAACCGCAGAGCGCGCCCGCCGAGCACTCCGGAGCGTCCCGAGGCAGCGGGGCGAGGTCATGGGCGGCTGCCTCCTCGGCGTCGAACCCGGTGTCGTCGCGGTCGGGCTCTTCCGGCAGGGGCATGCTCGGCGTCGGGCTGATCGAGGTCCCGCCGGTGCCCTACCGCGACCCGAGCGACGTCGTGCTCGACAACCCCGTCGTGCCGGAGCGGCAGCGGTTCTGCGGCAGGTGCGGCGCCGAGGTCGGCAGGTCGCGCGGGGAACGGCACGCCCGCGCGGAAGGATTCTGCCCCAAGTGCGGGCAGCGGTACTCGTTCGTGCCTTCGCTCAAGCCGGGACAGGTCGTCAACGACCAGTACGAGGTGCTCGGCTGCCTCGCGCACGGCGGCCTCGGCTGGATCTACCTCGCGCGGGACCAGGCGGTGTCGGGGCGCTGGGTGGTGCTCAAGGGCGTGATCGACGGCGCCGACGCCGACGCGACGGCCGCGGCGATCGCCGAGCGGCACTTCCTCGCGAAGGTGGAGCACCCGAACATCGTCAAGATCCACAACTTCGTGCAGCACGGCGACGAAGCGGCGAGCGTCGGCTACATCGTCATGGAGTACGTCGGCGGGCAGTCGCTGAAGGACCTGCTCAAGCAGCGCCGCTTCGAGCGCGGCCCCACCGAGTGCCTTCCCGTCGAGCAGGCTCTCGCGTACGCGATCGAGGTGCTGCGCCCGCTCGGCTACCTGCACGCCAACGGGCTGCTGTACTGCGACGTCAAGCCGGACAACGTGATCCAGACGCAGGAACAGCTCAAGCTGATCGACCTCGGCGCAGTCCGGCACAGTGACGACGACACCGGCGCGGTCTACGGCACGGAGGGCTACCAGGCGCCCGAGGTGTCCGATGACGGCCCTTCGCCTGCGTCCGACCTGTACGCGGTCGGCAGGATGCTCGCCGTGTTGTCGATTCCGTTCGACTTCCGCTCCGCCTACGTCGACAGGATGCCGCCGCAGGCGGAGGCGCCGCTGCTCGCCGAGCACGAGTCGCTGCGGCGGTTGCTTGCGCGGGCGTGCCACCCCGACCGGAAGCGTAGGTTCCACTCGGCCGTTGAGATGGCTGAGCAGCTCACCTGCGTGCTGCGCGAGGTCCTCGCCGCGTCTGACGGGCAGCCGAGGCCGGCGTCATCGGCGAGCTTCGGTCCTGAGCTGGAGAGCTTCGGCACCCACACCCACGACGGCGACGTCGTCGGAACGGTTGGCGGCGCCGCGATCGCCCGCTCGCTTCCGGTGCCACGGGTTGACGGATCCGACCCTGCGGCAGGGCTGCTGACCGCGCTCGGTTCCGCAGGCCCCGCCGACCTGCTCGACGAGGTCAAGGACACCTCGCCGACGGTGGAGGTGCGGTTGCGTCGCGTGCGCGCGCACATCGAGCTCGGCGACATCGCGGCAGCGTGGTCCGAGGCGGCGGAGATGCCGGGTGACACATGGCGGGCGCACTGGGCGAAGGGGCTCGCCGCGCTCGCCGCCGACAAGCCGGTCGACGCGAGGCGGTCGTTCGACACCGTCGTCGACCTGCTGCCAGGCGAGCTGGTCGCCAAGCTCGCGCTGGCTGCCGCCGCCGAGCTGAGCGGCGACCTCGCCGACGCGGCGCGCTACTACGGCGTCGCGTGGCGCACCGACCGGTCGCTGGTCAGCGCGGCCTTCGGACTGGCGCGTGTGCTGCTTGCTGACGGCGCGCGGGTCGACGCCGTCGCGGTGCTCGGTTCGGTGCCGACGACGTCCGCGCACTACGTCGCCGCGCAGGAAGCTGCGGTGCGCGCGGTCGCGACAACGCGGAACCCGGTGTCGCTTGCCTCGACGGAGCTGGTCGCCTCAGGTCAGCGCCTCGGCGCGATCGAGATCGGTGAGGCGCGCAGGGCACGGCTTGAGGCAGAGCTGCTCGAGACCGCACTCAGGCGCGCGCTCGGCGACGGTCCCGCCGCGCCGGACGGCTCGCGGGTGCTCGGCTGCCGGCTCGAGGAGGACGACTTGCGGCTCGGGCTTGAGCAGCGCTATCGCACCCTCGCGCGGCACTCCGCGAGTGTGCTCGAGCGGTACTCCTATGTGGACCGCGCCAATCAGGTGCGCCCGTGGACGTGGGTGTGACATGGCGCAGCGCTGTTCCTCGTGCAGGGAGCCGGTCTGGCCAGATGACGCCTACTGCGAGGCGTGCGGTCAGCGACTCACCGGCTCGCAGGTGGTGGCGCTGACGCGCAAGACCCCGGCTGGCGGACCGGTGCTCGTGCAGTCGGACGAGTGCGTGTTCTGCCACCACCAGGTGATCGACGACGGGTTCTGCGTGCGGTGCGGGCGGCAGCAGCCGGACCCGAGGGACCGCATGGAGTGCGACCTCGGGTCGGTGTGTGGCATCAGCGATCGGGGCGTGCTCCGTGACCGCAACGCCGATGCCATGGCGTTCGGCTGGGCTGGCGCGACCGGCGACCCCGCCACGATCGTCGCCGTCGTCTGCGATGGTGTGGGGTCGACGCCCAAGTCCGACCTCGCCGCCCAGGTCGCCGCGGACAGCGCGACCGAGGAGCTGCTGCGCTGCGTCGTCGAGGGCGTCGCGGCGCGGGAGGCATCGATGCTGGCCACCGCGGCCGCGTGGAAGGCCGTCGCTGCCCTGCCAGGCGACGGCGCGCCGTCGACGACGCTCGTCTCGGCCATCGTGACGACGTCCGAGGTCACCGTCGCCTGGCTCGGCGACAGCAGGGCGTACTGGCTCTCGGTGGACGGCACGCATGCGGAGACCCCGGCTGATGGCGACACCGTGCGCGGCTCCACGTGCCTGACGGTGGACCACACCGAGCGCAACACGCTGCTCAACGAGGGCCTCGCCGCGCGGCACACGCTCACCCGGTGGGTCGGCGCCGACGCCATCGACATGGAACCGCAGGTCATCACCGTCCGCCCCACTGGTCAGGGCAGCATCCTGCTGTGCAGCGACGGGCTGTGGGGTTATTTCACCGACACGGGCGTGCTCGCGACGCGCGTGCTCTCCTGGGCGTCGACGTACCACGTCGTCAACAGCCTCGTCGACAACGCCATCGAGTGCGGCGGGCGGGACAACATCACCGGTGTGATCGTGCCGTTCCCACCGGCGGTGGTCTCACCATGACCGCTCCGACCTTCACCGTCGACGTCGCACACAACAAGCACCTCGCCCGTGGCACCGCGGAGGTGGACGCGATCATCACCGTCACGGCGACCGACGCCGATGCGGGGACGTCGCACGCCGCCGTCGTCATCATGCTGGACACCTCGGCGTCGATGTTCCGCCCGAGCAAGCTCGCCGCTGCCCGGCGCGCGGCCTGCGCCGCGATCGACGCGCTCCGCGACGGCACGGCGTTCGCGGTGCTCGCGGGCACCGATCACGCCGAGATGGTGTACCCGGAGGAGCGGCGGCTCGCCGTCGCGGATGACGACACGCGAGCGGACGCGCGGCAGGCGATCAAGGGCATCTCGGCGCAGGGCGGCACCGCGATGAGCCGGTGGCTGTGGCTCGCTGATGAGCTGTTCTCCAGCAGTCGTTGCGAGGTCAAGCACGGCATCCTGCTCACGGACGGCCGCAACACCTCGGAGCCCGCCGATGACCTCGCCAAAGCGCTCGCACGGCTGCGCGGCCGGTTCACCTGCACCTGCCGAGGGGTCGGCACCGACTGGGAGGTCCGTGAGCTGCGGCAGATCGCCGACGCGCTGCTCGGCGACGTCGACATCGTCGCGGAACCCGCCGAGTTGGCCGCTGACTTCTGCGAGATCGCCGCGCGGGCGATGCGCAAGAGCGTCCCCGACGTCGCGTTGCGGCTGTGGACACCGCAGCACTCGGAGGTCACCGAACTGCGGCAGGTCGACCCGTCGGTCGCGGACCTGACCGAGCACGGTCAGCGCTCGCAGCAGCAGGCGATCGACTTCCCAACCGGGGCGTGGGAGCAGGAGACCCGCGCCTACCACGCCAGAATCTCGATGCGACCTGGCGGGATCGGCGAGCGGATGCTGGTGTGCCGCGCGAGCATCGTCGGCGGTGGCACGCAGTCCAAGCCGGGCAAGGTCGTCGTCAGCTGGACGGACGACTCAGGGCGCTACGGCATCATCGACCCGACTGTCGCCCACTACACCGGGCAGGAGGAGCTCGCGGAGGCCATTCAGGATGGACTCGCAGCGCGCCGGGATGGCGACATCGAGACGGCGACAGGGAAGCTAGGCCGCGCGGTGGCGCTCGCGAACGAGTCGGGCCACGCTGAGGCGTCCCGGCTGCTGTCCAAAGTGGTGGACGTCGAGGACGCCGTCACCGGCAAGGTGCACCTGAAGCAGAAAGTGTCCGCCCTCGACGAGATGACCCTGGACACCCGGTCGGTGGTGACCTCCCGGATGCGCCCCTCCGGCACGTGAGCCGTCCGGGAGCGCCGTGTCCCCCGTCCGGGACGCCGTGTCCCCCGTTCCCGACGCCGTGTTCCCCGTCCGGGACGCCGTGTTCGTCGTTCCCGACACACATCGGCGCTCAGACCCGCCCCCGCAGCGCCTTCCGGTCGAGCTTGCCGACGCTGGTCAGCGGGAGCTGGTCCAGGATGTGGATAACCCGTGGATACTTGCTGCCAGCCAGCTTCGTCTTGGCGAACGCGATCAGTTCCTCCTCGGTCGCCTCCGCACCCGGCGTCAGTGACACGAACGCGACGACCTCCTCGCCGACCACGTCGTGCCGTTGCCCGACAACGCCCGCCATCGCGACCGCGGGGTGCTCGACAAGGATGTCCTCGACGTCACGCGGATACACGTTGAATCCGTTGCGGATGATGAGGTCCTTCTTACGGTCCACAATGGCCAGGAACCCTTCGTCGTCCAACCGTCCGATGTCGCCGGTGAACAGCCAGCCGTCGCGCAGCGCCGCATCGGTGGCGTCAGGCGCGTTGCGGTAGCCGCGCATGACGCCTTCCGCGCGCACGGTCACCTCGCCGTCGCTCCCTGTCGGCACCGGCTGGCCGTCCTCGTCGACGATGCGGACCTCGTAGCCAGGGATCGGTGGGCCGACACTGCCGATCTTGCGCCGCCCGGGTGGGTTGGCCGACACGACGCCGCCGCTCTCGGTGCAGCCGTAGCCCTCAAGCACCTGCATGCCGGGGATCCGCTGCTCCAGTGTGTCGATGGTTTCCCGTGCGAGCGGCGCTGCGCCGATGTTGAGGTAGCGCAGGCTGGACAGGTCGGCGTCCTCAAGCTGTTGGGTGAGCAGCAGTTGTGCCATGGCTGGCACCAGCGGGCCACGCTCGATGCGGTGCTGCTCGGCGAGGCTGATCCACTGGCCGGGGTCGAACCAGCGCATCAACACCGCGAGCCCCGGCTCGGGCGCGTGCATCCCGCCGACGGTGACGATCATGCCGAATGCGTGCGAGATCGGCAGCGGGTTGAGTGCTCGGACCAGGCCGGGCACGTATGAGGCGTCATGTGCGCTTCGGCCGCAATACCAGAGGTTGCGGTGGCTCAGTTCGACACCCTTCGACCTGCCGGTGGTGCCACCGGTGTACATCAACGCGGCCAGGTCGGCCTCGTCCCGGTCGACGACGGCGATCGCATCGGACGATTCCAGCGCATCGAACGCCGTGACGCTGAAATCGTCCGGCCGCTGCGCGTCGTGGGACTCCGCGACGACGATGTGCGGCGTGGTGTCGAGCTCGCTCGCCGCCTCGACGACCTTCGGGACGAAATCCCCGGTCGTGACAACGGCTTTCGCGCCGGAGTCAATGAGCACGTGCCGCAGCTCTGGTGCGGTCAGCAGGAAGACGACCGGCGTCACCACCGCGCCCATCCGCCAGATCGCGTTGTACACCACCGGAACCTCGGGGCAGTTCGCCATCATGACGACGACCCGGTCGCCCGGCTCGACGCCGATCTCGCGCAGTCCGCCCGCGACGCGACGAGCACGGTCGAGGAGTTCGGCCGCGTGCCAGGTGCGGCCTTCGAAGATGAGCGACTCGTGGTCGCCGTTGCGATCGAGCGACTCTTCGGAGAGAGCGCCGAGGTGTACCGAGGTCGCGGCCGTGCTCATAGAGAAATCCTCCGTCACCAGCAATTTTATTACCGATTGGTAGGAATACCGGAGGTCTAGTGATCGGTCAAGAGTTGACGTGGGTCACACAGGTTGCTATTTCTACCTACGGGTAAAAATTGAGTCAGGGAGAGCGGCGATGTCCCCACGTGACGTAGCTCCGACGCCCACAGCGACCGAGGACCGGCCGCGCCTGATCGACCCCGATGCCCGATTCGCCCACCTTCCCCGCCCGAGCTACGATCCGGACGTCACCGGCGTCAGAACCGGCGCGGCGGTCACATTGTCGCTGGTCGGCGGGGCCCTCGTCGCGTTGTCGCGGTTCGGCGCATGGCTGCGTGTCACCCACGTGCCGTTCGAGGGCGCGCGGCCAAGGATCCTGTACGAAGCGCTGGGATTCGACCTCAGCCTCGGCGCGTGGGTCGCGCCGCTCGGCGCCGCCGCCGTCATCGCAGCCCGCGCGTGGCATCGCGGCCGACGGCTGCTGCGCCGGACCGCACACGGTGTCGTGCTGACGGCCGCGGCCGTCACCGGCGTCGCGCTTCTGCTGCTGCAGGGCAGGATCGACGACGCCACGGCGCAGGCGATCGAACGGGCTGGCTTCTTCGACCTCACCGTCGGCGTCGGCTGGGGCGCGTGGGCGGCCGTGGTCGGCGCCGCCGTGCTGCTGCTCGCCAGCGCCTGCGCCGCGCTGAGCGCTTCCGGCTATGACGAGAGGAGCCGATGATGCTCCGTTCGCGACGGCTGGCCGCGATACTGCTTTCGATCGCCATGCTGTCGATGTCCTGTGGACAGACGCTTCTGGTCCGTGAGATCGAGACCTCAGCCCAGCCCGGTGTCGGGCCCGCGGCCAACACCGGTCAGGGCGAGGCGTCTGCGAAGCAGTCGACGACCAAAACGGACGCCACAGGTCCGCGAGCTTCAGCGTCCACAGCGGACGCACAAAACCGTGCGGGGTCGAGCCAGCCGAGCCTGGTGCCGCCAAGCGAGCGGTGTGCAGACGCCGGGACCGACACCGGCGTCACCAAGAACAGTGTCACCTGGGGCACGATCCTGCCGCTGTCCGGGCCGACCCGGCCGCTCGGCGAGCAAACCGCACGAGTGCTCAAACGCTCGGTCAGCTACTACAACCAGCTCGACCACGACCCCAGCCGCCCCGACCTGAACTGGGGCTGTCCGAAACGTAAGGGCATCTACGGGCGGACGGTCGACCTGAAGATCGCGTCGATCTCGTCGGACTCGGAGGATGACGCGCTGCAGGCGATGCGCCGCCTCGTCGACGTCGAGAACGCGTTCCTCGTCCGTGACTGCTATCTGCAGTCGTCCCTGATGGGACCGGCACACGGCTACGCCGAACGTAACGACGTCACGACGACGTGGTGCTACCCGGAGTCGCTGCCGCAGCCCGAGCTGGCGCCACACACCTGGTCGCTGGGCACCGACCGGCAGACGCAGGCGAGCCTGCTCGTCGGGCACATGATGCAGAAGATGGGGCGCGAGCGGATCGCGATGCTCTACGACCCCACCTACGAGCAGCAGGCCGAAGCGGTGCGGTCCGTCGTCAGAGAGCTCGGCGGCGAGATCGTCGAGGAAGTGGAGGCCCGCGCGCAGACCGCCGTCAACGGCCGCCGTTCCGAGGTTATGGCGATGCGCAGCGCCAACCCGGACGCCGTGATCGTGCTCGACGCCCTTAACGCCACCTACGCGGGCGTCGCCGCAGGTCAGTTGGGTTGGCGGCCCAAGGATTCCGGGGTCGCCTGGGCGTGCTCGAACTGCTGGCTGAAGTTCGCGGCCGACGTCGGCGGACAGAACCTGGAGACGATGATCACCAATACCAGCGGACTGCCCTTCCTGCCGACCAACGAGGGATCGCGGCGGCTCTGGCAGAGCAAGCAGCGCATCATGCCCGGCGAGCCGAACGACGTGCTCACCTTCGCCGGTCTGGTCACCACGGCTGCGCTGTTCATCTACACCGCCGAAGCCGGGCCGGACCTGACACGGGAGAAGCTGGAGGACGTCTTCCTCTCGCTGGACGACTACACCAGCGGGATCACGCCGCCGATCACCACAAGCAACACCAACCACTTCGGCGGCAGGCAGGACTGGCTTGTCCAGTTCAATGGCAAGTCGTGGCCGAACAGCTTCTCGGACCTGTCCGGCGGCTTTGTCGGTCTCGACGAGGTCGGCGTCCGACCCGAATGGACGAACCCGTCATGACCCCCATGCGCCGTGTCCCCCGCTCCGGACGTCGTGTTCGCCGCTCCGGACGTCGTCTGGCCACTCTCGCTGGGTGCGTCGTCGTCATGGCGTCGCTGACGCCGATGCCGACGTCGGGGGCCGACAGCGGTCCGGCGTTCACCATGCTGGGCAGGGGGTACGGCCTGGTGCTCGGCTATCCGGCCGACCAGGTGCCAGGCGGCGGCGAGGAGGAAGAACCGCCGCAGCAGCCACCGGACCAGACCTGCCCGAAGGGGCAGCGCGGCATACCGGCGGACATCCAGCAGCGCATCGACGAGGCCACCAACGCGGCGAACGCGGGGAGCCTTGACCCGCGCGACAGCGACGTCCCAACGCCACGTGGCCAGCCGATCAAGTTCGACATCGGCCTCGCGGACACGTCGCTGCGCTCCGATCCCGGCTCGCACGCCATCGCGTCGTTCTTCTACGTCGACCTCGGTGGCGGTCAGGACCCCGGAACCAGCAGCGAGGCCGACGGCTACGCCAGCGGGCACACCCGCGAGCAGGAACGCTGCGGCCAGCCGTACTCCGGCGAGCCGGGGGACGCTGACGACGTCCACGTGATCAGCCGCGCGACCAAGGGCCCGTACGCCTATGCCTTCAACCAGACGCAGAACCTGCGGCTCCCTGCAGGCGCGTCCGCGCGTGAGTCCGTCACGGTGTCCGAAATGGACTCCCGAGGGGACGCCGTAACGGGCACCGTGGTGAGCATCGTCGAAGGCGTCACGGTCGGTGCTGTGCATGCCGACGAGGTCGTGAGCGTGATCAAGTACCACACCGACGGCAGCGACGTCGGCACCACCGTCACGGCGTTCACCGACGTCACCGGACTGACCGTGGCGGGCGAGCCGCAACGGGTACGACCAGGCGCGGAGCCGATCGACGTTGAGGGCATCCTCGTCGGACTCGCGTCGCCAGAGGCGCGCGAGCTGTCTGACGGCACGCTGGAGGTCACCGTCGGCGGGCTCTACGTCGGCGGCGAGTTCAGCAACCCCATCGGTGCGCAGGCCAAGCAAGCCGTGTTCGTCGGCGGCGCCTGGTACCAGGCCACGGCATCGGAGCCATTGCGCTTCCCTGATCCGCTCCCGCTGCCGGAGAACGACGCACCGGTAGTGGCACCGGCCCCGGAGCCCAACGCGCAACCCGCGACCGGACTCACCGGACCGTCCACAGCGGATCCCGTAAAAGCCCCTGCGGTGGCGTCCGAACCATCGGAGGCGCCGCGCATGGCACCCGCGATGAAGCGCCTCGGGGTCTACATGCGACCAGCCCAGATCGTCGGGCCGCTCGGCGTCCTCATCGGACTGCTGATCGGGCTCGGAACGACGGCGTTCATCTGGGCGCGACACCGTTACCCCGAGATCAGGGCGGCACTCGGTACGCCGCTGTTCGCCTGGCTCGACTACGGCTACCGCGCCTTCCTGCGGGGGTGAGCCCATGTCCGCATCCGTCGTCGCGCAGATCGCGCTGATCGGCCTCGCCAAGAGCGGCGTGATCGCGATGCTCGCCGTCGGCATCGTGCTGATCTACCGCACCACCGGCGTGGTGAACCTCGCGCACTGGGCTATCGGGCTCGTCGGCGTCGTCGTGTACGTCCTGCTCACCGGCGTCGACGTCGTGCCGCCGCTGCCGGCAGCCGCCGTCGGGCTCGCGGTCTCCGCGCTGGCCGGGTTGCTCGCGCAACGCTTGGTGTTCTCCCGCATCCACCGGGGCCAGGTCGTCACGATGATCCTGGTCGCGCTCGGCGTCGGGTCGTTCTTCGCCGCAGTGTCGCAGATGCTGCTCAGGGGACAGCGTGGCGAGATCATCGTGACACCGTTCCTGCCGGGCAGCACGGTCGACATCGCTGGCGCGGTGATCCTGGCGTCCGAGCTGATCACGATCTTGGTCGCGGTTGCCGCCTGCGCGGTGCTGTTGCCGTGGCTGAAACGCTCCCGCAGCGGCAGGGCGTTGCGGGCCGTCGCGCAGAACCGGGAAGCCGCGCAGCTCGCGGGGATCGACGCCGCCCGCTACGCCGAGCTGGCCTGGGTCATCGGCTCGGGCCTCGCGGGGCTCGCGCTGTTGCTGCTGATCCCGCACAGCGCTGGGGAACAGGGCGGCGTGCTTTCGGTGGTGCACCTCGTGCCGCTCGGCTCACTGCTGATCCCCGCGTTCGGCGCCGCGCTGGTCGGCGGCCTGATCAGCCTGCCGGCCGCGCTGGCAGGGTCGTTGATCTTCGGGCTGGTACAGGAGCTGCTGATCCTCGCCCCGCCACCGATCTCGGACCAGCGCGAGGTGCTCGCCTTCGTCGTCATCACCGTGCTGTTGCTGTTGCGGACGGAGCGGTTCTTCGCGAGCAACGCCGAACTGGAGGCGTTGCGCTCATGAGCACCAAGGTCATCACCCTGACGCCGACGACCCAGCACGCCAGGCGCGGGACGGCGCTGGCGGTCGCGCTGGCCGCTGCCGCTGTCGGACCGTTGCTGCTCAGCGACTTCGCCAGCTTCATAGGCGCGCGCATCGCCGTCACGGCGATCATCGGCCTCTCGGTGATCGTGGTGACCGGCTACACGGGACAGTTGTCGCTGATGCCTTACACCTTCGCCGGCATCGGGGTGTTCGTCGCGGCGCACACCATCACCGGCTGGGGCTGGCCGTTCTGGTTCGCCGCCGCGTTCGCTGCGGCGTTGAGCGTGCCGTTGTCGCTGCTTGTCGGCCTGGTGGCGGTGCGGCTGCGCGGCTTCTACTTCGCCATCGCGACGCTCACCTTCGCCAGCGCGGTCGGCGCGACGCTGTTCGAGTGGGACGCCTTCACCGGCGGCCAGAAGGGGCTGCCGGTGTCGCGGCCGGTCATCGGTCCGATCGACTTCGCGGGCGACCGCGCCTACTACCTGCTGTGCCTGGTCACGGTGTTGCTGCTGGTCTGGATGGTCATGGGGCTGCAGGACTCGCGCATCGGCCGCGCCATGACGGCGGTGCGGGAGAACGAGACGGCCGCCGCGACGCTGGGTATCAACGTCATGAAGACCAAGCTGGTCGCGTTCATGGTGTCCGGTATGATCGCCGCGATCGGCGGCGTCTTCCACGGGATGCTGCTGCAGCACGTCACCCGCACGCCGTACCAGACGCCGTTCGTCGAGGCCGTCGGCGTGACGCTGGTGATCCTGGTCGTTGTAGGCGGGATGCGCTCGCCGTGGGGGCCGTTCATCGGCGCGGCGATCATCTACGTCCAGCTCGAGGTGTTCCGCACCGCGCTGTTCCTGCAGTACTTCATCGCTGCCGTCACCGCGGTCGCGTTCGTCGTCGTGCTGCTCAGGCTACCGGACGGGCTAGTCGGGCTGATCAAGCACGAGGCGGCGGCCGTCCGGCGCGCGCCGTTGCGGGGCGGCGTCCGGGTCGCGTTGATCATCGCGGTCAACGTCGTCGTGCTGTACGGGATCTGGAGGTTGTCGCGATGAGCCTGCTGCGCACCGAGGGCCTGGACCTCCGCTTTGGCGGCGTCGTCGCGCTGGACGACGTCTCGATCAGCATCGACGAGGGCGAGATCGTCGGGCTGCTCGGGCCGAACGGTGCCGGGAAGTCCACATTGTTCAACGTCCTCTCCGGACTGCTCGCACCGGCCAGTGGATCAGTCCTACTGTCCGAACGAGACATCTCGCGCGCATTGCCGTACGAACGCGCGCTCGCCGGGCTCGGCCGGACGTTCCAGCACATCAAGCTGTTCCCCGGCCACACCGTCGAGGAGAACCTGCTTATCGCGCAGCACAGGCACCTGCGGTCGTCCGTGCTGGCGGCGATGCTGCGGTTGCCGTCGTGGCGACGCGACGAGGCCGAGGCGCGCGACCGCGTCGACGCCGTCCTCGAGCTGATCGACCTGGAGCGTTACCGGCACCATCGGCCCGGCGAGCTGTCCTACGGAACACTGCGGTTCGTCGAGCTCGCCGTGGTGCTGTCGCTGCAACCGAGGGTGCTGCTGCTGGACGAGCCTGCGTCCGGCATCGCGCAGCGCGAGGCGGAGGCGCTCGGGCCGCTGCTGCGGGAGATCCGTGACGTCCTCGGCTGCGCGATCTTCCTCATCGAGCACGACATGCCGCTGCTGCTGTCGGTGTCCGAACGGGTGTACGCGCTGGACTTCGGCAAGGTCATCGCGCACGGCACGCCGGAGGAGGTCACCGCCGACGACCACGTGCTCTCCAGTTATCTCGGCCGGACGAGGAGGACCGACGTTGCTGCGAATTGAGGGGCTGAACGTCTCCTACGGGCCGGTTCAGGTGCTATTCGACGTCTCGCTCGACGTCGGCGAGGACGAGATCGTGGCACTGCTCGGCACCAACGGCGCGGGCAAAACGACCGTGTTGCGGGCGGTGTCCGGGGTTATCCCGGTCAGTTCGGGCACCATCACATTCAACGGCACCGACATCACCGGCGCGTCGCCCAGGAAGGTGGTGCAGTCCGGACTGATCCAGCTACCCGGGGGCAGGGGCGTGTTCCCCGGCATGTCGGTGCGGGAGAACCTGGACGTCGGTGCGCACGCGCTCGGCGCGCGACGGAAACGGGCGATCGAGGCGGTACTGGACGAGTTCCCTGATCTTGGGGGCCGGCTTGACCAGCAGGCGGGTACCATGTCGGGAGGGCAGCAGCAGATGCTCGCCCTAGCGAAATCGATGGTTCTCGAACCGAAACTGCTGCTCATCGACGAGCTGTCGCTCGGACTCGCACCGAAGGTCGTCGAGCAGCTGCTTGAGACGTTGCGGCGGTACGTCGAGCGCGGTGTGTCGGTCGTGGTGGTCGAGCAGCACGTCGACCTCGCGCTGTCGATCGCCGAGCGGGCCTACTTCATGGAACGCGGCAGCATCCGGTTCGATGGGCCGTCGGCTGAGCTGCACGGGCGCGACGATCTGCTGCGCGCCGTGTTCCTGACGTCGACGGGTGGACGCTAGCGCCGGAAGGTCGAAAGCAACGGTATGAGCACCGACACCGAGGGGAAGCAGCCCACGAGACGTCGTCGGGGCAGGCCGCCCCGGCACCCGTTGCCAGACCCGGAGGACCGCGCCGCGACCATCCTCGATGCGTCGCTCGTCGAGTTCGCCAAGCGTGGCTACGCGGCCACCGGCATGAACGACATCGCGCGCGCCTGCCGGATGACCAAACCGACCATCTACGAGTGCTTCCCCTCGAAGATCGAGTTGTTCGGCGCGCTGATCGATCGCGAGCAGGTTGCACTGGTCTCAATGTTGCGCCAGACGTATCAGGACACTGCTGACCTGGGGTTATGGGAGAAGGTGCGGGTCGACACCGCCGCGTTCGTGCACTGGGTGTGTGAGAACCCAGACGCCTTCGCGCTGCTGTATCTGATGCCGTCGCCGAAGACAGGGCTCACCCAGCGCGCGGAGATGCAGGCGGAGGTGGCCGCCGCGCTGGTGGAGAGTATGGAGAAGCTGCTGGCCAAGCACGGGCGCAGCGGCGGACCATCGCTGACGACGCTTGCGTACATGGCGACCAGCAGCGCGCTCGGCGCGGTGCTTGCCAGCAAGCACCTGCTGCCCGCGCACGCCGAGACCGTCATCGACCTCGCGGCCGGCTTCACCGCCGCCGCCTTCCGTGACGTCCCCACCGACGCCATCGCAGCCTTCGACCAGGTCAGCGCAGCCGTGGCGCGCTAGCGCTGCGCCCCCTTGCGCCGTGTCCCCCACTCGGGACGTCGTGTTCGTCGGACGCCGTATGGCTCGCTCACGCACGCAAGGTCGTCGCTGACGACGCGCGCTGCTCGGTGCAGTGCGGTGGAGGGATGCGCTCGACCGCGTGGCCGACATTGGTGTGGCCAAGCGAGCGGTTAGCCCCGAATTTGCCAGAGTGTCTCGCTAACGTCGATGTATCCCGACGGGTTCCGGGAATGGATAGGACGTGCCGAGTGACGAACACGACGCCCAGAACGCAGCACACGACATCGAGTACGCAGGACTCGGCGCGCTGGGTGACGAACACGACATCGGGAACGGAGAACATGGCGTTCGGAACGACCAACACGACATTCGGAACGATGAACGTGACGTCCCGGAATGACGAACACGGTGTCCGGAACGCGGCACACGGCGTACTGAGCGGGGGACACGGCGTCCTGAGCGGGGGACACGACGCAACGGGCGCCCGCACCCGCGCTACGCGCGCGAACGGGCGCCCGCACCCGCCCGCGTCCGCCCCGCTCCCGCCCGCGTCCGCCCCGCGCCCGCGCTAACCCCGGGCCCAGCCGACCAGGCGGTCGGCCGTCCAGGTGCTCACCACGCGCTCCTCGGGGACGCCGCACTCCTCCGCGCGGGCGCAGCCATAGCGCTGCCAGGCGAGCTGGCCCGGTGCGTGGGCGTCGCTGTCGATGGCGAACCGACACCCGGCGTCCAGCGCGCGGCGGAGCAGCCGCCGGGGCGGGTCCAGCCGGTCCGGCCGCGAGTTGATCTCCACGGCGACGTCGTGCTCGCGGCAGGCATCGAACACCGCGTCGGCGTCGAACTCCGACTCCGGCCTGCCCCTGCCAACCACGATCCGGCCGGTGCAGTGCCCGAGCACGTTCACCCTGGGATTCGACACCGCAGCGAGCAGCCGCCGGGTCATCGCCCGCTCCGGCATCCGCAGCTTGGAGTGCACGCTGGCCACCACGACGTCAAGCCGGTCGAGCAGTTCGGGTTCCTGGTCGAGCGCGCCGTCGTCGAGGACATCGACCTCGATGCCGGTCAGGATGCGAAACGGGGCCAGCTCGGCGTTCAGCTCGGCGACGACGTCCAACTGCTGGCGCAGCCGGTCCGCCGACAGCCCGCGCGCGACGGTCAGCCGGGGCGAGTGGTCGGTCAGCGCTAGCCACTCGTGGCCAAGCTCACGTGCGGCCTCCGCCATCTCGTGGATCGGGCTGCCGCCGTCGGACCAGTCCGAGTGGCTGTGGCAGTCGCCCCGCAACGCGGCCAGCAGCTGAGAGCCGCCAGACACCTCTGGCTCGGCGCGCGCGAGCAGCCGCGTCAGGTACTCCGGCTCACGGCCGGCCACGGCGTCGGCGACGACCTCGGCGGTCCGCTTGCCGATGCCCTTCAGCTCGGTCAGCGTGCCCCGCCGCACCCGCTCGGCCAGCTCGTCCGAAGACAACTCCGCCACGACCTCCGCTGCGCGCCGGAACGCCGTGACCCGGTACGTCGGCTCACCGGCGCGTTCCAGGTGGAACGCGATGGTGCGCAGCGCTCGTGCGGCGTCCATCACAGGTCCATCAGCTCGCAAGGATGCCGGTCGTCGAGAACAGCAGCGCGAGCGCGGGCAGCAAATTGTTTACCTGGTGCGTGACGATGCTTGTCGTCAGGTTGCGGGTGAAAAGGCGGGCAAGCCCGATCGGGATCGACAGCACCAGCAGTAGCGGCATGCGCAGCAGCTCCATGTGCGCCACGGAGAACACGACCGTTGTCACCGCGAAGATCACCCAGCCGTTCCAGCGCCAGTGTTCGAACGTGCGCCACAGCACACCCCGGAACAGCACCTCCTCGCACAGCGGCACGACCAGCCAGACGCCCAGGAACGCGACCAACCCGGCCGCGATGCCCAGCTGCTCACCCTTGAACGCCTCGCCGACGGCGGATTCCGCCTGGTCAGCGCCGACCACAGAGGCCCACACCGCAGCGGCGGGCAGCGTGATCAGCAGCCCCGCGACGCCGATGCCGAGGCCGATGAGGGTGTCCCGCCTGGTCCACCGCCAGGCCAGCTCCCTGCGCACCCGGCCCTCCCTGGGACCCCCGCCAAACAGCGCGATGCCACCCACCGCGACCAGCGCGGCGAGAATCGGTGGGACCACGAGGATGCCGACCAGCGGCGCGGGGGGCAGCGTCTTGTCCCCGGTCAACGAAGGGTCCGCCACCGCGAACGGCACCAGCACGATGATCGGAGCCGCCACCAGCATGAGTTCGGCCGCGAGGAACACGAGGAACAGCGCAACGCCGGTGCGGGGACGGCGACCCGGCGCGTCGGCGTCCGTCGGCTCATGCTGAGATGTCCTGACGTCCATGTCGGATGGATACCCTCGGTTGCGGTGTTCAAGTCCCCGGTCAAAGACGACACTACGCCGCAAAAAGGGTCGTTTCACCGTCTGCCAGTGGGTTGAACGCAACCCGCCTGCTGGCCGGAACCGGCGGAACGCATAATGGCCATCACCGCCGACCAGTAGAGGTGCACTCCATGAAACTTAATCACCTTGACCGGCTGGAGGCCGAGAGCATCGACATCTTCCGAGAGGCCGTTGCCGAGAGTGAGCGCCCCGCGCTGCTTTACTCCATCGGCAAGGACAGCTCGGTGTTGGTGCACCTCGCCCGGAAGGCCTTCTACCCGAGCACACCGCCGTTCCCACTGGTGCACGTCGACACCACGTGGAAGTTCCGCGAGATGATCGAGTTTCGCGACAGCACGGCGTCCGAGCTCGGTATGGAACTGATCGTGCACAAGAACCCGGACTGCATCGCCCAGGGGATCAACCCGTTCGACCACGGTTCGGCAGTGCACACCGACATGTGGAAGACGCAGGGGCTGCGGCAGGTCCTCGACAAGCACAGGTTCGACGCCGTGTTCGGTGGTGCTCGCCGCGACGAGGAGGCCTCGCGCGCGAAGGAGCGGGTGTTCTCGTTCCGGTCCGCCCAGCACCGCTGGGACCCCAAGAACCAGCGGCCCGAGCTGTGGCGGCTGTACAACACCCGCACGGCGCCGGGCGAGAGTGTCCGCGTGTTCCCGCTCTCGAACTGGACAGAGCTAGACATCTGGCACTACATCCACCGAGAGAACATTCCGATTGTCCCGCTGTATTTCGCCAAAGAGCGCCCCGTCGTGGACCGCGAAGGCACGTTGATCATGGTCGACGACGACCGGATGCCGCTCGAAGACGGCGAGGTGCCGGAGAACAAGATGGTCCGGTTCCGTACGCTGGGTTGCTACCCGCTCACCGGTGCCGTCGAGAGCACGGCGACGACGCTGCCTGAGATCGTCGCCGAGATGCGGGCGGCAACCACGTCCGAGCGTCAGGGCAGGGTCATCGACCGCGACCAGTCCGGGTCGATGGAGCGCAAGAAGCAGGAGGGGTACTTCTGATGGGCCAGCCCCAAGTACAGGTCGATCTGGAAGCCGAGATCGCCGAGCAGGAGCGCGTCGGTCTGCTGCGCTTCATCACTTGCGGCAGCGTCGACGACGGCAAGTCAACCCTGATCGGACGGCTGCTGTACGAGTCAAAGCTGCTCTACACCGACCAGCTCGAAGTCCTCGAGGCCGACTCCAAGCGCGTCGGCACCCGTGGTGGCGAGCTCGACTTCGCGCTGCTCGTCGACGGCCTCGCGGCCGAGCGGGAGCAGGGCATCACCATCGACGTCGCGTACCGGTTCTTCGCGACCGACCGGCGCCGGTTCATCGTCGCCGACACCCCTGGTCACGTGCAGTACACCCGCAACATGGTCACCGGCGCGTCGACGTCGGAGGCCGCGGTGATCCTGTGCGACGCGCGGCAGGGTGTGCTGACGCAGACCCGCAGGCACGCGCACCTGGTCTCGCTGCTCGGCATCAAGCATGTGGCGCTTGCGATCAACAAGCTCGACCTCGTCGACTACTCGCAGGAAGTCTTCGACAAGATCAGCGAGGAGTTCCGGGCGTTCGCGAGCGAGATCGGCATCCGCGAGGTCGCCTGTGTGCCGCTGTCGGCAGTGAACGGCGACAACGTCGTCAGCAACAGCGACAACACCCCGTGGTACACCGGTCCGACGCTGCTCGGCTGGCTGGAGAACGTGGAGCTGACCAAGGACGAGGAAGACCTGTCCGGTCCCGCCCGGCTGCTTGTGCAGTGGGTGAACCGGCCGAACTCCGAGTTCCGCGGCTTCTCCGGCCGCGTGCTCAGCGGTGTGCTGCGCAAGGGTGACCGGATCCGGGCGGTGCCCGGCGAGGCGGAGTCGACCGTCGAGCGCATCGTCACCATGGACGGCGACCTCGACGAGGCCATCGTCGGGGCGTCGGTCACCGTGGTGCTCGCCGACGAGATCGACGTCAGCCGGGGCACCGTGCTCGCGGCGTCGGACGAGCCCGCCGACGTCGCCAACGCGTTCCAAGCGCACATCGTCGGCATGGACAGCAACGACCTGGTGCCGGGTCGGCACTACCTCGCCAAGATCGGCGCGCGGACCGTGGGATTCACCGCCGACCACCCGAAGTACCGCATCGACGTCGACACCCTGGCGCACCTGCCTGCGAAGTCGATCGGGCTGAACGAGATCGCAGTCGCCAACGTGCACTTCGACGTGCCGGTGGCCTACGAGGAGTTCAAGCGCAGCCGCGACCTCGGGTCGTTCATCGTCCTCGACCGGCTGACGAACGCGACCCTGGGTGCCGGCATGATCGACTTCGCGCTGCGCCGTTCGGCCAACGTGACCTGGCAGCAGCTCACCGTCGACAAGCGCGCCCGCGCGGCCCAGAAGGGCCATCAGCCAGCCGTGGTGTGGTTCACAGGGCTGTCCGGCGCCGGTAAGTCGACCATCGCCGACCTGGTCGAGAAGCAGCTGCACGCGCAGGGCAAGCACACCTTCGTGCTCGACGGCGACAACGTCAGGCACGGCCTGAGCAAGGACCTCGGGTTCACCGACACCGACCGGGTGGAGAACATCCGCCGGATCGCCGAGGTGTCCTCGCTGATGGTGGACGCAGGGCTGATCGTGCTCGTCTCCTTCATCTCGCCGTTCCAGGCCGAGCGTGACCAGGCGCGGGAGCTGGTCGCCGAGGGCGAGTTCTGCGAGGTGTTCGTCGACACCCCGCTCGACGTCGCGGAGCGGCGCGACCCGAAGGGCCTGTACGCCAAGGCCCGCAAGGGCGAGCTTGCCAACTTTACGGGCGTCGACTCCGAGTACGAGCGCCCGGAGAACGCCGAGGTGCACGTCGACACCACGGAGTTCGACCCGGAGCAGGCCGCCTCCGCCGTTGTGGCCAAGCTGCGCGACATGGGCGTGATCTGAGGGTGGCGTAAGTTGCCACGAAGGGCATCTTACTGGCATCTGGCGCCAGTAAGATGCCCTTCGTAGCACCGGCCCTACCGCCCCGCCATGCGCTCCCGCTGCGGGACGACGGTGTACTTTGGGTCGCGGCTGGAGGCCACTCCTGCGGCGTAAACGCCGAACCGGGTGCAGGCTCCTGCCGCGAGGTAGGCCGCACCCGCTGCTGCCGATGCCAGCCTGCTGCGCTTGCCAAGCAGCGACAGCCCAGCGCCGACCGCCGTCAGGGCCTTGCCCGCCTTCAGCAGCGTGCCAGCGCGGCCTTCGCGATAGGTCTCAGAGACGACGCCGAGGTCGTGCTCCAGCCGGTGCTCTGCCGCGAGTTCCGCTGCGGCGCCTGCCAGCCCGAGACGTCGGGCGGGCGCGGCCTCCGACGTCGGCACCAGCAGCAGGGCGGCTCCCGCGCCGCTGCTGGCCGCGCTGCCCGCGAACAGCACCGGCAGCTCACGACGTCCCTCGTGCCAGGCGGGCGTCGCGGTGTCGGCGAGCAGCACTGCCGTGTAGGTGCACATCGCCGGCCCGAGCAGCCCTGCCGCACTCCCGGCGAGGGTGCCGATCGACCGCAGCCGCCCGGTTAGCACCGACCCGGCCGATGCCGTGGCCAACCCGGAGAACGGCGCCAGGATCCACGAGCCCACCGACAGCGGTGACGTCGGCTTGAACACCCGCAGCATGTAAAGGAACCGCTCCGGCCTGCCGAGATCGTGGATCAGCGCCGCGACGCTAGCCAGCGAGCCACCGGCGGCGACCAGCGTGCCAGCCCGCGCCAGCCGGGGCAGCCCTGACACCCGCGCCATCGCGGCCAGCGACGCCGACGCGCCTGCCGTGCCGCCGAGAAACAAGTAAAGCGGGACGTCCGGCTGCTCCCACGCGGGCTCCTTGACGATCGGCCTGCCGTAGTAGGAGCGGAACTCGGCGGGCGCCACCATCGCCTGCTCGCGGCGCGAGCCCTGCGCGCGGCTCATCGCCGTGCTCCCACGAACGACGCGACGACGGCGGCCGCGACACCCAGAGCCGCCGCGCCTGCCCGCCGCCACATGTCGGGCAGATCCCGCGTGGTGACCACCGGGTCGGGCGGCAGCCCGTACACCTCGGGCTCGTCGAGCAGCAGGAAGAACGCCCCGGTGCCGCCGACGCCGTCGTCCGGGTTCTCCCCGTACAGCCGGGCCTCGGTGACACCGTCGTCGTGCAGCTCCTGCTTGCGCCGCTCGGCCCGCTCCCGCAGCTCGTCAAGCTCGCCGTACTGGATGGAGTCCGTCGGGCATGCCTTGGCGCATGCGGGTTCGAGGCCGTCGCCGATGCGGTCGTAGCACAGCGTGCACTTGAACGCTCTGCCGTCGTCCTCGCGCTTCTCGATCACGCCGTACGGGCAGGCGGGCACGCAGTAGCCGCAGCCGTTGCAGATATCCGGCTGCACCACCACGGTGTCGAACTCGGTGCGGAACAGCGCCCCGGTCGGGCAGACGTCGAGGCACGCGGCGTGGGTGCAGTGTTTGCAGACGTCCGAGGACATCAGCCACCGGACTCCAGCGCCGTCCTGTTCAGGGGCGCCGATGGTCGGCATCCCCAGGTTGTCCACACGCGACGCGGGCACCTGCTGCTCGATGAACGCGACGTGCCGCCAGCTGTTCGCACCGAGGTCGCCGGTGTTGTCGTAGGACATCCCGAGCAGGTCCTCACCGGACGCGGGGACGAGGTTCCACTCCTTGCACGCCACCTCGCACGCCTTGCATCCAATGCACACCGAGGTGTCGGTGAAGAACCCCATCCTGGGCTGGGTATCGGCGTACCCGGATTCGCTCACGCCTCACTCCCTTCGATTCCCGCGCGTCGCTGGTATTCCCGCACCAGTTCCGGCAGCGCCTTGCCGCGTGGCCGTCTGCCCGGCCAGATGTCACACGTCGCGGCCTTGGACTCCTGGATGTGCACGTTCGGATCGAGCACCACGGAAAGCAGGTCGTTCGCGGAGTCGCCTGTGGACAGTCCATTCGGTCCCCAATGATACGGCAGCCCGACCTGGTGGATCGTCCTGCCCCGCACCCGCAGCGGCTTCATCCGCTCGGTCACGAGCACCCTGGCCTCGATCGCGGTGCGCGCGGAGATGATCGTCGCCCAGCCGCCGTGCTCCAGCCCGGTCTCCTCCGCCAGCGCTGGGGACACCTCGCAGAAGAACTCCGGTTGCAGCTCGGACAGATACGGCAGTGCCCGGCTCATGCCGCCCGCGGTGTGGTGCTCGGTAAGCCGGTAAGTGGTGAACGCGTACGGGTAGACGTCGCTGCCCACCGGGTTGTACCGGTTGTGCTCGCCGCCGAACGTCTGCCGCGCGGGACTGGCCTGCTGCGTGTAGAGCGGATTGTCCACAGGGGACTCGTGCGGCTCATAGTGCGTCGGGAGTGGACCGTCGGTCAGGCCTGCCGGTGCGAACAGCCACCCCTTGCCGTCGGTCTGCATGATGAACGGATCCGCCCCGGACAGTGCGTCCTCCGCCGTTGCGCCATCGGGCGGGGTGTAGTCCGGCGGCTTGGTCGTCTCGAAGTCCGGCACGTCGGGGCTGACCCACGTGCCCTTCTCGGCGTCCCACCAGACGTAGCGCTTGCGCTCGCTCCACGGCCTGCCCTCCGGGTCCGCCGACGCCCTGTTGTAGAGGATGCGTCGGTTCAGCGGCCATGCCCATGCCCACTTCGGCGCGACCCAGTCCTGTTTGGATCCGGGAACGCGGTCGGCAGCGTGGTTCTGGCCATCGGCGTAGACGCCGCAGTAGATCCAGCAGCCGCAGGACGTCGAGCCGTCGTCCTTCAGCGTGGTGTACGACGGCAGCGGGCCGCCGGGCCCGGAGCCGTTGATCTCGGCGAGCACGGACTCCGCATCGGGCTCGTCGGTCGGGCCGTGCACGGGATACGACCACGTCAGCTCCTGCAACGGCCGGTCGCGCGGATCGGTGGAGTCGCGCAGCTTCTCCCGGATGATCCGGCCGAGGTGGTAGTAGAACCACAGGTCGCTGCGGGCGTCGCCGGGCGGCTCGACCGCCTTGTGGTGCCACTGCAACAGCCGCTGCGTGTTGGTGAAGCTGCCGTCCTTCTCCACGTGCGACGCGGCGGGCAGGAAGAACACCTCGGTGCCGATCTCGGTGCTTGACAGTTCGCCGGTGGCGATCTCCGGCCCGTCCTGCCAGAACGTCGCGCTCTCGATCATCTGCATGTCGCGGACGACCAACCAGTCCAGGTTGGCCATGCCGAGTCGTTGCAGCTTGCCGTTGGCCGAACCAACGGCGGGGTTCTCCCCGACAAGGAAGTAGCCCTTGCACTTTCCGGACAGTTGGTTGTAGACGGTCTGGTAGGTGCCGTGGTCGCCGGTCAGCCTGGGCAGGTAGTCGAACCGGAA
The DNA here is from genome assembly GCA_009377385.1 of Actinophytocola sp. Taxonomy (GTDB): domain Bacteria; phylum Actinomycetota; class Actinomycetes; order Mycobacteriales; family Pseudonocardiaceae; genus Haloechinothrix_A. Next base: position 30,726 of record WHUD01000033.1, read on the forward strand.
GTCGTTCTCGGCGGTGGCGTACTCACCCCACCACGCCTTCAACAGACTGACCACATAGGACCGCATGTTGCCCCAGAAGCCGGTCTGGCCAGCGTCCAGCCCGACGAACATATCCAGGTCGAGGTGCTGGTGCGCGTGCGGCATCGGGATGTAGCCCGGCAGGATGTTGAACAGCGTCGGGATGTCGGTCGAGCCCTGGATGCTGGCGTGCCCGCGCAGCGCCAGGATGCCGCCGCCCGGCCTGCCGATGTTTCCCAGCAACAGTTGGAGGATCGACGCGGCGCGGATGTACTGCACGCCGACGGTGTGGTGCGTCCAGCCGACCGAGTACACCCAGGCGGTCGTCCTGCGCCGGTCGGAGTTCGCCGTGATGGCCTCGGCGACGTCGAGGAACTGCCGCGTCGACACGCCACAGATGTCCGCGACGACTTCGGGTGTGTAGCGGGCGTAGTGCCGCTTGAGCACCTGGAACACGCAGCGCGGGTGCTCCAGCGTCTCGTCGATGCTCGGCTTGGCGTGCACGGCGGCGCCGCCGCTGCCGTAGGACTCCGGACGTGCGCTGCGGCGGTGGTGCTCGCCGCCGTGCTCATCGTCCGGGTGCACCCACAGCTCGCGTTTGCCTGCGGCGGGGGCAGGCTCGGCGTCCTCGTACGCCCACGTCGTGACGTCGTACTGCCCTGTCTCCGGGTCGAACCCGGAGAACAGGCCGTCCAGGTCCTCGGCGTCGGCGTAGTCCTCGCGCAGGATCGCGCCCGCGTTGGTGTACGCGACGACGTAGTCGCGGAACTCCTTGCCGTTGCTGAGGACGTAGTTGATCAGTCCACCGAGGAACGCGATGTCACTGCCAGCGCGCAGCGCGACGTGCTCGTGCGCCAGCGCGCTTGTCCGGGTGAACCGCGGATCGACGTGGATGACCTTCGCGCCCCGCTTTTTCGCCTCCATCACCCACTGGAAGCCGACCGGATGGCACTCGGCCATGTTCGACCCCTGGATGACGATGCAGTCGGAGTTCGCGAGGTCTTGCTGGAACGTCGTAGCGCCGCCACGACCGAGGGAGGTCCCCAGACCGGGAACCGTTGCGGAGTGTCATATGCGCGCCTGATTCTCCACCTGTACCGCGCCTAGTGCCGTGTACAGCTTCTTCATCAGGTAGTTCTCTTCGTTGTCCAGCGTCGCGCCGCCGAGGCTCGCGATCCCCTCGGTGCGGTTCAGCCGGACACCGTTCTCGTCGGTGTCTTCCCAGGTTTCCCGGCGGGTCCGAATCACGCGCTCGGCGATCATGTCCATGGCGTCGTCGAGCGACAGCGACTCCCACTCGGTGCCGTATCGCCGCCGGTACAGCACCCGTGTGACCCGGTCCGGGCTGGTGACGAGCTGCTTGCTCGCCGCGCCCTTCGGGCACAGTCTGCCGCGCGAGATCGGCGAGTCCGGGTCGCCCTCGATCTGGCTGACGGCGCCGTCCTTGACGTACACCCGCTGTCCGCAGCCGACCGCGCAGTACGGGCAGATCGACCGCACCACTTCGTCGGCGTCCTCGGTGCGCGCGTGCAGTCGCTTGGAGACGTCGGACTGCGCGGCGGCGCCGAGCCCGAGGCGATCAGTCCCGGTGAGCTGCCGATAGACCGGCCAGCCCTCCACCCATTCGCGGATGCCCACGCCGTCCTCCCGGACTCGGCTGCGGTTTCCCTTCCACGGTAGGGGGATCGCGGTCCAGGCGCACGCCGTTCGGCTGTGGGCGTCCTGGCGTTATGGCTCGGGTTCCGTGATCGCAGGACCCGGCGTCCGCTCCTCCGAACGAGTGAAGGTCACTTTTTCTACGCGCCGGACCGTGACTGGCGCCGGTGTCGTTCGTTCCACCGTTCGGCCCAGGCGGCCGGAGGCTTCCGGTGGGGCTGAGGAGAGACAACGTCCACTGGGACGTGCCCGCGCACGGGGCGTCGAGCGACTCGACGCCCCGGGCGCACCTCTCGCCTCGTCCGCCCCAGAGATCCCCGCCATACCGCCGTGTGACGCCCGGTGTTTCCTGCCGCCCGCGCCGGGCACGGTCCGCTACGTTCATCGCATGGGTGACAACTCTGTGCAGTCGAACAGGTTAACCCGCAGGCGTGCGCTCGGCGCGGGTGCGCTGGCCGCGACGGCGGGGATCGCCGGTGTGCCCGCCGCGACGGCGGCCCCGCCACCAGGGAGGATGCATCCCGCACACGCCTGGCGCAGGCTGGTCGAAGGAAACGAACGGTTCGTTGCGGCGCGCCAGCGGCATCCGCACGAGGGCCTGCCGTGGCGGGAGACGCTGGTCGACGGGCAGGAGCCGTTCGCGTGCGTGCTCGGCTGTGCCGACTCCCGGGTGCCGCCAGAGCTGATCTTCGACCAGGGTCTCGGTGACCTGTTCACGGTGCGCACCGCTGGCGAGGTGCTTGACGAGTCGATCATCGGCAGCATCGAGTACGCCGTCGCGCACCTCCACGTCCCGCTCGTCGTCGTCCTCGGTCACGAGAGCTGCGGCGCGGTCACCGCTGCGGTTGACCTTTTCCGGAGCGGCCACGGCGGCACCGGCTCGATCAGCACGCTGGTGCGCGGCATCGAGGCCAGCGTGCTCCGCACGCCCAAAGACGACGACGCCGATGCGTTCCTCGCCGCATGCATCGTGACCCAGGCGCGCCGCGTCATCACCCAGTTGCGGGAGCGCTCCGAGCTGATCCGCGACGCCGTCGACTCCCACCGACTTGGCCTGGTGCCCGCCGTCTATGACCTGGATGAGTACCGGGTCCAGCGGCACTGAGGCGCGATCCGTTGGCCTGATCCGTGGTACACAATGCGGTTGTGGATAACGTCGACGCCAGTGACCGCTCGTGACTGACCTGGAGTTCCGGGGGAAACGGCCGAAGCGTGACCGCGCGCTGATCATGGCGATCGTCAATCGGACGCCGGACTCCTTCTACGACCGAGGCGCCACGTTCGCGGCGGACGCCGCGCTGGCCGCTGTCCGCCGTGCTGTCGACGAGGGCGCGGACGTCATCGACATCGGCGGCGTCAAGGCCGGTCCCGGCGCCACGGTCGGACCAGCGGAGGAAGCCGATCGGGTGTTACCGCTGATCGAGTGCATCCGGCAGGAGTTCCCCGACCTGGTGATCAGCATCGACAGCTGGCGCGCGTCGGTCGGCAGGCAGGCGTGCGAGGTGGGCGCGGACCTGCTCAACGACACCTGGGCGGCGGCCGACCCCGGCCTTGCCGACGTCGCCGCAGAGTTCGGGGCGGGCTACGTCTGCTCGCACACCGGCGGCATTCCGCCCCGTACCCGACCGCACCGGGTGCACTACGACGACGTCGTCGCCGATGTGCTGGCCGAGACGACCACTCGCGCGGAGCAGTTGCTCGCGGCTGGCGTGCCGCCCGAGGGCATCCTGATCGACCCAACGCACGACTTCGGCAAGAACACCTGGCACGGCCTTGAGCTGCTGCGACGGGTCGACGAGCTGGTCGACAGCGGCTGGCCGGTACTGATGGCACTGTCCAATAAGGACTTCATCGGCGAGACGCTCGGTGTCGGGCTGCACCAACGCGTCGAGGGCACCTTGGCGGCGACGGCGTTCTCGGCGGCGGCCGGTGTGGCGATGTTCCGGGTGCACGAGGTCGCCGAGACCCGGCGCGTACTGGACACGGTGGCCGAGCTGATTCGCGAGTAGGGTGGCGACGGAGATCCACTTTCGCTGCTTGGGAGGGTTCGCATGCTGTTCGGGGACGAACATGTCCGGCGCTACGAGGAGACCGATGGTGAAGAAGGCCACGTCTGGCTCAAGGGCGCCCCGTGCCTCGTTCTGACGACGACCGGCCGCAAAACCGGCAAAGAGCGCAAGTTCGCCCTGATATACCAGGAGTACGAGGGCGACTACGTGATCGTCGCGTCCAAGGGCGGCGCGGACAGTCACCCCGGTTGGTACCTGAACCTCGTCGACAACCCCGACGTGACCGTGCAGGTCGGCGCCGAGAAGTTCCGCGCGAAGGCGCGCACGGCCAGCGGCGACGAGCGTGCCGCGCTGTGGTCCACGATGGCCGCCGTCTGGCCCGACTACGACAAGTACCAAGCCAACACCGAGCGTGAGATCCCAGTGGTGGTGCTGGAGCCCATCAGGTAGTCCTCACGTCACCCGATAGGGGTGTATCCCATATGCTCGCTGCTATGGGCACTCACTTCGACGTGGTGGTCCTCGGGGCCGGACCCGGTGGATATGTCGCCGCGATCAGGGCAGCGCAACTCGGCTTCTCCACGGCAATCGTCGAGGAGAAATACTGGGGCGGGGTATGCCTCAACGTGGGGTGTATTCCCTCGAAGGCGTTGCTCCGCAACGCCGAGCTGGCGCACCTGTTCCACAACGACGCCAAGACGTTCGGCATCGAGGTCGACGGCACGGTCCGGTTCGACTACGGCGCTGCGTTCAAGCGGAGCCGCGACGTCGCCGATGGCCGCGTCAAGGGTGTGCACTACCTGATGAAGAAGAACAAGATCACCCAGTTCGCCGGATGGGGTGAGTTCGCCGACGCCAACACGATGCGGGTCAGCTTGGCCGACGGCGGCGGCGAGACCATCACGTTCGGCAACTGCATCATCGCCACCGGTGCGACGACGAAGCTGCTGCCTGGGACGTCGCTGTCCGAGCGGGTCGTGACCTACGAGGAGCAGATCATGACCGAGCAGCTCCCGGAGAGCATCGTCATCGCCGGTGCGGGCGCGATCGGCGTCGAGTTCGCCTACGTGCTGCACAACTACGGCGTCAAGGTCACCATCGTCGAGTTCCTCGATCGGATGGTGCCGCTTGAGGATGCCGACGTCTCCAAGGAGCTTGCCAAGCGCTACAAGCGGATGGGCATCGAGGTGCTCACCGGTACGAGGGTCGACGCAATCGACGACTCGGGTGAAAAAGTGACCGTCGCTGTGTCGTCGGGGAACGGTGAACAGCGCACGATCGAGACCGACAAGGTGCTGCAGGCGATCGGCTTCCAGCCGCGCATCGAAGGCTACGGGCTGGAGAACACCGGCGTCGCGCTGACCGAGCGCGGCGCGATCGATATCGACGACTACGGCAGGACGTCGGTGCCGAACATCTTCGCGATCGGCGATGTCACGGCGAAGCTGATGCTCGCCCACACGGCGGAGGCCATGGGGGTTGTCGCCGCCGAGACCATCGCGGGCGAGGAGACGATGGCGGTGGAGTACGTGATGATCCCGCGCGCGACGTACTGCCAGCCGCAGATCGCCAGCTTCGGCTACACCGAGGAGCAGGCGCGCGAGCTCGGCTACGACGTCCAGGTGGCGAAGTTCCCGTTCATGGCCAACGGCAAGGCGCACGGACTCGGCGACTCCGGTGGGTTCGTAAAGCTGATCAGCGATGGCCGGTACGGCGAGCTGCTCGGCGGCCACCTTGTCGGGCCGGAGGTCACGGAGCTGCTGCCGGAGCTCACGCTGGCGCAGCAGTGGGACCTGACGGTGCACGAGGTCGCCCGCAACGTCCACGCCCACCCGACGCTGAACGAGGCGGTGAAGG
>WHUD01000340.1 GCA_009377385.1 Actinophytocola sp.
GCAGGGTCGAGCTGTCGGTGCCGGACGGCCGGGTGGACGTGTGGGTCGGGCATCCCAAGCGGACCCGGTTCGCCTGCCCGGACTGCGAGCGTGAGCTGTCGGTCTACGACCATGCCGATGAGCGGGCCTGGCGGCATCTGGACTCGTGCGCGTTCCTCACCTACCTGCACGCCTGCCCGCCGCGGGTGGACTGCCCGGAGCACGGGGTGCGCCAGGTGCGGCTGCCGTGGGCTGAGCCGCACGCGCGGTTCACGACGTTGTTCGAGCGGCTGGCGATCGACGTGCTCACCGCGTGCGACGTCGCGGCCGCGGCCGGGCTGCTGCGCGTCAGCTGGGACGAGGCGTGGCACCTGATGGACCGCGCCGTGGCCCGCGGCCTGGCCGCGAAACCGCTGGCCACCCCGGCCCATGTCGGCGTCGATGAGAAGGCGGCCGGGAAGGGACAGGACTACATCACCGTGATCTCTGACCTGGATGCCGGCACGGTGGAGTACGTCGCCGACGAACGCCGACAGGCCAGCCTGGACGGCTACTTCGAGAAGTTCACGCCCGAACAGCGCAAGCAGATCAAGGCGGTGGCGATGGACATGTGGGAGCCGTTCGCCACCTCGACCCGCGAGCACCTGACCGACCCGGACAGCAAGCTCGTGTTCGACCGGTACCACCTGATGGGCTATCTGACCACGGCGGTGGACACCGTGCGCAAGACCGAGAACAAGGCGTTGGCCGCGGCTGGAGACAAGAGCCTGGCCGGCTCGAAGTACCTGTGGCTGTACTCGGCGGAGAACCTGCCCGAGCGTCACCGGGACCGTTTCGCCGCCCTGCGGGCCGGTGACCTGCGCACCGCCCGAGCGTGGGCAATCAAGGAGAGCCTGCGCCACTTCTGGTCCTACAAGCGCCGCGGCTGGGCGG
>WHUD01000341.1 GCA_009377385.1 Actinophytocola sp.
GCTGACCTGCGGACACACCCGCAAAGATCAACTTACCCAGGAAACTCCCGCTAGGACGGCGATGGCGAGCACCAACGCTGGCACGATAGCGACAATCGCCAATCGTGCGGCCATACTCAACCCATGATCAGACATACGCGAAAGAAATATGCATCGGAAGGGATAGTGGTATACGGCAGGTAAGTGCTCTACAAAAGAATGGCGCGATCCAGCACAGTGCTACGAGGCGCCTCGAAAAAGAGCACCGGCCGCCAGTCAGAACGACGCTAACGGCGAATTCACACGACTTTTTACTCAGAGATCACTCAGCACTTGTTAAGTCTTTTCTGCTCGCCAGATGATGTCTGTGAAGAAATGGTGAAGCGCACCTCTCATTGGCTGTCCCTCCTCCGGCGAAACGTACTGACAACGCGGTGTGGCCAACCGGAGCCGCGTGACCCTGTGTCCTACAGTAACAGCAGTTCAGAGTGTTCTGGCATGCTGTGAGAGGCGACACACCCTACGGAACCGTGCAGAACCTCTCGGCAGGTCCACACGAGCCCCATCCGGGAGCTTTTCCGCAACCTCATCGAAATTCCGGGAATGTCGCAGCCGCACGCGCTGATTTTGTGCTTGCGACGACTCGCCCGACGCACCCACCGAACCAGCATCACCTTGGCCAGCGGCCAACCTCTCTGCGCCATCCACGTATCCTACAATTCCTCAACGAATTTCAGGCGCAGGATCGCTAGCAAGGCGATTCCGCGCGCGGCGAGAAATTTGTCCAGACTGCTGGACCTGGCGCGTTGCCCCGGCGGCAGAGGAGACCATACAAGCTAGCCGTACCTGATGATCGCTAGTGTACTGATTGGCACGTACTAAGAGAAACGAAAGTTTCTGTATAGTTTGGTTGTTTCTTCCTCTACGTATG
>WHUD01000342.1:0-613 GCA_009377385.1 Actinophytocola sp.
GGCAGCGCCGCGATTCCTGACCTAGCCTGCTCATTCAGACGGAAGACCTGACCCTTGGGCATCGACTCAGGTCTGCGCAGCGCGAGGAAGTAGACAAGTACCATGAACGTCAAGGCCGACATGACGCCGGGCACGATGCCGGCAAGGAAGAGCCGTGCAACCGAGGTTTGGGTCAAGAGCGCATACACGATCAACGTGACGCTCGGAGGGCCCGAGAATGCCAATGCCTTCGATATCGATCTCCACTCGATCTCCGTGCTGCAGAGAGCCCGTCCCTTCAGGGGTGCCCGTGAGCACTACGTCGCCTGGCAACAAGGTTGCCCATGCCGAGATGTGGCTGAGCAGGGTTGGCACATCGAACAAGAGGTCAGAGGTATTGCCGTGCTGGCGCAGTTCGCCGTTCACCGTGCAGCGCACCTCCAGATCGCGGGTGGACTCCAACGCAGTCTCGATCCACGGCCCGAGTGGGCAGAAGGTGTCGAATCCTCTCGCCCGCGTGATGTGCGTGTCCGTCCGTTGCAGGTCTCGGGCACTGACGTCGTTGGCGCAACTCAGACCGAAGATCCCCTGTGCCGCCTCTTCACGATCGGCTCGGTGCAGTCGACGGCCGATC
>WHUD01000342.1:623-897 GCA_009377385.1 Actinophytocola sp.
TCGGCTTCGTGCTCGACCTCGACACTCATCTGCTGGTCCGGCAAGACCACCGTGCCACCCGGTCCCAACAGGCTCGAAGGCGGCTCCATGAACACCGAAGGCTCGCGGCTCAACGGCAACCCCATCTCCTCGGCATGCGCGGCGTAGTTGCGACCCACGGCGAGAATCTTCGAGGGTGTGACTGGGGCGAGCAGCTGTGCCGTATCTAGGGAAACGAGCCGATCCGTGCGCCTGTGCGACCGATCGAAGATGCAACCTTCGACTAGTTGCACCT
>WHUD01000343.1 GCA_009377385.1 Actinophytocola sp.
GTGCGTTTGCGCGAGCCTGCGTGGTGGCGCTGCGCGTGCCGGTGGGCCCGGGCGACGCCGCCCGTCGAGCCAATGTCTGGAGGAGTCGCTTTGAGGCGGCACCGGGACCGAGTGCACGATCTTTTTGAGGGCCGGTCGATTTGCAGGGTTGCGCACGCGTCGTCGGCTGAGCGTAGCCAAAACTGTAACCGAGACGCTGAGGTACGCATCGGAACGAGGTGAGATGGAGGGGGCCTTTCCGCTCACGCCCAGGTCGCATAGGGACCACCCGGCATAACGTGAACGCACGTCGGTGAACTCATAACCCAGAGGTCGCAGGTTCAATTCCTGCCTCGCGCACACACTGTGTTCGGGCTCCGGGAGGGTGGCCGGCCGTGGATGGGGCTTCACATCCCCTAGGCTGGGCGCACAGTTCCCGTGGACCAGGAACCCGGTGCGAGTCCGGGGCGGTTCCGCCACTGTGACGCCGACGTCCACGACGCTCGGCGCAGCCAGACACTGGGCACGGGAGTTTCGACCATGAGGGGCGAGAACCCCGAGGAGGGCCCGTGCGCCTCGCACTCCTGTCCACGTCCGACACCGACTTGCTGTCCGCGCGGTCTTCGGGCACCGACTACGTCTGGGGCAACCCCTCCCGGCTGTCCGAGGACGAGCTGTACCGGGCCGTCGAGGGGGCCGACCTCGTGGTCGCCCGGATCCTCGGCTCGCCGCACGACCTTGGTCCGGGCTTCGATGAGCTGCGTGCTGGCCGGGTGCCGCTGGTGATGCTGGGGGGTGAGCAGCAGCCGAGCGCGGAGCTGATGGAGCTCTCCACGGTGCCGATGGGTGTCGCCGCGGAGGCGCACCGCTACCTGGCCGAAGGTGGCCCGGCTAATCTGGCCCAGCTGCACGCCTT
>WHUD01000344.1 GCA_009377385.1 Actinophytocola sp.
CCAGAGCGACCGCCGTGTCGACAGCCAGATGCCGCGGGCCGGGGCGACCGCGCCGGATCAGCGAGGTCATCGCAACGAAGGCGACGACGGAGGTGATGGTGAAGCCGACCAGGCCCAGACCGATCGCCCATCCGACGAGCACGAGAGCGGCCGCGGCGAACATGCGCCACCCTGTGGTGGGTCGCGGACCGTCGCGGAGACCGCCACGGGCATCGTCGCGGCGTGACCGGAGGCCCGCGACGAGGATCCACAACGCCAGCAGCGAAAGCGCCGCCAATACCGCGTCGGGGAAGAGCCCGGACGTCTGGTCGTTGTAGTCGCGCTGGAGCCAGAAGACCGCCACCACCCCCAGCAGGACGGTCCCGCAGATCAGGTCGGTCCTCACGGCGCCACCTCGCTGTCTGACCGGGGGCGCGCCCCCTCCTGCGACCGCCGGTCCTTGCTCCGGGTGTACACCGGCCACAGCAGGCCGAGCACGACCAGCACGATGATCCCGATGCTGATCGGCCGGGTGAAGAACGACATCCACGGGTTCGCCTGGCCGGTCGCGGTGAGCAGACCCTGACCCAGGCCGGTTTCGATGATCGGGCCGAGTACGACCCCGAGCACGATCGCCGGCGGCGGCAGGCCAACCTTCCGGAGCCCGAACCCGGCCAGTCCGAGCAGGATCATCAGCACCACGTCGAGGGGGTTGTTGCGTACGGCGTACGCACCGACGATCGTCAGCACCGCGATGCCGGCCGCGAGGTAGTGGGTCGGAGTACGTACGACCGCGCGCTGCAGACCTCGCCCGGCGACCAGGCCCACCGGACCCATGAGTATCGCCGCCACGGCCAACGCCAGAATGAACGTGAACGTGAGCACACCCTGCTCACTGAACAGCTCGTTGCCCG
>WHUD01000345.1 GCA_009377385.1 Actinophytocola sp.
GCGTCCACGAAGCCGGGCAGCACGGTGTGGCCGTGCAGATCGCGCATGTGCGGGGTGGTGGCCGCGGCGCGGCGGCAGTCGTCCGCGGTGCCCACGGCGGCCACCCGCCCGTCCTGCACGAGCAGCGCCGGCACGGTGCCGGCGGCCGCGAAGGTGTGGATGGCGCCGCCGTGGAACACCGTCGGCTCGACGGGATGCGCTGTCATGAGGAGGCCTCCCGTGGATCCGGCACGCACCACGTGCCGGGCCGGCCGGCGCCGGTGTACTCCGGCCACCCGTAGTCGACCGGCGCGGTGAAATCTGTCGGCAGCAGCGGCGCGAGGTCGCCGTACTCGGCGCGCCTGCGGTGCAGCTCCGCGCGGGCGCCGGCCAGCGTCTGCTCGTCTCTGAGCAGGTCGAGCAGCGAGCCGGCGATGGTCTTGGCGGCGCACTCCACGGTGGGGTCGATGGTGGCGGGGATGCCGCCGAGGGCGTTCATCACCCAGCTCGGGTACGGCCGGCCGTCGGGCCGTGGGGCCAGTGCCGGGCGGCCCACGTAGAGCCGGGCGGTGGGGGCGTACCAGGTCATCTCGACGTAGTCGTCGGACGTCCAGTTGCGCTGCGCCGGCGGCAGCAGCTCGCGCACCTGGCGCTCCGCCTCCCACGGCTCGACGAGGTCGGTGAGCGCGCCGAGGAACGGCTGCTCGGTCGGCGGCGTGTCGGTCGCCCGCTGCATCGCCTGCGCGACCTCCGTGGCGGCGTCGCCGTACCGCGGCGGCCCCACCTCGCGCAGGTTGGCCCACACCAGCTCCGCCACGGCGTGATTGGGCAGGCCGGGGCGGCTGCGCGCCACCCACCGGTCGCGTACCGTGCAGTGCGTCGCGGACGCGGCGGCGGCGGCGTTGCG
>WHUD01000346.1:0-605 GCA_009377385.1 Actinophytocola sp.
GTCGGCGAGGGATCCGCGACGAAGCGTCCCCTTGCGGTGCTCCTCGCGCGCGGCGTACGCGGACCCGACCGTGTACGCGCGCAGCGCCTGCAGCGGCGTGAGCGCCTCGTCCGGGTTGAACGGCCGGCCGGCGGCCGTGCGCCGATTCACCAGGTCGTGGATGCCGAGCAGGGGCGCTCCCTCGACCACCGGACAGTCGGAACTTCCGGGCAGCGGGACCCCGGCCTCCAGGAAGGAGCGCTGCCGGTAACACAGGCGGGAGCGCTCCGGACCAAGCGCCGCGAGCATGCCGTCACCGATCTCGGTGACGAACCTCCCCTGCGGCACCGGGATCACGCCGAGGCTCGCGATCCGCGCGACCTGCGCGTCGCTCGCCACCCCGCAGTGCTCGATCCGGTGCCGAGGGTCGGGGCGGGGATGGTGCCGCTGCGCGTCTTCGTAGGCGTCCAGGACCACGTCGACCGCGTGGTCGCCGATGGCATGCGTGGCGACCTGCCAGCCGAACTGGTGCGCCCGCACGATGAACTCGTGCAGCCGCTCGGCGTCCTCCTGGAGGAAGCCGCGGTTGCCCGGAGCGTCGGCGTACTCCCGGCACATCGCCGCCG
>WHUD01000346.1:625-886 GCA_009377385.1 Actinophytocola sp.
CTTGACCGGCCCCAGCCGCACCCACTCGTCGCCTAGCCCGGTACGTGCCCCCAGGTCGAGGCCGAACCAACGGCCGCCGCCGTCCGCGGCGCCCGTCTCGTGCAGCACCGGCGAGCCGGGCATGAGCGTCGCCCGCTGCTTGAGCAGTCCGCGCTCGCGGGCGGCGAGGAAGGCCGCGAGATCGGCCGGGCCGTTGCCAGCAAGCCCACCGCCGATGCCCGGCTCGGTGAAGCTGGTCAACCCCTCAGCCGCGGCGGTCCG
>WHUD01000347.1:0-625 GCA_009377385.1 Actinophytocola sp.
CGCACTCAACGCCCGATCACGCCCGCGATGTCGGCGCCACCAATGCCGTTCAACAGACCCCGCCCACCGGACCAACTGCCTCGGTGCCCCGCCACTACATCAGGAAGTAACGATCATGAACCAGCACCATCGCCCTGCCCAGGAGATCGCGAGACACCAAGACCGTAGGCCCGACCAGCCCGAGTCCGTGCGGTCGCGGCCGACCATCGACCCCTCCCTTCCCGCTGCGCGCGTCATGGGCGGATCACCGGATTCTTCGAACCCCGACACCCCGGGTACGTCGCCAAGTGTTACAGGGGCTGTGGTGCTCGTGCCAGGCCGGGCGGGGGCCGCGCGGCGACGATGTTGCTCGGTCGCGGCGCGGCCCCACTCAGGGTGGTCCGTGTTGATGGCGATCAGGTGTGCGCGGTCTCGTCGGCCAGCCGGAACCGGCGGGGCTTCTGGCTGGTTTGCACGACGGTGCCGTCCTCGACCAGACGATCGAGGGCATTGCTGGCCGCGCCGGAACTGCGCGCTAGCTTGCGGGCGATTTCCCCGGGCGTGTAGGCGCGGCCGACGCGGTCGTCCTCGCCGAGGAAGTCCTCCACCATGCCGCGCAGCGCACCCTTGGGCAGCCGCTGCTTAC
>WHUD01000347.1:635-879 GCA_009377385.1 Actinophytocola sp.
CGTGATCGCGGGTTACGGAACACCGGTCACTGATCCGGATCGCCCCACCCCGCAGGAGGTGTCTGGGGGCGGGGCGACATGCGCGGACGCGTGACCTTCGCGCATGTCCGGCGTCCGCGTCTTCTGGCGTCCACCGCCAGAATGGGAAAATCCCAGCTGAACCGAGGAGTGGCACGCGGACCACTCCTCGGTTCCCCGTCCCGACTGTCACCCAGACAGCCGACGGACAATAGGTCCATTCAGG
>WHUD01000348.1 GCA_009377385.1 Actinophytocola sp.
GCCGAACTCGGCTGGATGGGCCTCTTCGAGGTGGTCCAGTGATGGGGGTGGGCAGCGGCGTCGAGCAGCCGCCGGCCCAGGCGGGCAAGCGAAGCCGGCTCCAAGTATGGCTACTTGGGTTGCTCCCGCTGGCCCTGATCGCCGTCGCCGTCGCCGTCTTCGCCGCGGTGGGCGCGCCCGGACTCGGCCAGCGAGTGGGGCCGCCGGTCGAGGAACTCGTCGTCGAACGGACCGTGCTGCGGCCAGGCCAGATCGAGCTGACCGTCCGCAACGACGGACCTGACCCGGTGCAAGTCGCCCAGGTCGCCGTCAACGACGCCTACGTCGACTTCCGTTCAGAGCAACGACAGGTCAGTCGGCTCCAGTCCGATCAGCTGATCATCGACTACCCGTGGGTGGAAGGGGAGGCCTACGAGATCATCCTGCTGACCTCGGCGGGGGGCACGGTCGACCACGAGATTCCAGTCGCTGTGGAAACATCGGCCACCGACGGGAGCTTCTACGGGCTAATGGCTCTGATCGGAACGTACGTGGGCATCATTCCCGTCGCTGTCGGCATGTTTTGGCTGCCGTGGCTGCGGAGGCTGCGGAGGCAGTGGACGCGGTTCGCCATGGCGCTGACCATCGGTCTGCTCGTCTTCCTCGCCGTCGATGCTGGACTTGAGGGCATCGAAGTCGCCGGGGAGGGGTCGCAGGTCTTCGGCGGCGCGGCGCTTGTCGTCCTCGGCGTCATCCTCGCCTACCTCGCGCTGACCGCCATCGACGCCGGAATGCGCGCGTGGCAGAAACGCGCGCGAACGGGAGGCGAGAGCGGGTTTCACCTCGCGCTGCTCGTCTCCATCGGGATCGGCCTGCACAACCTCGGTGAAGGCCTTG
>WHUD01000349.1 GCA_009377385.1 Actinophytocola sp.
CAGGGTCCGGACGTCGACGGGACCACCACCATCCGCGGTACGGACGCGGCCGTTGGCCAGATGGTCCGCGCCAAGGTGGTCGCCTCCGAGGGCGCCGACCTCATGGCCCAGCCGCGCCTATGGTCATGATCATGGGGATCTAGAGGGGTTATATATACCCCGCAACTCTCCATGATCATGCAGCGTTGCGCGAGGGGAGCCCGTACCCTGGGCGGGTGCCAACACCCGACCAGCCAGCGACGGCGCCGAGCGTCTGGAATGTCGCCAACGCGCTGACGCTGGCCCGGCTGTTCCTGGTGCCGGTCCTGGCTGTTGCTGCGCGAGGGTGGCGAGAACGACGCGTCCCGAGTTATCGCCTTCGTGGTGTTCGCCGCCGCCCTCGTCACCGATCGGCTGGACGGCGAGCTGGCCCGCCGACGTGACCTGGTCACCGACTTCGGCAAGATCGCCGATCCGATCGCGGACAAGGCGCTCACCGGAGCGGCGTTCATCGGCCTGTCGGGGCTGGGCGAGCTGCCGTGGTGGGTGACGATCCTGGTGCTGGCCCGCGAGTTCGGAATCACTGCGCTGCGGTTCGCCGTCATCCGATACGGCGTGCTGCCGGCCAGCCGTGGTGGCAAGGTCAAGACGGCACTCCAGGGGCTCGCGCTCGGCTTGTACATCTTGCCGATGTCAGACGCGTGGGAGCCGGTTCAGGTGACGGCGATGGCCTTCGCCGTGGCGGTGACCCTCATCACCGGGCTCGACTACATCGTCCGGGCGGTCCAGCTCAGGCGCTCGGCGAAGCCGGGCGTATCATGATCGGCTCGGCAGGCGGGGCGGAGCTGCCGATCGCGCGCGAACTGATCGCCCTGCTGACGCGCCGCGCCGAGACCG
>WHUD01000034.1 GCA_009377385.1 Actinophytocola sp.
GACCGGTCGCGAAGCTGTTTCACCAGGTAGCGGAACAGATCCGGGGCGTGCTTGCGGTATACGCCCGCGAACGCCTCGGCATCGCGGTCACGCAACACGCTCACCCGCAACGGAGCCGCTTGCGCTGTTTCCGTCATCGCTACCGGTGCCCTTCGTGACGAGTGGCCAGTTCGACGATCACCTACGTCACGCTAGGAGCGCCGGCCCCGGCTGCCACCGTGACAACACACCAAACGGCGCGGCCGTTCTCGTGCCGGGAGGCCAGTGTCATCGAGCGTCGCATGGCCTCCTGACCGGCCACTACCCGATCGCGTCCGTGCGACTACCCGCATGAGTGGTGCACCCACTCGGCGGAACATGCCACCGTCCGTACCCAGTCCATGCAGCGTCGCGCCTGGAGGGCTTATGGGAATCGGTACCTACCGCAACGGTACCCGCGTCGAGCTTGGCGGTGCGTCTCGATGAGCGCACCGGAGGAGGCGGACACCCGGGAGTCGGTGCAGGCGAAACCATCGCGCCGCCGCTCCGCGGCGCCAGGACGCACCCGGGGCGGGCTGACCGAGCTGGGTGAGATGACCCGGCTCGGGGCACGGGTCGTGTGGATGGTGGTGAGCAGGCCGTGGGGGTTCTGGCGCGACGCGTTGGATCAGATGTATCAGATCCTCAAGCAGTGCTGGATCCCGATGGCCATCTCGACCACGTTCTTCGGCCTCGGTGCTCCTGGCCTGCAGGGCGGCAACCTCTACGACTTGTTCGGCATGCCGGAGCGGCTCGGTTCGTTCTTCATCATGGCCAGCATCCGCGAGTTCGCGCCGTGGGTGAACGCCATGGTGGTCGCGGGCGTCGTCGGCACGGCCATCACCGCCGACCTCGGCGCGAGACGGATCAGGGACGAGATCGACGCGATGGAAGTGCTCGGCGTCGATCCTATTAGGACGCTGGTGTTGCCACGGGTGGTCGCGCTTGTGATCTTGACCGGGCTGCTCGATGTCGTCGCGCTGTGTTTCGGCGTCGTCGGTGGCTTCATCGCGTCGGTGCCGATTCTCGGATCGAACCCGTGGGCGTTCTACGAGAACCTCTTCGCCAACCTGACAACGCCGGACGTGTGGGGCAGCGTCACGAAGACGTTCGTGTTCGGCCTGATCATCGGCGTCGTCTGCTGTTACAAGGGCATGTACGCCAAGGGCGGGCCGATCGGCGTTGGCCGCGCTGTCAACCAGGCCGTCGTGATCGCCTTCGCGATGATCTGGGTTTTCAACGTCGTGTTCACCAACATCCTGCTGGGCCTGAACCCAGAGGTGCAGGTCTTCAAATAGGGACGGGCGATGACCTCAACTGAGCAACGACCGGCAGGCGGCGATGGTAGGCCTGGCAGGCCGAAGCCGCCACAGCCAAGGGAAGTCCGGATCACCGCAGGCGGTGTGGCCGCCTCGGTCAAGACCGCGGTCGCCACCGGCGGCGACATCATGCGGTTCTCCTGGCAGATCATCCGCAACCTGCCTGACGTGCGGTCGCACTGGGGCGAGGTGGTGCGGCAGACCGCGATCCTCGTGCTGTCGAGCGGACTGATCATCTGGGGAATGCAGTTCGTCATGGGCACGATGTGCGGCACCGAGGCCATTTACACCCTCAAGCAGGTGGGCGCGCCGCTGTACTCGGGCATCTTCAACGCCTGGTGTGCGGTCCGCGAGCTGGTGCCCTACATGTGGGGCTACATCCTCGCCGCCAAGGTCGGCTGTGGCCTCGTCGCCGAGATCGGGTCGATGCGCATCGCGGACGAGGTCGACGCGATGGAGGTCATGGGGATCAACTCCCGCAGCTACCTCGTCGGCACCAGGGTGGTCGCCACCTGGATCGCGATGCCGTTCCTGTACGCGGTCAGCCTCGGCATGATGTCGCTCGGCGAGATCCTGGTGACCGTCTACCACGTCGGGGGTGTCTCGCCGGGCGGTCACATGTACATCTTCTGGCTGTATCAGAACCCGCTCGACTTCATGTACTCGATGGCAAAGGCCATCACGATGGGGACGGCCATCGTCTTCGTCGCCTGCTACTACGGCTACACCGCACGAGGCGGGCCGGTCGAGGTCGGCAAGAACACCGCCAAGTCAATGATGCTCAACATGGTCCTCGTCCATCTCATCGGAGCCTTGGGGACCCAGCTGTTCTGGGGCATGTCGCCCAACGCGCCCATCGCCAACTGACGCGCATCCAGGAGGTTGTCACCATGCCCGTGAACCACGCCGAATCGACGGCGCCGTTCCACTCCGCCGGGACCGTGCCGTCGGCGAACTGTTCGAACGGTGTCGTGCACACCATGGAGGTGCGCGACGTGTACAAGTCGTTCGGCCCTTTCGACGTCCTGAAAGGACTGAACCTCAACTTCGCCGACGATGCCATCACGACCATCCTTGGACCGTCCGGCACCGGTAAGAGCGTGTTGATCAAGCACCTCGTCGGCCTGCTCGAACCGGACGACGGCGAGGTGCTGATCTTCGGCAGGGACATCTGGCGCATCTCGGAGTCCGAGCGCTACGAGCTGCGGCGCCGGTTCGGCGTGCTGTTCCAGGACGGCGCGCTTTTCGGGTCGATGAACCTGTACGACAACGTGGCGTTCCCGCTGCGCAAGCACACCGACAAGGCGGAGTCGGAGATCGCCGACATCGTGATGGATCGGTTGGCGGAGGTTGGCCTCGAGGAGGCGGCGAGCAAGCTGCCGAGCGAGATCTCCGGCGGGATGCGCAAGCGCGCCGGGTTCGCCCGCGCCCTTGTGATGGATCCCGACATCGTGCTCTTCGACGAGCCGGACTCCGGCCTCGACCCGGTCAGGACCAGCCTGCTCAACGACCTGATCCTGGACATGCACGCCAGGCACAAGGGCACGTACCTGCTTGTCACGCACGACATCCGTACCGCGCGCAAGGTCAGCGACTACGTCGGCCTGATCTGGAAGGGCAAGGTCGTGCACTACGGCGAGGCGGACGCGGCGTT
This sequence comes from Actinophytocola sp., assembly GCA_009377385.1. Taxonomy (GTDB): domain Bacteria; phylum Actinomycetota; class Actinomycetes; order Mycobacteriales; family Pseudonocardiaceae; genus Haloechinothrix_A. The sequence goes on from WHUD01000034.1 coordinate 2,992, forward strand.
CGCGTCGGAGGACCCGTTCGTCAGGCAGTTCCTCGCAGGTGAGTCCGCGGGCCCCCTCGGGATGGACTGACGTGATGCGCAGACTGCTCATTCCGGTCGTCGTCCTGCTCGTCGCCGCGCTCACCGGCGCCGGTGCGGTGGCCGCGTTGGACCGTGGCTACACCGTCTCCGTCGTGCTGCCCAACGCCAGCAACCTGATCGAGGGCGGCTCGGTGATGCGGGACGGCTACGAGGCGGGGTCCATCGAGAACATCGCGGTGGAGAACGGCAAGGCGAGGGTGGACTTCTCGCTCGAAGAGGAGTTCGCGCCGCTGCACGATGGCGCGAAGGTCACGGTCGAGTGGAAGGCGGTGCTCGGCGAACGGCTGCTCACCATCACCGACGGGCCAGCCGGCCACGCCGTCGTCCCGCCAGGCGGCATGCTCACCTCGGCGATGGCCGAGCCAGTCGAGTTCGACAAGGTGCTCTCCGCGCTTGACCCGCCGACACGGCAGCGGATGAACTCGCTCATCACCCGGCTGTCGGGGACGCTGCGGGGCAGCGAAGGCGACATCAACCAGATGGTGCGCGCTGCGGGCCCAGCGGTGCAGGCGCTCGGTGAGGTGATGCGCGGCGTCGGCACCGACGGCCAGGCGATCCGACAGCTCGTCACGCAGCTCAACAACACCATGCGCATCCTGGCCGCCAGGGACGACGAGATCCAGCGGGTGGTGAACGGCCTCGCGGACGCGTCCGGCACCGTCGTCAAGCAACGCAAGGCGCTCGGTGCGACATTGCGCTCGCTACCAAGCACGGTCCGGCAGGCCAACGAGACCCTGAGCAAGGTGCCTGGCGCGGTGGACAAGACCGTGCCGCTGCTGCGGGATCTGCGCCCGGTCGCCGAGCGGTTGCCGTCGACGGCCCGCAACCTTCGGCCGGTGCTCACCGACCTGCGGCCTGCCGTCGGTCAGCTGCGGCCCGCGCTCGACTCGACAGCCGAGCTGCTGCGCACCATGCCGGGCACGCTCGACTCGGCGAACGCGACGTTCCCGCAGGCGAACACGGCCATGCGCGACATGGTGCCTGCGCTGAACTACCTCCGGCCCTACACGCCCGAGGTGACCGGCTGGCTGTCCAACTGGGCCTCCGCGACAGGGAACTACGACGCCAACGGGCACTACGGCCGCATCTTCATCCAAAGCGGACTCGAATCGGGCAACGTCAACCCGGGTATCACCGGCCCAGGTGTCAAACAGCGGCCAGCTCCGCTGCCCGGCGAAATCGTGGGACAGCCGTGGAAAGACGCCTTCGGGAGTGGAATGCAATGAGATTCAGCCGTATCCGCGTGCTGGTGACGGCGGTGTGCGTCGTGTTGTCCACAACGGCGGCTGCCGCGGGCTTCGCGATGTCGGAGGGCGGTCCCGGTGCGGCGACCGTCGTCGCGCGGTTCGAGTCAGCGGCGCCGCTGATCACCGGCAACCAGGTCAAGCTGGACGGCGTCGTCGTCGGCGAGGTCCTCGAGATGCACGCACGGGACGGCTATGCCGACGTGCTGATGCAGCTCGATCCGCAGGCGCAGCCGTTGCACAGGGACGCGCGGTTCACCATCCGGCCGGTGAGCCTGCTTGGCGAACGCTATGTCGACCTCGAGCGGGGCAGCCCTTCCGCGCCTCAGCTCGATCCGATGCAGCCGATTCCGGTGTCGCAGACCGGCAGCAACGTCGGCCTCGACCAGATCCTCAACGTGCTGGACAAGCCGACCGGCGAGGGACTGGCGTTCCTGGTCACGACGCTCGGCGAGGGGCTGCGCGGCAACGGCAAGAACGCGGACGCGGCCATCAGGGCGCTGGCGCCTGCGCTGCGCGACACGCAGCGGTTCACCGAAGTGCTCAAAGGCCAGAACGGCCTGCTCAACAATCTGGTGGAACGTGTCAAGCCGGTCACGAAGGCGGTGGCCGCCGATGACGGCAAGGCGCTCGACCGGCTGGTCGGCGCCGCCGATCGGTTGCTCGCGGCGACCAGCGCGCAGCAGCGCGCGCTGGACAGCACGCTGGCCAAGCTGCCGGATGCGCTGCGCTCGGCACGGACAACGCTGGCACGGCTGGCAGGCACCGCAGAGCAGACCACCCCGACGCTGCGGGCGATGCGACCGGTCACCGACAAGCTGAGCACCATCTCTGGCGAGCTGATGCGCTTCTCCGACGCGCTCGATCCCGCGCTCGCCACGGCGGAGCCAGTGCTGCGACGGGCAGAGAAGCTGCTCGACGCCGCGGCGCCGGTCAGCGCCGACCTGCGCGCGGCGGGGCCGGGGCTGAAGAAGTCGCTCAGCGCCGCCCGGCCGATCGTCGAGCGGTTGACCGCCAACCGGGACCAGGTCTTCAACTTCATCCGCTACTGGGCGCTCGCCACCAACGGCCGCGACGGGCTGTCGCACTACCTGCGGGTCAACGCGATCGTCAACCCGGACACGCTGACGGGTGCGCTGCCGGGCGGTGCGCCGAAGCCCGCGTCGGACGGCGGAGACACCGCGACGCCACCGTTGCCCGGCCTGCCAGATGTGTCCGGCCTGCTGCCCACACCGGACGACGGCAACAGCGCTGACGCTGACACGCGCAACCCGACCGGGCTGACCGAGGAGCAGGAGTCCGGCCTCATGAACTTCCTTGTCGGCGGCTCGGGAACGGAAGGGTGACGAGCATGAGTCTTCGCAAGGCGGTCATGTCGGGCAAGACCGCGTTCCTGATCGGGACCGTCGTCGTGCTGGTCTTCGCGGCGTCGGTTGCGTTCGGGCTCAACGCCACCCATGGCATGCCCTTCGCGGACCGCAAGACGGTCGAGGCCGCGTTCGACGACGTCGGCGGGCTCATTGAAGGGGACGACGTGCGGATCGCAAGCAGCAGGGTCGGCTACGTGGAAGACATCAACGTCGAGCACGGCAGGGCCGTTGCGGTGCTCCAGATCGACGACGAGAACACCAAGGTCTACCGCGACGCCAGCGCGACGACGGCCTCTGTCGGCGCCCGTTCGGCGCTGGGCCAGAAGTTCGTCGACCTCAACCCTGGCACGCCCAGTGCGGGCGAGCTGCCGCAAGGCAAGGTGATCCCGAAACGCAAGACCAGCGGCGCCCACGAGATCACCGCGCTGTTCAACGTCTTCGACCGCCGCACGAGGGCGGCGGCTGGCAGCACGCTGCGCCAGTTCGGTGGCGGACTGGCCGGACGCCAGCAGGATCTCCGCGACGTGCTGCGTACCGCGCCGTCGATGCTGCCAGCGCTCGGCACCGTTTCGAAGTCGCTCGCCGCCCGCGATGGAGCGGATCTGACCGCGCTGCTGTCGTCCGCCGACCGGCTCGCGTCCCGCTTCGCCGGACGTGAGCAGGAGATCGCCGATCTGACCCGGCAGCTCGGCAGCACCATGGACGCCGTCGCGGCCGACGGCGGCAGCCAGGTCGCCAGGATCCTGGAACGGTCGCCGAGGGCGCTCGACGAGGCGACGTCGGCGATGAACGCGTTGTCCGGGCCGCTCGCCGACACCGAGAGCGCGATGCGCAGCATGCGCCCCGGCGCGAAGGCACTCGGCGACGCCACCGCCGACCTGCGTGGCGTGTTCCGCGAGGGGATCGAGCCGTTGCGTAAGGTGCCCGGCGTCGCGGACAAGGCAACGCCCGCAGTCGGCGACCTCACCGGCGTGATGAATGACGCCCGGCCGCTGGCATCACAATTGGTCGACACCACGTCAGACGCGGCGGTGCCGCTGTCGGTGCTTTCGCCGTACCGGGGCGAGATCTCGACCTTCTTCACTCGCGCGGCGAGCTCGCTGTCGCAGGGTGACGCCGCTGGCAACTGGCTGCGGATCTACCTGGTGCCGCGCAGCGAGTCTGTCTCGGGAACGGTGCCGGTCAAGGATCCGACGGTGTCGAGCAACCCCTATCCGGCGCCTGGCGAGGCGGGCAGCGACTCGGCGTCGATGCCGGGTGAAGGAGGCGGACGCTGATGGTTCTGCGGAAGGTATTCGCATCACGCTCTGGCCGGGTGTCCGTGCTGCGGCTCGGCGTCGCGTTCATCGTGGTCGCTCTGCTCGCCGGGGTCGCGCTGTTCCAGAAGAACAAGATCCTCACCACGCTCGAGCCCGGCGAGACCATCACGGTCGAGTTCACTGCGGCCCATCAGCTCAGGGAGTACGTCTCCGACGCCAAGATCGCCGGTGTCCCCATCGGCGTCGTCACTTCGGTGGCGCGCACCGAGAGCGGCGTCACCGAGGTGAAGGCCAAGGTGGACGAGGACGATCTCGGCAAGCTCGGGTCGGCTCCCTCCGCCAAGATCAGACCGACGACGATGCTCGGCGGCAACTACTACCTAGACCTGAAGCCCGGTGGCCAGGACGGCAGTTTCGACGGCAGGATCCCGGTCGATCGGACCTCGCTGCCGGTCGAGCTCGGCGACGTCGCCTCCGCCATCCAGCCGGACGCCCGCAAGGGCATCCGCAGCAGCATCCGCGACCTTGACGACACGCTGGCGTCCGGCGGCAGCAAACAGCTGAAGGAGCTGGCACGACGGGCACCAGGCACGCTCGGCCCGGCGGCGGGCGTGTTCGACGCGATGCGTGGCACCCAGCCGAGGACCGACCTGCCGAGGCTCGTGCGCGGCCTCGAGGCCACCTCACGCACGTTGGCCGCGCAGCGGGGACAGCTCGACGCCATCGTCGGCAACCTCGCCACCACATCGGACATCCTCGACCGCCGCGCCAGCGACATGGCGACCGCCACCGCAGGGATGCCGGAGACCCTCCGGGCTGCGAAGAGTGGTCTGCGCAAGCTGGACGGCACGCTGACGAAGCTCGGCGACACCGCTGGCCCAGCGCGGCCGTCGGTGCGGGAGCTCGGCAGAACGCTGGATCGGCTCGACCCGGTGCTGGCAGAGGCCCGGCCGGTCGTCAACGACATGCGGGAGGTGCTAGCTCAGGCGCGGCCGCTCGTCGACGATCTCACGCCTGCCAGCCGCAAGCTCAAAACGAGTTTCGACAACCTGGACGGACCGGTGCTCGACCGGGTCAACGGCCCGATCATGGAGACCTTCACGACGCCGTGGCACGGCACGGGCAGGTACGCGGGCAGCGGCTCGGACCGGCCGATGTACCAGGTGCTCGCGCACCTCGCGGCGACGGCCGACCGTGCGACGACGGTCGACAAGAACGGCTCGACGATCAACTTCCACGCCGGTTACGGACCTGGCTCGGTCGCCGGGCTCCCGATCAGCCTTGAGCAGATGTTCCGGCACCTCGCCGGGCAACAGGAGGGTCGATGATGAGCGAACGCCGTGGTGTCAGGAGCGGGTTAGGCCGCTTCTGGGAGCGCGCCAGGACCGAGCCGGGGCTGGCACGCAACCTGGTCGTCATCGCCGTGCTGATCGCGCTCGGTTCCGCCGTCGGCGGCTACTTCCTCGCCCACCAGCGCTTCAACCCGCCGTGGGAGAACAAGTACAGCGTCTACGCCACCTTCGAGCAGGCGCCAGCGGTGAGCCCAGGCAATGGCCAGGAGGTGCGCATCGCGGGCGTGAACGTGGGCGACATCCGGTCGACGTCGGTGTCCGACGACGGCAAGGCGGTGCTCGAGCTGCGGATCGAACGCACCCACACCGTCTACAAGAACGCCACCGTTGTGCTGCGACCGAAGAGTCCCCTGAACGAGATGTACGTCGAGTTGAACCCCGGCGGCCCGCCAGCCGGGAAGCTCGCCGAGGGCGGCACCCTCCCCGCCGCGAACTCCCGGCGCCCGATCCAGGTGGACGAGGTGTTCGCGCACCTGGACAAGAACACGAGGAACGCGCTGACCACGCTGCTTTCGGAGTCCGACGTGGCGCTGGCGCACGCGAAGCACGGTCTGCCGAAGGGGCTCGGCGAGCTCAACGGCGTGCTCGGCGACCTGCGCCCCGTCGTCACGCAGCTGAACCAGCGGCGCGACTCGCTGTCCGAGCTCATCACCTCGCTGTCGCAGATCTCGAACGCCGTCGGCCGCGACGACCAGCGGCTGGCGCGACTCGCTGGCTCGCTGCAACAGACGCTGGGCACGGTGGCGAAACGCGGCCAGCCGCTCGACGAGTCACTGGCCCAGCTGCCCGACCTCTCACAGCGGCTCCGCGACGCGACAACCGAGGTCAGCGGGCTCGCCGACCAGCTCGACCCGACGCTGGACAACGTCCGCAATGCCAGCGACGAGCTGCCCAAGTCGCTGACCCGGTTCCGCGAGTCGGTCGGTCAGCTTGACGGCTTCCTCGACGACGCGCGGCCGGTACTCGTCAAGGCGCGCCCTGTGGTGGCCAACCTGCGCCCCGCGGTCTCCGACCTCAACTACGCGCTCGGTGACCTCAGCCCAATCACCCAGCGGCTGGATCCGGTCACGTCCGGCCTGCTGCCGTACCTGAATGACCTCGGAGCCTATGTGTACAACTCCAACTCCGCGTTCAGCCTGACCGACGCCAACCGGGGCATCCTCCGCGGGCAGGTCAACATCACGCCGCAATCCGTCCCGCTGCCGTCGCTCAGCGGCGCGCCGACCCCCGGTAGGTGAGTTGACATGAGGACTGCCCGCAGGTCCGAATCATCGGACGTCATATTCGCCGATGCTGGATACCTGGCGCGGCTTGCCGCGCTCGATATGGAGGCGATATGAGGATTCCGCACGCTCTCATTCCCGCGATCCGGATCACCGTCGTGCTGCTGTTCGTCGCGCTGTGCGCGGGAATCTTCAGCTTCTTGTGGGTCAACGCCGGTGGCAAGCTCCCGCTTGTCAGCCGCGCCGGGTACCAGGTCGACGTGCGACTGCCCGATGTGGACAACCTGGTGTTCCAGTCCGACATCAGGATGGCAGGCGTGCCCGTCGGCAAGGTCGAAGAGGTCGACGCGGTCTCCGGCAACACGGCACGGGTCACCCTTGAGCTCAACGAGGACGTCGCGCCGCTGCACCGGGGTGCGACGGTCACGGTGCGCAACAAGACCATGATCGAGGAGACGTACCTCGAGGTCGCCGACGGCAACGGACCCGAGCTGGCGAGCGGGACGCTGCTCCCCGATGACGCAGGCAAGCCGAGTGTCCAGCTCGACGACGTGCTGACCAGTCTCGACAAGCCGACAAGGAACGCGCTGCGGCGCACCATCCGCTCCGCAAGTCTCGCGACCAAGAGCAGCAGGGAGGACATCTCCCGGTCGCTGCAGGGCCTTGGTCACCTCGGCAGGGAGGGCGGCGACGCGCTGACCGCGCTCGCCGCGCAGTCGAAAGACCTGCGCCATGTCGCGGCCAACACGACCGCGCTGCTGCGGGCGCTGGACACCAGGCAGGGTCGGATCACCGACCTGGTGCGGGACTCCAACGCCCTCACCAAGACCATGGCTGCGAACCGCCACGACCTGGAACGGCTGATGCGGGAGCTGCCACCGCTGCTCGGCACAACGACGACGGCGAGCGGGGACCTGCGCAGGCTCGCTGGCGAGCTATCCCCTGTCGCCAGCGACCTCAAGCGTGCCGCGCCCGACCTGTCCCTGGCGCTCCGAGAGCTGCCCGCCACCACAAAGGATCTGCGTGGCCTGCTGCCCTCGCTGAACCGGACGCTCGACCGCGCGCCGGGCACGCTGGACCGGGTGCCCGCGTTCGCGGATGCTTCGCGGCCGCTGATGTCTACGCTCGAGGTCAACCTGGCCGACGTCAACCCGATGCTGGCCTATCTGCGGCCGTACGGGCACGACGTCGCCGCGTTCTTCACCAACTTCTCGCAGTACCTCGGCGGGTCGGACGCCAACGGACACATCGCACGCGTCATGCCTGTGCTGAACGAGAAGTCGCTGAACTCGTCGTACGACACACAGCGCGGCCCGCTGCGGAAGTACAACCCGTACCCGGCGCCGGGCGGCGCGACCGAGCCGAGGAACTTCCACGGTAAGTACCCCCACGTCGAGGAGGAGCAACCACGATGAGCCGCAGGCGGTCGCTCGCGGTGTCGCCAGGTGTTCGCCGCACCGGGCGGGTGGCGCTCGGTGTCACGGTGCTCCTTGCGCTGCTCGCCGGCATCGGCTCCGGCATCGCGCAGCTGACCGTCCGCACCGGAGTGGACTCGTTCGTCCCAGCGGACGACCGGGTCGCGCAGGCGACCGAGCGAGCGGCCGCATCGTTCGGCGGCGACCCGATCGTGGTGCTCGTGGAGTCGGACAAGCCGGGCGAGCAGCTCTCCGGGGAGCGCCTGCCGAGGCTGCTGCGGCTGGAGGGGCAGCTGTCCAACCTGCCGGATGTGGCGTCGGTGTACGGGCCGGCGACGGTGCTGAACCAGATCGCGGGCCAGACGCAGACGCTGCTCACCGAGCTCACCGGCTACCGCGACGGGTTGCGGTCCAAGGCGGAACAACGGGCGAGAGAGCAGGGCAAGGCTCCTGCCGAGGTCCGCGCGGCGGGACGCGCCGCGATCGCCGACTTCGATCGCCGCTACGCGGGCCTGCTCAAGCAGGGACTGCCTGCGGGTCTGCCGACGCTGCACAACGAGAAGTTCGTGGACACCGTCGTCTACGGGCCCGACCGTGCGCCGAAGCCGCAGTGGCACTTCGTCGTCCCGTCCGACGACGCGGTGGCGATCCTGGTGCGCCCCCGACCGGGGATGGAGCAGCAGGCGACCGAACGGCTGGTCGGCGCGGTCGAGCGCACCGTCGGAGCCGCCAAGCTTGACGCCGAGCGGGTCACCGTGTCCGGGATCCCAGCCGTCGTCTCGGCGCTCGGCTCGCAGGTGCGCCACGAGGTCCCGCTGCTCGGCGGTGTCGCGCTACTGGCGGTCGGCGCCTGGTTCCTGTTTGTGCGGTGGACGACGCTGCGCCGACGTATGCTGCCGCTGGCCACCACCGCGCTCGGCACGGCACTCACGCTGGCGTTGTTCGGCTGGACCGGCATGCCGCTCTCACTCGGTGTGGTCGCGTTCCTTCCGGTGCTGCTCGGCGTCGGCAGCGACTTCATGACGTTCCTGAACCAGCGGCTCGGCACAAGGACGGTGATCACCGTCGCGGCGGCGACGGCGGCCAGCTTCGCCGCCCTCGCCGCAACGCCGATCCCGGTGGTCGCCGAGCTGGGCGCCACGCTGGCGGCTGGCATCCTGATGTCGCTCGCGGTCGGTCTCGTCGTGGCTCGGTGGCTGCCGCCGCCGATGGCCGCCGACGAACCGAAGGCGGCCGCGCGCGCACCACTCGGGCGACCGCCGTCCCGGCCAGTCCGGTTTGCCGCGGCCGGTGCCGCCGTCGTCGTGGCCGTGTCCGGCTGGGCGATGCTGCCAGGTCTGCCGCTCAAGGCCGACTTCCAGGGCTTCGCGGCCGACTTGCCGGTGCTCAGCGATGCGCGCCACGTCGAGGAGGTGATGGGCTCCTCAGGCGAGATCGGCATCACGCTGACCGGCGAGGACACCGTCAACGGGGAGACGCTTGCCTGGATGCGGTCGGCGCAGGACGCCATCGTCGCGGCGCACGGCGACAAGGTGCGGCCGGTGCTGTCACCGCCGACCCTGCTGCGGTTCCTCGGCGGCGACCCGACCGCGAGCCAGCTGGAGTCCGCGCTGCGGCTGGTGCCGCGCTACCTGACCACCAGCGTCATCCGCGGCGACCAGGGCATGTCGATGCTCTCGTTCGGGGTCGAGCTCGGTGACGCCAAGTCGCTCGCCCGGCTGCGCGACGACCTGCACCGCATCCTGCCCCCGCCGCCCGACGGCGTCGATGTCCACATCACCGGGCTGCCGATGGTCGCGGTCTCCGGGTACGAGGCGGTCTCGGCGAGCAGGTATCTCGCCGCGGGCCTCGGCATCATCGCCGCCGTGCTGGTGCTCGCGTTCGGCCTGCGCAGACGCGGCGACGCGGTGCGCGCCGGGGCGGCAGCCGTGCTCGCGACCGGCCTCGTGCTGCTCGTCATGCGGCTGACGGGCGTCGACCTGAATCCGGTCACGGCGGCTGTCGGCTCGCTGACCGCTGCCGTGGCATGCGAGTTCACCGTCGTGCTCGCCGAGGCGGTACGCAGACGAGACGCGGGTATCCGGCGGGCGGTGCTGCTCGCCGCGGCGGCGTCGGCGACCGGCTACGGCGTGCTCATGTTGTCGCAGCTCGCGATCATCCGTGCCTTCGGCGGGCTGCTGGCAGGAACGGTTGGCTTGTCCGTACTGGCCGCGGCGTTCGTCGTCTGGCTGTCCAGCCGTGGCGGACCTGTTGACCACGCCCCTGTTGATCATCCCCGGTCCGACAAACGAGCGCTCGCAGGAGCAAGCCGATGACCGACTCCGAGCAGAAGACCCCAGTGGTTCGCCACCGTGTCGCGGTCGCCATCGTCGTGACCATCACCCTGGTCGCGGGCGTGCTCGCCCTGGTATGGCAGCCGTGGGCGGGGTTGCCGGAAGGCGCGGCGTTCGCGATCGGCGACCGGGCGGTCAGCGAGGACGAGCTGGACGAGCGGGTGGAGACACTGCGGGCCCTCTACGGCGTCGAGCCGCCGGAAGACCCTGCCAAGCTCGACGCCTTCCGGCGCGACTCCGCCAAGTCGGTCGCGGTGAGCATGCTGCTCGACCAGCTGGCGTCCGAGCAGCGCATCGCCATCTCCGAGAAGCAGGCGCGTGACGTGCTTGACCGGTTCATCGCCAACCGGTACGCCGACGGCGGCAGGCAGGCGTTCGTCAAGGCGCTCGGCGAGGCGGGCACATCGGAACCGCAGGTACTCGCCGAGATCCGGCGGCAGCTCGCCGTCGGACGGCTGATGGACAAGACCAGCGGCGACGTGTCGATCAGCGACGCCGAACTGCGCGCCGAGTTCGACAAGCGCAAGAACGAGCTGGGCACCCCGGAACGCAGGAAACTGCGCAACATCGTGGTCAAGACCAAGGCGGAAGCACGGGCGCTGTTCGACGCGCTTCGCTCGGGAGCCTCGTTCGCCACGCTGGCCGCCAAGCACAGCATCGACGGCAGCACCAGAAAGTCCGGCGGGAAGCTCGGCGCGCTCAGCGAGGGCGAGCTGCAGGGCCCGGTCGCCACGGCAGCCTTCGCGCCAAGCGAGGGCGAGCTGTACGGGCCGGCGAAGGGCTCCTACGGCTGGAACGTCGGTAGGGTGGACGCGATCCTGCCGGGCCAGCCAGCCAAGTTCGCCGAGGTGGCAGACCAGTTCCGCGAGACGCTGCGCACCGAACGGGCCTTCCAGCGGTGGCGCTCCTGGCTCGGCAAGCAGATCCGCGATGCCGACATCCTCTACGCCGACAAGTACCGGCCCGCCGATCCAGACGCGCCGCCGTCGTCGGACATCGCGGGCGCCGTTGGCACATCGCAAGCCGGAACAGGACCGCGATGAGCGAGGCCGCCGATGTACTTACGTGTGTCTTCGTGGCAGCGGTGCTGGCGCCGCTCGGGAGGTGGGGCTACCGCAACGCGGCCACGCTGCTGCCAGCGGCACTGCCCGAGCAGGAGCGTGACCGGCGGCAGCAGGTGCTGCGGCGCGGGGCCGTCACGGCCCAGGCGGTCGCTGTCCTCTTCGTGTTCGCGGGGCTGCTGCGGATGCTCGCTTGAACGATGGCGGTGTTCAACCGAGCAGGTTGCGCCGCCGGGCTTCGTTCACCGACTCCTGCCGCCTTGTCACGCCCAGCTTGGTATAGACACCCTTCAGGTACCACTTCACCGTGTTGACGGTGACGCCGAGCCTCCGGGCGATCTCCTTGTTGGACAGGCCGTGATCGAGCAGGCGAACGATGTCGATCTCGCGTGCGGTCAGCGGTTCCTCCGGCAGCCTGCCACCGTTGTCGCCGCCCTGCGCCACAGCCGCCGTCGTCGACCGGCTCGCCACCAGGATCCGCGTGAGGTAGCCGTTGGACACCGGAGGCAGTCCTTCTGGCCAGCGGTCGAGCCTGATCGCCTCGCTCAGTTCCCCCACCATCCGCACGACGACCAGCCCGGCGTCGACGAACGTGCGCAACAGCCCGGACCGTTCGCCTGCGACGAGCGTCGGGACAAGCGCCTGGAATGCCTCGTCCGCCCTGCCAGCCACCCACAGTCCGGCGGCAAGGTCGATGCGGGCGAGCACGGTGGCGTGCGGCCGCGCTGCCGGGGTGACCTCTTCGTAGACCTCGCTCAGCAGGCGCAACGCCGGGTCGACGTCGCCCGAGGCCAACAGGACCCTTGCCCGTGTCGCACGCCATCGCTGGCTCACCACCGCCGCAAGGTTCTCGTCGAGGCCGGAAAGGTCGGGGCGGCGTGCCAGCAGATCGGCTGCCTCCGCCTGCCTGCCGTGTTCGAGGTGGAACCGCACGCGCTGATCCATGACGGCGGCTCGCAGCCGGTGCAGTCCGAGGTGGCTCGCGGTGAGATCGCCTTCGTCAATTACCGCCCACGCGCCGGGTGTGTCGTCGCGGAGTGCCTTGACCCTGGCGAGGGTGACATAGGTGGCGATCATGAAGTCCGCGACACCGCTCTCCGCGCCAAGCTCGTGGCTCTCTTCGAGCAGCTCTTCGGCACGATCGAGGTCGTCGCGCTCGTAGCGCACCAGCCCGAGCAGGGCGCCCGCCAGCCTGGCCGCGTGGGAGCGCCGCCCGATCGCGCGCTGCGCGAGCTCGCGGCCCTTGTGAAAAGAGCGTTCGGCATCGGCGATGTCGAGCAGTTCCCACGCGGCGATGCCGTCGAGGCAGTGGCCGTACACGGCGGCGAATGGCCCGGTCCGTGCCTGGAACGCCCGCGCCCACCGCTGCACGGCCCGTCCCGCGTCGAACTCGAAGAATTGCAGGTGCAGGAACGTCTTGGCGTTGGCGGCGACCGCGACGACCCACGGCCGGTAGGCCGTCGGCTCGCTCAGGCATGGTTCGATGAGCGGATCGGCGCCCGCGATCCGGTCGCCGTAGCCGTCGATACAGGCCTGGATGACGTCGGCTTCCACCGACAGCGCGAGGTCGTCGCCCTCGCCATCCTGCGCCGCCGCGCGCACGTGGTCGAGCGCGATCTCGGCCGACTGTTCGTGCTGCAACAGGCAGTTCGCCCACGCGAGCGCGAGCTGGAGCCGGGGCCGCTCTGTGAGCAGGTGCGGTGGCAGCAGACTGACCAGTTTCAGCAGGGTGGACATCCTGCTGTTCTCGACAAGGCTCATCGCATCGTGCTCGACCAGGTCGACCGCCCTGGACTCGTCGTCGGCCGCGAGCGCGTGGCTCACCGCCTCAGTGGTCATGCCGTTCGCCGCGAACCAGGCGGAGGCAACCTGGTGCAGGATGACCGCCCGGCCGTGATGGTCCCGTTCGAGGCGCTTACGCAGGTAGTCGGCGAACAGGTGGTGGTAGCGGAACCACTTCCGATCGGCGTCGAGCGGGCGCAAGAAGAGATCTCTGCGTTCCAGATCTTCCAGAATCGACTGGCAGCGCGGCTGGCCGCTGAGGGCGGACGCGAGATCCGCGCACAGCCGATCGCAGATGGAGGTGGTCAGCAGGAAATCCAAAATGTCAGGTGGGAGCACGTCGAAGACGTTCTCGGCCAGGTAGTCGCCGATCGACCGGTGTCCGCCGGAGAAGCTCTTCACCAGCGTGTCCGGGCGCTCGGCGTTGCGCAGCGAGAGGGTCGCCAGCTGGAGGGCGGCCGCCCAGCCGTCCGTGGTCAGCCAGAGCCGTTCCAGGTCGTCCTGGCTCAGCGGGAGCATGTTGATATCGCGGAGGAAGACGTTGGACTCCTCCTGGTTGAACCGCAGCAGCTCGGCGTTGATCTCGGTCACCTGGTTCGCCACTTTCAGCCTGCCGACTGGCAGGGTGAAACTGCGGCTTGTGACAACGAAATGCAGGTTCTCCGGGCCGAAGTCCAGCAGGTACTCCAGTACCGATGCCGCTTCCGTGTCGTCGACGAGGTGCCAGTCGTCGAGCACGACGGTGAGTTCGGTACCGCTGTTCGAGATGCGGTTGACCAGTTCGGACAGCACGTAGCGCTGGGCTTCTTGGTTGTTCTCCTCGACAAGGTCGAAGGTCTCCGGCGCAAGGGCTGGCGCGACCCGGTGCACGGCTTCGATGAGCCTCGCGAGAAACCACAGCGCGTCGTTGTCGTCGCGGTCGAGGCTCAGCCAGGCCACCGGGAAGTGCTCGCGCCGCAGGACCCGTTCCCATTGCACCGCGAGCGTCGTCTTGCCGAAGCCTGCCGGGGCGTGAATCAACGTGAGCCGCCGTGACCTGCCGGAGCGCAGCACGTCGATCAGCCGCGCGCGGTCTACGAGGTCACCGATGTAGGTCGGCGTCTGGAACTTCGTGCATGCCGACGTTGACTTGACTGCGGTGGCTCTGCCGTCCATCTGTGAAGCCTCCGTAGTTCGCCTGACCCCGGGTGCGGGCGCATCTTCAGCTTGCGGTTGTCCGGACTGCTCGTCGTCGCGTCCGTCGTCTGCCCTGTCCGCAAGCATCGTGCGTGTCCTATCAGCTGTTGGCTTTGGTTGAACCGCACAAATCAAACGTGGCCTTTCGTGTCAGCGGGATATGCAGCCTGCTGCGCTGGATCTTTACCGTAACGCCATGTGCCGGGTAAACGCGACTGCGAGGTGTGGATGGACCTGCGAGATCGGCTGAGCATGGCGCATCCCGTAGTGCAGGCGGGGATGGGCGGTGGCCTCGCCGTGCCGAGTTGGCGGCTGCGGTGTCGAACGCGGACGGGCTCGGCACACTGGGCATTATGCCGCCCGCCCAACTGGCGCACGAGATCCGGCGTTTCCGGGAGCTGGCGCCCGGCAGGCCGCTCGCGGTGAACCTGCTTGTGCCGTTCCTGCGGCGAGCACATGTGCGGGTCTGTGTCGAGGGCGACGTCGACGCGGTGGTGCTGTTCTTCGGGTTCGCCGCGCAGGCGGTCGCGGCGCTGCGGAACGCGGGCATCATGGTGTTGCACCAGGTCGGCGAGGTCACCGAGGCCCGCAAGGCGGTTGCGGACGGAGCCGACGGCCTGATCGCACAGGGCACAGAGGCGGGTGGTCACCTGCGTGCGGTGTACCCGCTGCGCACGGCATTGCCGAGAATCCTTTCGGTAGCAGAAGGACGCCCGGTGCTGGCAGCGGGTGGTGTCTCGGATGCGGAGGGTGTGCGGGAACTGATGGACGCGGGCGCGGATGCCGCCGTGGCAGGCACCCGGTTCCTACTGACCGAGGAATGTCACGCACATCCTCTCTATCAGGCTCGCGTGCTTGGTGCGCGCACGACATTGCAGACCGAGTTGTTCGGGTTCGGATGGCCAGCACGGCATCGGGTGGTACCTAACGCGGCGACCGACCGCTGGTGCGCGTCACACCCTGCCGGACCGCGAGCGGTGCTCGCGGTCAACAACCGCACGCCTCGGCTTGGCAGCGCCGTACCGCTGGGTGCGCTACGCACGATGGCAGTGCTGCAACATCCCCGTGCCCCGCTCTTCGGGCCGGGGCCCGCGCTGCGTGGCATGCCGGAACGTGTGGTGGACGCGACCGCTTTGTACGCGGGGCAGGGCGCGGGCCAGATCCGCTCGGTCGTGCCTGCCGCTGTCGCCGTGCGGCAGCTGGCAGGCCTTGCCCCAACGCCGTGACCTCGGCCCCAACGCCGTGACCTCGGTGGTCTGTCGCCGCAGGCATCGGCCGGAGCCGTGCCTGCGGCGAAAGAGCCACGAGAAGCGCGATCGGCTACGGCACGATCCGGGTCACCTCCGGCGGGGCCATCAGGCCGAATGACTGCAGCACGCCGAGCAGCTCCCGGTGGTCGAACGCCTGGCACGCCGATGCGAACCCCGTCCTGCGTGGCGTGCCGTGCACAAGGTGATGCGCGGCGAACGCCTGCATCAGACCGGTCTGCTTGTAGTTGCAGGCACCGCGCAGCACGCAGTGGGCGCGACCGAGTGGGCCGGACGCATGCACCGAGTCGACCGAGATGTTGACGCGCTGGTTCTCGCGCGGCGGCATCTCGCTGCGGACGGCGAGCGCGGTGTCGGTGAGCGCTTTGAACTTCTCCTCATCGGGCAGCGAGCCGATCTGTTCGAGCGCCTCTGCCACGATCTGCGGCACACCCTGCATCAACTGCCGGTCGAACAGGCCACCGAGCACCTTCACGTTGGTCACCCTCGGGTCCTGCTTGAACCAGACCGGATGCGACGTGCCGCCCCACGGCAACGCCAGCCCCGTCTCGTGCTGACCCGGCACCGCGAGCTCGTAGATCGTGCCGTCGGCTGGCCACTCGACGTACTCGTTCTGCTCGAGGTAGTACGCCTTCGACATCGCCGCGTTGACCAGGATGGTCTGCGTCGACGCGACCGTCGGGAAGCCCTTCCAGAACACCGCCATGTCCAGGGTGTCGAGGGCGGGTGTCTCGAGGCAGATGTTGGCCGCGATCTCGCCGGTGGTGTACATCTGCGCGATGCCTGGCGAGAGCAGCAGGCCGCGCTCCGCCATGCGTTCGCCGTACACCTCGTCGCATGTGATCACCCAGTCCTGCTCACCGGTGGTGTCCGTGTAGTGGGTGCCTGAGTTGATGCAGGCCTCGACGACATCAGGGCCGTACTTCGAGAACGGCCCGACGGTGTTGCAGACGACCCGCGCATCGGCGAAGAGATCCGTCAACGCCTCGACCGAGTGCTCCACCTGCACGACGTCGTAGCTCGCCGTCTCGATCCCTGGAACGCCCTGCATCGCGTCGTTGATGCGGTCCTTGTTCCGGCCTGCCGCGATGAAGGGCAGGTTGTACTCG
Organism: Actinophytocola sp.; assembly: GCA_009377385.1. GTDB lineage: Bacteria > Actinomycetota > Actinomycetes > Mycobacteriales > Pseudonocardiaceae > Haloechinothrix_A. The sequence goes on from WHUD01000034.1 coordinate 19,665, forward strand.
CGAAGGAACTCCGCGACGAGGCGTCCGGTATAGCCACTGGCGCCGTAGATGACGACCGGCTTGTTCGTAGTCACCAGATCTCACTTTCTCTCGTGGGAAACACTCAGTTGACCGCGCGGTCACGGGCGCCCCAGTACGTGGAGCGCAGCGCGGGTTTGTCGTGCTTGCCGACCGCGGTGAGGGGAATCGCGGCGACGCGATCGACGGTTTTCGGGGCGAGCACGCCGCCCTTGCGCTCCTTCACCCAGCTGATGAGCTCGTCCGGCCGCACGGGAACATCGGGGTCGGTGACGACGACGGCCTTGACCGCCTCGCCCCACTTCTCGTCGGGCACGCCGATGACACAGGCGTCACGCACCGCGGGATGGGCGAACAGGGCCGCCTCGACTTCTTTCGGGTAGACGTTGAAACCGCCCGAGATGATCATGTCCTTCTTGCGGTCGACGATGTAGACGAAGCCGCGCTCGTCGACGCGAGCGATGTCGCCGGTGCACAACCAGCCGTCGCGCAACGTCTCGGCGGTCTCATCGGGCCGGTTCCAGTACCGCGACATCACGTGCGGGCCGCGTGCGGCGATCTCGCCAGGCTCGCCTGCCTGCACCTCGGCGAGGTCGTCGCTGACGATGCGCAGGTCGGCGATCGCCACCGGCCGCCCGCAGGAGGTCAACGGCTCGAGGTCGCCGGAAGCGACCGCGGCGGCGTGGTCGCTCTTGCGCAGCACGGTGAGCTGGTTCGGCGCCTCGGTCTGGCCGTAGAGCTGGGCGAATATCGGACCCAACCGGTCGATGGCCTGCATCAGCCGCTGCTGGCCGATCGGCGAGGCGCCGTAGACCACGGTGGCGAGCGATGAAAGATCGACACCGTTACTTGGCACGCTGTCTAGCAGCACGTAGAGCATGGTCGGCACGAGTAGCGTCGCCGAGACGCGGTTCCGCTCGATGCTGTCGAGCAGGTGCTCCGGGTCGAACCCACCGAGGATCACGTTGGTGCCGCCGCGCAGCCACACCGGTAGCACGAACGCGCCGCCTGCGTGAGTCAACGGCGCGACATGGGCGAACACGTCGCGCTCACCGAGGCCGAGCTCCAGCATCTCGCTGAACAACGCCGCGATGAAACTCCGGTGGCTGTGCACCACCCCCTTCGGCCTGCCGGTGGTGCCACCGGTGTAGTAGATGCCGAACATGTCGTACGGCGACACCACCGGCATCCCGGGGCCGTCCGGGTACTCGAGCCGGAGTCGTGGCAAGGACACTCCATCGGGCAGGACCGCGTCGTCGTCGACGCAGACCAGCGACTCGATGCCGAGCTCGGCCTGGATCTCGGTGGTGCGGTCGGCGTGCTCGGCGTCGTGTACCAGCACCCGCGCACCTGAGTCCTGGACGATGTAGGTGTGGTCGGCGACGCCGAGCTTGGCGTTCAGCGGCACGACGGCCAGCCCGGCCCACAATGCGCCGTAGTAGACGTCGAGCAGTTCCGGCCGGTCGGCCATCAGGATCGCGACCCGATCGCCGGGTAACAGGTCGAGCCCGAGCAGTGCGCGGCCGGATCGCCTGATGCGGCTGATCTGCTCGTGGTAGGTGATGCGCTGCGAACCGTGTACGACGGCGGTTTCCGGCCCGTACATCAGCGCGCATCGCTCGACCAGACTACCGATGGTGTGGTGCAACATCGTCCGGCGTCCTCCGAGTGAGTCGACAATTTCCCTCGGGAAAAACGCTATGAGCGCGTCGCACCCGGTCCAATGTCGATGTGTCACACCATTGCCGGTGCCGATGCGCGGTTTTCGACATTCCACGTCGCGGAAGCGGATTCCTAGCCTGAATGCATGCTCTCTGACCTCAACAACAAACGCGCTCTGATAACTGGTGCCGCGCAAGGGATCGGTCGTTCCATCGCCGAACTCTTCGTCCAGCGCGGCGCACGCGTCGTCCTCGCCGACATCGACGAGGAACAGGTGAAGAAGACCGCGGCCGATCTCGGCACCGCCGCCGTGCCGGTGAGCTGCGACGTCACCGACGGCGAACAGGTCGCCTCGGCCGTCGCCACCGCCGTCTCGGAGTGGGGCGGGCTCGATATCGCGGTCAACAACGCCGGGATCGAGATCGCGAAACCGCTGGTGGAAACGCCGGACGACGAGTACGACCAGCTGATGGCGATCAACATCAAAGGCGTCTTCCTCGGCGTCAAACACCAGACGCCTGCCCTTGCCGCATCGGGTGGCGGCGCGATCATCAACATGGCCTCGGTCGCGGGGCTCGGCGGGGTGCCGCTGCTCGGCGTCTACGGCGCGTCCAAAGGGGCGGTCATCCGGATTTCGCAGACCGCGGCGCTCGAACTGCGCGACGCCGGAATCAGGGTCAACGCGGTGTGCCCGTCATTCATCGACACCGACATGGTCAACCGCCTCGTCGAGCCGTTCGAATCCGCGACCGGCGCGAATTTCGGTGACGTCGTCGCGATCAAACAGCAACGTCTCGGCACGACCGTCGAGGTCGCCGAAATGGTCGCTTTTCTGGCATCCGACGACGCGCGTTTCATCACCGCGTCCCATTACGTCCTCGACTGCGCACTGAGCGGGAGTTTGTTCTGATGACCGAGCTGCTGAAAGACAAGATCGCCATTGTCACCGGTGGCGCCAAAGGACTGGGCAGGGCCGTCGCCACGTCGCTCGACGCGGCAGGTGCCACTGTCGTCGTCACCGACAGCGACGGTGACGGCGCGCAGGCCGTCGCGGCCGAGCTGGTGCACGGCGAAGGCGCGACCTGCGATGTGCGCGACGACGACCAGGTCGAGGAGCTGCTTGGGTGGGTGACGCAGCGGCACGGTTCGGTCGACATCATGGTGGCCAACGCCGGAATCGCCACGGTCGCCCCGATCACGGAGATGCCGGTGGAGGAATGGCGTTCGGTGCTGGCGGTCAACCTCGACGGTGTCTACTCGTCGGTGCGCCACGCGGGACGCAGCATGGCGGGCAACGGCGGCGGCGCGATCATCACGATGGCTTCGATCACCGGCTTCTCCGGCTCGCCGCTCATCTCGCACTACGCGGCGGCGAAGGCGGGGGTGATCTCGCTGACCAGGACTGCGGCGGTCGAATGGCGCGACCACGGCGTGCGCGTCAACGCGATCTGCCCCGGCTGGATCGGCACCGACCTGGTCTACGACCGCGTGCCGCAGTTCGAGGGCGCGCTCGGCATCGACTTCGATGCCCTGATCACGCAGAAGCAAGGGCGGCTCGGCACCGTAGACGACGTCACCCCGCTCGCCGTGTTCCTCGCGTCGGAGCGGTCCCGGTTCTGCAGCGGCTCGACGTTCGTCGTGGACGGTGGGATGGACGCCGCGCTGGTCTGACGGCCGCGCAGGTCCGCCGCCGCCGACGCCGGTGTCGCGCTACCCGGTGGACCGTTCGGGTGGGCGAACGGTCCACCGGGCAGAACACGTATTGCGGTCCGGCTCAGCCGGTGGTGTCAACCGCTCAGCCGATGGCGTCAACCGCGGTGGCCTCGGCGTCCGCGTCCTGTGGCAGGCCGAGCGCACGACGCAGCCGCAATGCGACGAGCAACTCGGTGCGGCGTGCGGTGAGCGCCTCCCCGAGCACCTCGGTTGCCGAGCGGACTCGGAGCCGGACGGTGTTCTCGTGCACTCCGAGCTCTGCGGCGGCACGTGCCTGCGAGCCGGTGGCCAGCGAGGCGAGCAGCGTCTCGCGAATGCGGTGTGCGCGTTCGCTGTCATCGGCGAGCGCCCCCAGCTCCGCCGCGACGAAGCGGTGCGCCGCGCTCACGTTGTCGAGCAGCAGCGCCTCGAGCCGCACGTCCCGGTACCACACGCACTCGGGCGGGTCGGCGAGCATCGGACGCAGCTCAGCCGCCCGGCAGGCCTCGTCGTGCGCCTGCCTGATGCCCTCGATCCCGGCGCCAGGTCCGCCGACGGCGACCGGCCCGCCGCGTTGCGCGACGGCGCGGCGCAACTGGTGCATCCGAATCGCGTCCGGCTCCTTGGGAAAGCCGAGCCACGCCGACCAGCGGCACACGCCGCGCGGCACGACGAGCGAGCCCCACGAACCGGTCTGATCGCCCAGCCGGGCCACCATGCGCCGCACGACCGCGTTGTCGCCGGTGTCGAACACCATGGCGACGTGCCAGCCGCGCAGCCGGTAGGCGAGGATGTTGTCCAGCTCGTGGCTGTAGCCCGCGACCGAGCCCGCGAGCAGCTGGTCGACGACGCCGCGCCTGCGGTCCTCCCCGCTGCCGCACAGCGCTTTCATCACGTCGTCGTAACGCGCGGCCACCAGATCGAGCACCCGCCTGACATAGGGGAACACCGCGGACGTCGGGTCGCCGACCAGCTCGCCGGAGGTGCTTTGCCCTTGTTCGGACATGCGCTGGGAGCGTGCGATCCACTCCCGCATGAAGCGTTCCACGCCCACCCAGTAGGCGCGTTCCAACGTGCCGTACGGGATGCCGAGGTCGGCGACCATCTCGGCGAAGGAGAGCGCGAACGCCGGGTCGGACTCCGCGACGGTCAGGCGACCGGCCGCGATGTCCACGACGGATTCGACGTTACCGCCGACGCACCGGAACAGCGCGGCGTCGAATACGGGTTCCTTGGCATGGCGGGGAAAGACCTGGTTGGCGATCGCCTCGTGGACGGATCTCGTCAAGGTCTCGACGTCGAGTTCGCTGGCGGCGCCGGTCGTCCCGGCCGAGCTGGGAGCAGGCAACAACGTTGGCATCATGTCTCCTGACCAAGGCGGTAGTTCACGGTGCGAGCGGGTGGGAGGAGCGGCAGGGGTGTCAGCGACCCCCGTCGGCCTCGGCATGGCCGGGAACGAGCACGATCGTGCCCAGCCAGTGGCACACATCGAGGGCGAGTTCGAGCCGCAGCCTGTCCTTGCGCAACGAGCGGCCGAACTCCTCTTCGGCCCGGTGCAGGCGATACACCACCGAGTTGCGGTGCAGGTTCAGCTGATCGGCAGCGGCGGTGTAGCGCCCGCCGGATGCCAGGAACACGCGCAGCGTTTCGCGCAGCCGAGCGCGTGACTCGTCGTCGACCGCGAGCGCGCCAAGGGTGTCGGCGACCCAGGCCCTCGTGGCCTCGAGGTTGGCGCACATGAGTGCGACCCCGCCGACGTCGCCGAACGCCATCGCGGCTGGCCCGGCCATGCGTGCGGCCAGTGCCACCGATTGCGCCTGTTTGGCCTGTTCATGGGTGTGGGCGAAGCCGCGCACCCCCGCGCGTGGCGTCCCAACCGCGACTCGGACCGGGCGATCCAAGCTCGCCACGTTCTCGGCGAGTACTGCGGCGTCGAAATCGTGGTTGCTGTCGAACGGCAGCCAGCCCCACGCGCTGAGTTCGTCGCTCGGGATGAGCAACGGCTTGCCGGCGCAGCCCACTTTCGCCGCGAGCGCCACCACCGAACGTTCGAGGTAGGCGAGCTCGTCGTTGTCCGACTCGCTCTTGTCAAGCCACACGACGAGCCCGACGTGCCGTTGCCGGAGCCGGTAGCCGAGGGTGTTCTCGGCCGCCCCGATATCGGGAACCCGGCCGTCGAGCAGCTCACGCACCCGTGCGAACCGCGACGCGTTGCGGTTTACGAGCCACCGCTCGCGCTCCTCCTCGTAGACCTCGACGACGTGCTGGGAAGCTCGGTCGATGTAGGCCGAGGTGTCGGCGACGATTCGCATGGCAGCGTTCGAGACGGTGGCGGCGTCGTCGCACTGCCGCCGCAGCTCCTCGAGGCACCAGCGGAGGAACCGTTCCTGGCCGAGCCGGTAGCAGCGGACGAGCGCGTTGAGCGGCAGCCCGTGCTGGGCGACGCGGCGCGCGTACTCGACGGCCGCTGACGGCGCCGTGGTGCGTTCGACGTCGATGCCGTGCCGCAGCATGTGCACGATGGTGTCGACATTGCCCTCGATGCTGGCCGCCATCAGCTGCACCAGCCGGTCGTCACCCGCGATCTCGCCGACCTCGGCCACCAGCCGTTCCAGCAGGTCCTGGGTGATCTCGGCGAGGCGCCGGTTTGTCTCCACGCCGACCCGCGCGACCAGCTCCCGTGTCGATACGGGCTGGTCGAGACGCCCAGGTGGGCCATCTGGCGGCATCGCATCACCGTACACACGGCCGCTGATCGGTGTAACGTACGTCACGGTACTCATGCGGAGTCTCCCTTGGTCGCCGACGCCCGATTGAGGTGCCCGTCACACTGCCGGACCTACACCGTGACACCCACGACTACGGCTGCCACCGTGCTCCGGGTACGGCATCAGGGCAGCGGTTTGGTCATCGTGCACAACCCACGCCGGGTGTCTGCTGCCAACGGCACGCGCGCGGGCTTTGGCGTGTGCGGATTCCCGGCGTGCCGGTGCCGGAGTCGTCGCGGGATGCCACCGACGGGCCCTCGAAGTGAGGACGAATGTCCTCCCTGCGGAGGCATTACCCACCCCGTCGAGCTCGTACGTTTGACAGGCATGAGCAAACGTATCGTGGTATTCGGTGCCACCGGATATACCGGCGAATTGACCGCGCGAGAGTTGGTCGCGCTTGGTGAACGGCCAGTTCTCGCCGGTCGGCGGCGCGAGGCACTCGACGAGCTCGCGGCCGAGCTTGGCGGGCTCGAGGTCGCCGTCGCCGACGTCGAACGGCAGGCATCGATTCACGCACTCGTCGAAGCGGGCGATGTGCTGATTTCCACCGTCGGACCCTTCAACCGTTGGGGTGGGCCCGCAGTACGCGCAGCGACGGAAGCAGGCGCTGTGTACCTCGACACGAACGGCGAATCAGGCTTCATCGCCGAGGTGTTCGAGCAGCATGGGTTGCTGGCGCGGCGAACCGGCGCCGCCCTGATTCCGAGCTTCGGTTACGACTTCGTGCCGGGAAACCTGGCCGGCGCCCTCGCCATGGAAGACACCGGCCACAAGGCCGCTCGGATCGACCTCGCGTACTACCTCGGTAAGGGTGCGTATCTGCCGTGGACGATGAGCAGTGGCACCAGGGCCACGGTGGCGGGTGCGTTGGTCGAGAACACGTACGGCTACCGCCACGGACGTATCGTGAAGGAACGAGGCGCCCGTCGGGTGCGCAAGTTCGACGTGGATGGGCGGCTTCGGCCCGGAGTGTCGATCGGCACGCTTGAGCAGTACACCGTGCCACGGCTGTTTCCGACCGTGCAGGAGGTAACCACGTACTTGGGCTGGTTCGGCTCGCTGTCGCGGTTCCTGCAGTGCGCGTCCGCGGTCAACGCTCCCTTGCTGGCCGTCCCGCCGATGCGGCGGGCAGCACGCGCGGCCGTGCGCCGGTGGGTCAAGGGATCGATCGGCGGGCCGAGCACAAGCACCCTGGATGCGACCGAGTCCCGTTTCGTCGCGGAGGCGTATGACGACCGTGGCAGGCGGCTGGCGCAACGACAGTTTCGCGGCCCTGACGGCTACCGGTTCACGGCACGGCTGATCGCGCGTGCCGCACAGGTCGCGATGTCGAGCGGAGTGCACGACACCGGAGCGCTAGGCCCGATCGAAGCTTTCGGGATTGATGCCATTCGAACGATGTGCGGCGAATCCGGGTTGGTGCCGGTCGAGTCTCCGGTATGGGCGGTCTCCTAGCCGCGGTCGAGTTGAGCCAGCACGACGGAGTTCCCTGATGAGCAATGTGACCAGCGAACACGCGGACGCTGTTGTCGTCGGATCCCGGATCGCCGGCGCGGCGGCGGCGATCGCCATGGCTCGCACCGGCCGACACGTGATCGCCCTCGATCGTGTGCGGTTTCCTTCTGACACCTTGTCGACGCACCTGATGTTTCCTGCCCATGTGGCCGAGCTCGTGCGTCTCGGCGCGCTGGAACGGGTGCTCGCCCATCGCCCACCGCGAGTACGCCACGTCATGTTGTCCCACCAGGGCGTCTCAGCCTCGGACAGGTTCCTGCCCGTTGAGGGAATCGACTTCGGCGTCTGTGTGCCACGCCCCGAGCTCGATCACGCGCTGGTCGAAACGGCGCGTGCGTTCGGCGCCGAGGTGCGCGAACACTCGAGCGTGACCGACCTGCTCTGGGACGGCGATCGGGTCGCGGGCGTGCGTTACCGCGACAAGGACTCAGACGAAGTGCGAGAGATCCGAGCGCCGGTCACGATCGGAGCGGATGGCAGGCGCTCGGTCGTTGCCCAGCTGGTCGGCGCGGACCGGCCCTATCGCGGCTCGCGAAACGGACGCGGTTTCGTCTTCTGGTACATGGACGATCCCAAGTCCGATGACCGAAAATGGCGAGAGACCTACGTGCAGTGGCGAGCGGGGGGAACGCACGGCATGGTGTTCCCCACGCCGAGCAACCGGATGCTCGTGTCGTTCATGGGGCCTGCCGATCGCGTCGCGCTGTTCCGGCGTGACACGCAGGGAATGTGGGAACGTCAACTGCGGGAGAACCGCAGGTTCGCTGCGCGCGTCGCCGGCGCGACGAACATCACGCGCATGCGCGGTACCGACGACATGGTGTCGTTCTTCCGCCGATCCAGTGGTCCAGGATGGGCACTCGCGGGGGACGCAGGTCATTTCAAGGATCCGGTTCTCGGTCAAGGAATTCGGGACTCGCTGCGCCATGGCCGACTCGTGGGAGAGGCAGTCGTGCGGGCGGGTGACGACGGGCCGCTTGCCATCGACGAAGCGCTCCGGGCCTGGGAGAAGGAGCGCGATGACGACTGTCTCCCCGCATACCATTGGGGCAATCGCGAGACGCGCATCGTAGGTGATGACCCGCTCGTCATCGAGGCATTGCGGACCTTGGCAGTCGACGACCTCAGCGAGATTGGCAACGCGTTCTCCCGCCGCCGCAATCCGGAGCATGTGTTCGGGTTCCGGCGTTCGGCGGGCTGGCTGCTTCGCGCGCTCAGCCGCCCGGATGCCGACCGCGGCGCGTTGCTGCGAAGAGCGCTGGGTGAGCTGCTGATCGATGTGGACATCCGGTACGAGCGGCTGCTCGGCCACTTCCGCGACAGCCGTCCCGCGCGCTCGGAACGTCCTGGTTGGTCCTGGCCGATCCGGAAGTCGCAGGTCGCGCTCAATGGCCAGGGTGGCGCTGGGAGCACCGGCCCCGCGTTCGTTGGCGGCACCATGACCGATGGCGTGGGTAACGGCACGCAGGACGGATCACGATGAATTCCCGACGCGATATCTCGCCACCGCCTCCTCCGCCACGGCAGCAGCGGCTACGGATCGCCGTCGTGCAGCTCGCACCACGGCTGGGAGAACCAGATGCCAACCTTCGCCGCGCTCGTGAACTCGCTACCGCGGCGACGGTCGAGCACCAGCCGGACGTGGTGTTGCTTCCTGAGGCGATCCCGACGCCTGCGCTGTACGATCCGTCGCTGCCGTACGCCACCTATCCCTGTGACGGCGCGCCGTACCAGCTCATGCGCGATCTCGCGCGGGAGCATGGGTGTATGGTCGGTGGCGGTTACTTCGGGGTGAGTGCGGGTGACGCCAAGGCGCTGTACATCATGGCCGAGCCGGACGGCGCCGTACACGTCCATCGCAAGGACCAGCCGGATTGGTGGGAGGCCCAGTATCTGCGCGGCGGGAGCTCGGATGGGTTCTGCTTGACATCAGTTGGACCGATCGGCCTTGCCGCCGGACTGGAATGGGCACGTACTCGTACGGTACGGCGGCTGGCAGGCGATGTGAGGCTCGTCGCCGGCGGCGCATGCTGGTTCTCGTTCGCGGAGCGGGGCCCGATCCGCGCCGCGTTCGCGCACGCAGGTGACCGCGATTTCCACGTCGCGCGCCATATCCCTGCGCGAGTCGCCAGAGCCGTCGGTGCGCCGGTTGCCATCGCTCACCAGGTCGGCGACGCCACTGGCCGCGCACCGCTCCTGCCGAGCGCGCCGTGGCCCACTCGGCGTCTCGGTGAGTCGCAGATCGTCGACCGAGATGGCCACGTGCTCGCCCACATGTCGGCGGCGGACGGTGAAGGATACGTCTGCGCGGAGATACTGGTCGCGGAACCCACGCCGGTGGATCCGGTTCCGATGTCGTTCTGGTTGTCGCCGTTGCCGGTAAGCGTCCGGTCGGCCAACGCGCTGCTTGGGCTGCACGGTCGACGTCGTTTCGCCAGGAACAAACGCGCGGGCGGATTTCCCTGGCAGTCGTGGCAGCGTAGGCGATTGTTGCCGTATCACCCGGGGCCGCTCGACCTCGAGCCTGCCATCGACGATGAAGCGACGGCAGTCGAATCGAGCTCCTGAACAGGGTGGGTGACTCACATGACGATCACGCTTTGCGGCGCTCCCGCATCGGATTCGTCGGCGTGTGTCGAGGCCGTGCTCCGGCTCAAGGACGTGCCCTATCGGCGGATGGATCGTCTGCCGTTCCTCGACAGAGCGACACCGCGGGACGAGGGCGGACCGTTCACGGTGCCCACGGTGCGTGCGGGTGATGTCAGGATCAGCGGCACGAGGCGCATCCTGACTCAGCTCGATCGTTGGTTTCCGAACCGGAGACTGTATCCCGATACGCCAGCGGGCCTGGCGAGTATTCGCGCCGTCGAAGAGTGGAACGCGACCCACCTCCAGCCCGCCGTGCGACGAATTCTGATCGCGGCGGTGCGGCGGGCGCCGAAAGCGCTCGACTCGTATGTCGAGGCATCACCCACCATGCTTCCGCCTTGGTCCCGTGCGGTCACGCGGCTGCCGTCGATTGCGTTTGGTTGGTTTGTCCATAACGCCGCTGAGCACGAAGTAGCCGCGGATATCGCCGAGTTGCCCGGCCACATCGAGCGAGTTGATGAGCTGATTTCCGATGGGATTCTGGGCCAACCCGTCGCGAGCGCCGCCGACCTGCAGGTCGCGGCCACGCTGCGACTACTGTCCACCATCGGTGATATTCAGCCCTTGCTGACGAATCGAGCGGCAGCCCAGTTCGCTGTCGAGCTGTTTCCGCTCTTCCCGGGCAACGTTCCAGGTAGGCTCCTCCCCGCGCGATGGTTCGCGGACCAGCTCACCTGAGCGCGTGCTGACGAGCGCTCAGGTGAGCCGCAGGCTGGCCCGATTCGTTCCACGGCAGGGGTGACGTGGACAGCTCAGCGACGGGCCGGGCGAAGCGATCGGCACGCGAGTGATCATGCGGTTCTTGCCGGGGTGAGGTACGTTGGTCAGCTGTCCGTTTCGTAGGTCCCGCCGGAAAGGCGACAGCGGGTATGCGGCATCCGTCGGTGTATGAATCTCCACGCATCGGTAATGGCGGCATCTTTTTCCGGGCACCCGAGCTTCCGGACGATGAGATCTCCCGGATACGCGAACTCCTACGACTGGTGCGGCAGGTCGTTGGGTGGGAGGACGGTCCGCCGCGAACCCAGCGACTGGATGCGTATGCTGCGGAGTCGGCGCTGACGGCGGCCCACGACGAAGTCGTCACGTTCATGAATGAACAACTGGCCGCCGGAGGGCGCGAGGAACGTATAGGCCGTGCCACTGTGCTCCTGAACCAGCTTGGTCAGGCCAGAGTTTTTCTTCGCGATGCGTTGCTGAGTGCGAAGACAACGGCATTGACGAATGTGCAACAGTCGTTGAATCGACTACGACACGTCACGACGGTCGCCCAGCTGTTGGAGCGCGGCAAGGTCGAGAACACGGAGCTCGGGTTTCAGCGAACCCTGGTATCCCGGGTCGAGGATTCGTACTGGGTACCAAGAACCGCCCATATACCGTTCGATCCTTCGTTGGAACAATCCACGGTCGACGTGGGCAGAGCGAACCGCAGGAAGCTGGATGCCACGCTGCTGGAAACCGAGATGGTTCGTCGGCGCACCTCGCTCTGCGTCATGGACGCGCAGTCGAATCCCCGTACCCATCCCGAGATGATGAGGGTGACGGGCACGCTGTCGTACGTCGGGGCGCCCATCGTTTCCGGGTCCACCGTCGTCGGTTTCGTACACGCGGATTGCTTCGGCGAACGAGATGTCGATGACTACGACCGGCAGTTGATCGGTTTGTTCGCTGAAGGGTTTGGCATCGCCCTCGAGCGTGTGACGTATCTCGAGCGACTCAGGACGCTTCGGCAGAAGTTCGACGATTACACCAAGGACGTAGCGGATCTGGCTGATAGCTTCGTCGGTGCTGACGTCGAGATGGCTCCGGCCGATTCGGCGAGTCAGCATGATGCGGGCCAGGTGCGCGGATCCGACTCGTACGCCGTGATGCGTCGGCACCACGACGACTTCGGTGGCCTGACTCGACGTGAGCTGGAGATTCTCACGCATATGGCATCCGGTGAGACCAACACTCGGATCGCACATCGCTTGGTGATATCCGAAGTAACCGTCAAATCGCACGTGAAGCGCATCTTGCGAAAGCTTGGTGCCGCTAATCGCGCGGAAGCCGTTTCCCTGTACCTGCGGCACACCTTGGGCCGACGTGACCACACCGGTGGGCCAGGTCGCTGAGCGAGCGGCTACTCGCGGTCAAGCAGGCCGTAGCGGCCCGCGAGTGCCGCCGCCTCGATGCGGTTGCTCGTGCCGATCTTGTGCAGTACCGAGGCCACCATCCGCTTCGCGGTCCGCTCCGACACCAGCATCCTGCGCGCGATCTCGGCGTTGTCGATCCCACGGGAGAGCAGCTGCCATAACCGCACCTCCTGCGGATCCAACCGGGACAGCAGCTCGGGCGGCACCGTCCGGGGCGCGCCGAGTATCGCTGTCAGCAGCCGATGTTCCAGCACGGCGAAGCCTGCCGCGAGGGTCTGTAGCGGTGCGACCAGCGTCTCCGGGTCTGCGGATTTCGGCAGGTAACCGTCGGCGCCCGCGTGCAGTGCGGCAACGGCAAGTTCCCGGTCGTCGGCCCCTGACAGCGCCAGCACCCGCGTGTCAGGGTGCAGGCGTTTGATCTGCCGGATGGCCGCCGCGCCGCCGAGCGGCGGCATCGCGAGGTCAACGATCGCCAGTTCGGCCCCCGTCCGCTCGACCAGCGGCGCGGCCTCCTCGACACGTGTGGTGTGGCCTGCGACCTCGAACCGCTCGCCCGCCTTCGCCGAAAGCAGCAAGGCGAGCCCTTGGCCGAACAGGTCGTGGTCGTCCACGATGACCACGCGGAGCCGATCGTTCACCGGTGCAGTGTGACACGCTGAGTGTGGTGGTGACGGCCATGACAACGGTGTCGAGAAGCCGGTCAACGCCGCAACGCGCCGGTGGCGAAACCGGCGACGGCGGCGTGGCCGCGCTGCAGCGTGTCATCGTCTCGATCCGGCTCGCCATCGTGGCCTCCGCGCTGGCGCTCCTGCTCGCCGGGATCGACCCGGTCGGGCGGCATCCACTCGCCGCGTCCGTGGTGGTCGGCGTCGCCATCGGCTACGCGCTCGTGCTGCTACGGCGGGTGGACTGGGAACGGCAGGGCAGCCGCTCCTCGCTCGTGGTCACCACGGCGGACAGCGTGCTGGCACTGGCCTTCGTCGCGACGACAGGTGGTGGGCAGAGTCCGGCAGCCACGATCTTGTTTCTGGTCATCATCGCGGCGGCGACCCGCCTCCGGTTGCCTGTGACGGTGCTGCTCTCGCTCACGCTGGGGGCCTGCTACCTGGCGATCGTGCTGCTGGTCGAGCCCGCCCCTGCCCCGCTGGACCAGCGGCTGCAGTCCGGGCTGTGGTTGGCGCTGTACCTGCTGCTGACCGGGGTGTTCTCCGCCAGCATCGCGCTCTACGTCGAGCGAGCGCACGCCGCGCGGGCCGCCGCGCGCGCGGAGGCGATCGCCGAGCACAGCGCCGCGACCGAGGAACGTGACCTGCGCGCCCGGCTGCTGGCCACCTACCAGGCGCAGCACGACGGGCTGCGCGCGATCCTGCACGACTTCCGCACACCAGTGTCGTCGCTACGAGCGTTGAGCGGCGAGTTGGCCGATCCGGCGACCCGAATCGGTCCTGACGAGCGGGAGGCCGCGCTGCGGCTGGTCGCCGCGCACTCGCGGCAGCTGTCCTCGATGCTCGACGCGCTCGCCGACGTCGCCGCGAGCCGTGACCCGAACCGGCCCGCTGCGGCACCGCAACCGGTCGTGCTGCGCGAACTGCTGCTGGCGGCCGCCGACGCCGCCGGATTGCGCCCGCCCCGGCTCCGGCTGGCCGTGACCCCTGCGGAAGCCGTCGTGCTGGTCGATGAGCAGCGGTTGCGCCGGGTGTTGATCAACTTGCTCGACAACGCCGCCCGTCACGGCAGGGGCGATCCGGTCGACCTGGTCGCCACGGTGAACGGTGGCTGGATGACGGTGGACATCCTCGACCGTGGTCCCGGTATGTCTCCCGAAGACCTGCGGGTGGCGACACGTAAGGACGTCTCGCTCGGGGAGGCGGCAGGCGGCAGCGGGCTCGGGCTGTGGATCGTGGGGCAGATCGTGCAGGCGATGCGCGGCGAGTTGCGGCTCGCGGTCCGTGACGGCGGCGGCCTCTCGGCGCGGGTGAGCCTGCCGGTGAGCTGAGCCCGGCCCGTCGTCCGCGTCACGGTGGCACGCGAGGGCCAATCCTGGCCCTATCGGCCCGCGCGCGGACGCCATGTCGTGGCGGACGCTGACAGCACGGGCGAGATGTCCGTCCCTGACGATGAGGAGTAGTCATGCCCGTCGATCGCGTCATTTCCCACGGCAACCGCACCGGCTTCGGCAGCCTGTCCGAGCAGGGTCTGCGCCTTGACTCGTTTCCGATGAAGCTGTTCGGCAAGGGCAACGCCAGGACCTGGAACCCTGCCGACATCGACTTCTCGCAGGACGCGGCCCATCTCGCCGCGATGTCCGAGGACGAGCGCCACCTGACGTGCACTCTCGCCGCGCAGTTCATGGCTGGCGAGGAGTCCGTCGCGCAGGATCTGCAGCCGTTCCTTTCCGCGATGGCCGCCGAGGGCAGGCTCGCCGACGAGGCCTACCTCGCCCAGTTCTTGTTCGAGGAAGCCAAGCACATGCAGGCGTTCCGGATGTGGTTCGACGCGGTCGGCCTGACCAGCGACCTGCACTCCTATGTCGAGTACAGCGAGCCGTACCGTACGATCTTCTACGAGGAGCTGCCGAAGTCGCTGTACGCGCTCACCGATGACCCGTCGCCAGCGGCGCAGATCAGGGCGTCGGTGACCTACAACCACATCGTGGAAGGCACGCTCGCGCTGACCGGCTACTTCGCCTGGGCGAAGGTGTGTCACAACCGGGGCATCCTGCCAGGTATGCAGGAGCTGATCCGGCGCATCGGCGACGACGAGCGCAGGCACATGGCCTGGGGCACGTTCACCTGCCGCAGGCACGTGGCGGCCGACGACGCCAACTGGGACGTGGTCGACCAGCGGATACAGGAGCTGATGCAGCCCGCCGTCGCCCTCATCGCGATGCTGTTCGAGCAGTTCCCCGACGAGGTCCCGTTCGGGCTGCAGGTCGACGAGATGACCGCGTACGCGACGGACAAGGTCGGCAGGCGGCTGCACTCCATCGAGGGCGCGCGCGGCAGGGACGTCACCGAGATCGACGCCGACGCGACGCCGATGCGGCTGGAGGACGCGTTCGCCGAGGAGGACGCGGCCGAGACCGGCAGGCGGCTGGCCACGGCCGGCTGACGCCGTGTCCTGTATCCAGGACGCCGTGTCCTTCGTTCGGGGCGGTGAGTTGAACAGTGCCGACACGCACACCGGCCTACGGAGGTGAGCGATGACCGTGCTGAGTGAGGCGGAGTCCCGCGCGGTGCGGCGCGGGGTGCCCGATCCCGGCATCCCGGTGCCGCGCGCAGCGACTCCTACCTTGTTGCTGTACGTCGGCTCGCTCGCCCTGTGGGGGCTGGCGACCTGGCTGCTGCTCGGTGCGGGCGTGACGCCGTGGCTGACGGTGCCAATGCACGCTGCGGTGTCGTTCCTGATGTTCACCGTGCTGCATGAGGCCACCCATCACGCGGCGGGGCGGCTGACCTGGGTCAACGAGCTGTTCGGCAGGCTGGCGCAGCCGTTCGTCGCCGGATTCGCCAGTTTCCCCGCGTTCCGGCACATCCACATCGAGCACCATCGCAACACCAACGAGTCACGCGACGTCGATCCCGATGCGTGGACCACCCACGGCCCAACCTGGCAGCTGCCGCTGCGCTGGATGACCCAGGACTTCTACTACGCCTGGTTCTGGGCGCCGAGGATCCGCCGCAGGCCCCGCGCCGAGGTCGTCGAGACGGTGGCGCTGGCCGCGGCGACCGTCGGCGTCGTCGGCTGGGCACTCGTGGGCGGCTGGTTCTGGCAGCTCGCCGTGATCTACCTGATCCCGCAACGCATCGGCATCACCGTGCTCGCCTGGTGGTTCGACTGGCTGCCGCACCACGGCCTGACCGCGCACCATCCGGACAACCTCACCAACGGCCGAGACAGTCGACCACCATCACCAGCACCCACCCGAGGCGTCGAACCTGCACGGCGTCCATCAACTGCATCCCTTCACGTGCTGGCAGCCACGAACGCAGCACCCGGCGGCATGCCGCCCGGCGCCCGAGGTGAACAACGCCGGAAACGCCGGAAC
>WHUD01000350.1 GCA_009377385.1 Actinophytocola sp.
CTGACCTCGGCGACTGGCCGGGTGCCCAGGCTGACGGCGGTCCGCCCGGTGGCGGTCGGTCATCGGGTGCAGGTGCGGATGCCCCCGGGGCTGGCGGTGCCGGATCTTGAGGGCCAGGCCGAACGGCTGGCCGCCTACCTGCGGTTGCGGGAGCTTCGCATCCTGCGGGACCGCGACAACGCCCAACGGGCGACGGTGACGCTGGTGCGGACCGACCCGCTCGCCCGGGCGGTGGCGCTGCCCTGGCCGCTGCTCGACGCGGATCGGGTGTCGTTGTGGGAGCCGGTCCCCGTCGGGATCAGTGAGGAGGGCGAGCCGGTGCCGGTGCCGCTGCCGGAACGCAACGTCCTCATCGGCGGGGAACCGGGCGCGGGCAAGAGCGTGTCGCAGTCGATGCTGATCGCGGCCGCCGCGCTCGACCCCGAGGTCGACCTGACGTTGTTCGATGGCAACCAGGTCGAGTTCGCGGTCTGGCGGCCCTGCGCCAAGGCGTTCGTCGGCCCCTCGATCGCCCAGGCCATCAAGGTCCTCCGCGACCTGGAGGAGCTGATGGACCGCCGCTACGCCCGGCTGCTCGATGCGGGAAAGCGCAAGGTCGAACCCGGTAGCGATCTGCGGCTCCAGGTCGTGGCGATCAACGAGCTGGCGTTCTACCTGACGATGGGCGACCGCAGCGCGGTCCGCGAGTTCGCCTCGCTGCTGCGGGACTTGGTGGCTCGTGGCCGGGCGGCGGGGATCATCGTGCTCGCCGCGACGCAGCGGCCTTCGGGGGACATCGTGCCCACGTCGCTGCGGGATCTGATCGGGTTCCGGTGGGCGCTGCGGTGCGCCACCCGGGACGCATCGGACACGATTCTCGGCTCCGGCTG
>WHUD01000351.1 GCA_009377385.1 Actinophytocola sp.
AAGCTTCCCGCCAATCCGTCGGTGTCTCAGCTGATCAAGTGCCTGCGGTCCCAGCTGCCCAACGGCATCGGCCACGCGGCGGCTCGTCGGATCGCGGCGATTTACCTGGGCGGACGGTGACGACCCGGTCAGCGGGTCGGGCTGCTGAGAGCGGGCCCGCCCACCCGCGCTCGACCCGCTGACCTTTCCCAACCCAACCCTGGAAGGAGGGATCGAATGGCCTGGCTACTGTGCATCTTCTCGGGCCTGATCCTGCTGCTGTTGCAGAAGAAGTGGAAGAAGTGGCGGCGGTGGTGGGTCGTCGCGATCGTGACTGCCCTGTTCGCCGCCTCGCTGGCGGCCACCTCGCTGGGTGGCTGGCTCGCCGGGCTGCTGGCGACCCTGCTCGGGATGGTCGCCGGCTGGATCGGCGTCAACGGGGCGCTGCTCGCCGCGGTCGCGGTGCTGGTGTTCCTGCCGGCGGTGATCTACGGCTTCGTGCACGACCACAAGGCCGACACGTGGGAGATGGCGGGGCTGATCTTGCTTCCGCTGCTGTTCACCGTCGCGTCCGGTCCCGTCGCCGCGCACGGCGGCACCCTCACCGACGCGCTGAGCAATTTCGGCGCCCACGGTTTGAGCTACCTGGTTGGCGGCTGATGAGTGGGCATCGCGACAGCCGCCGCGCCCGTGTGGCGCGGTGGCGTCAGCGGTACTGGCAGCGACTGGAGCAGATCCGCACCGACACCGACCAGATCGCGGTCGCCGCTGATCACCTCCGCGTCGCGCTCAACAAGTGCGCATCCCCGGCCCAGCGCAACGACATCATCGCCACCGCGGTGGCTGATCTGGTCGCGCCGGCCGAGGAACTTTTGACCCGCTACGAAAG
>WHUD01000352.1 GCA_009377385.1 Actinophytocola sp.
TGCGCCAGATCGATCCGGGGTTGGTGGCGATCTCGCGGGCGATCGGCCCCGGAAAACTGGGTAGACCGCGCGGCGAGGTGCCCGTTGGACGGGTCCTTTTCCGCGCGGTCCCCCGCCGAACCGGACGGGCCCGTTGCCGAGCATCCGGCTCTCCAGTGTTCTATGCCGTGAGCGGTGTGGCGTGTTGGCCGTGGTGGATGTATTGGTGGCAGGCGGTGCAGACCACGAGGGTTTTGCGTCGCTTGCGCACCATGAGCACCATCCATTCCGGCCGGTCTGGTCCAGGCGCTGCGAGCTCGACCAGCTTGCGGACTTGGTGCACTTGCACCTCGTCGTGTGCGCGCTGGCAGAGCTCGCACCTGCCCTTGAGGAGCCGGGTGACCAGCTCCCGGCGAGGGTAGGTGACCTGGGCCTGGACGCGGTCATCGAGGATCGCGCCCTTCTGCCGTTTTAGCGGGATACCACCGAACCGGGCGACCAGCGCTGTCCTGCCCTCGCGGTGAAGGCTGGCTTCGAAACACGTGCGTATCCCGTGCGGGGTCGTGATCTTGGCCCGATAACGGGCCGCCATCTTCGACACCGTGGAGTTGTGTTTCGCGGCCAGCGTCTTCAGCATCGAGGTTTCCGCGACCCAGCACAGCCGGTTGAGCCGTGCCACGTCGTGGGCGAGCAGGTAGTACTGGACCAGCCCCCGGTATTCCGCCCCGAAGGTCCGGACGATCTCATAGTCATCCAGGTTTATCAGGGTGGTCCTGCGTTCGGGTTTTCCGCGTCGCAGGTGGGGGGCGCATTTCGCCGTGATCACATCGGTGGGTGTGCCAGTCTGATGTGGCCCCGCCTGGAGCGGTAGTGCTGGCTTGATTTG
>WHUD01000353.1:0-499 GCA_009377385.1 Actinophytocola sp.
GAGATTCTCATACCACGGACGCAGCTCGACGCGAAACCGGACCTCCCATCGTTTCGCGGTCACCATGAGTATACCTTTCTCATTCTAAGACGCCAGGAGCGTAAGGACATCTGATCGAACGTACGTCTGAGCCTAGAAGAGGGCACTGACGGAGTCGGGTGCCACGAGAGCCTTCGGAATAGCCCGGGGCGACCGCGCGGAGCTATCGGGAGTCGTCCCGGTTGGGCGGATGAGCTTGCGAGATTCCTGCGCCGTGATCACGGGTGCGTCCAGCGGGATCGGGCGGGCGTGCGCGACGCGCCTGCATACCGCCGGTGCGCACGTGGTGGTGGCCGACAGGGACGCGGACGCCGCCGCCGACGTGGCGAACGCGGTGCTCGGTGAGGTGCGGTTGGTCGACCTGGCCGACCTGGAGGCCGTCGATCGGCTGGACGTCGAGGCGGACGTCGTGGTGAACAGCGCGGGACTGCAGCACATCGCCCCGGTCGAGGCGTTCCCG
>WHUD01000353.1:509-865 GCA_009377385.1 Actinophytocola sp.
GCTGGCCGATTCCCTCGACGTGCCGGCGCACCTGGTTGAGCTGGACGTTCGCGACCGGGCGGCGGTGTCGGAAGCGATCGGCAAGCTACCCGCTGAGTTCGCTGAGATCGACGTCCTGGTGAACAACGCCGGGCTCGCCGCCGGGCTGGAGTCGGTGCAGGACGGTGACCCCGATAACTGGGACCGGATGCTCGGCCTCCAGCTCCCACAGGCCCCGGGAGACCGTGCTCTCCGCGACCCCGGCGGCACGCGCCACCAGACGGATCCCGCCATGACCGAGCGAGTGTGCCTCCGCTCCCATCCACAGACGTCGTTGGCGCTCATCCAGGTGTGGAAACATCACCTGGAACTTGCCC
>WHUD01000354.1 GCA_009377385.1 Actinophytocola sp.
GGGTTCACCTTCCTCGGAGTGGCGCTGGAGCCCGTGATGAACCCGCGCCTGCGGAGGGCGTCGTGAGCTCTGCGGGCCCGCTACTCGAGGTGCGCGACCTCCGCGTCCGCTACGGCCGGGAGGTCGACGCGCTGCGCGGGGTGAGCCTGTGCCTGGCCGAGGGCGAGTCCTGCGCGGTCGTCGGGGAAAGCGGCTCGGGCAAGACCACCCTCGCGCTGTGCCTGGCCGGGCTCGTTCAGCCACCGGAGGCGACAGGAAGCGTCCGGCTCGCCGGGCACGAGCTGATCGGGGCGACCACGGAGACCCTGCGTACCGTGCGCTGGCGCACCGTGGCCCTGGCCCTGCAAGGCGCGCCGTTCAACCCGGTCACCACGGTGGGCGCACAGCTCGCCGAGCCGCTGCGCGAGCACCTCGGCCTGGGCGACGGCCAGGCGCGTGCCCGCGCCGAGGAGCTCACCGACGAGCTGGCGCTCGACCGCTCCGCGCTTGACCGCTTCCCGCACCAGCTGTCCGGCGGGCAGCGGCGGCGGGCGATGCTGGCGATGGCACTCGCCTGCGACCCACGGCTGGTGATCCTGGACGAGCCCACCCAGGGCCTCGACCTCGCCACCGCGAGTGCCCTGGGCGACCGGATCGCGGAGATCACCAGGGAGCGCGGCCTCGCGCTGCTCGTCATCTCGCACGACCTGCCGCAAGCGACCCGCCTCGCCGACCGGACCGTGGTGCTGTACGCGGGCGAGGCGATGGAGGCCGGTGCCACCTCCCGGATCACCGCCACCCCCGCTCACCCGTACACCTGGGCGCTGCTCGGCGCCTACCCGGTGATGACGACGAGCAAGGACCTGCGACCGATCCGCGGCTCCC
>WHUD01000355.1 GCA_009377385.1 Actinophytocola sp.
CCCTGCTCAGACTCAGCTGTTGCTGCTCTGTGGTCTCGGCAGAAGGCGACCCGGTCGAGTCCGTAACAGACACGTAGAACACCACCATCAAAATTGGACGGACGTATATCAGGCCAGGGCACGAAAATGGTGCGGCTTGTCGCAGCCGCAGAGGTGTGGGAATTGTGTGCGGTCGTACGGGAGTACGGAATTGGTGTCGTCGGCCGTAGCAACGGAGCCTAGTACCTGCGCCTGATTCCTGTGTACGGCCAATCGGGCGACGAACCGTATACTGAAATTGAACACCGGGCGAACCACCAAATCGCGCGGTATGCGTCAGCCATATTTGTCGGCGATGGTTGCCGCTGTTCGCTTACTCCCTTATGGGCTATGGGTTCGGTTCTGCTAGCGGTAGTTCAGCCCAGACTGTCTTGCCCTCCGCGCTGGGGGCAGCACCCCAGACGGTGCACAACGCATCGACGATCCGCATTCCGAGGTGCTTCGGCGGCGCGGCCGCTGAGGCGACCGCAACCAGCTCTGGCGGCTGTGGTGAGCCGTCGGAGACGGTGATCCTTAACGTCCGTCCGTCGTCGCGTCGCGTCAGGTGCAGCCGGATCGGTGGCCGCCCGTGCTGCGCCGCGTTCGACGCGAGTTCATCGACGACCTGAACCGCGTCCGCGATCCGATCCGATGCGACACCGTGCAGAAAGGCCGCAACACCCGCGCGTAGCCGCGCCAACTGCGGCCAGCCCGCGACCAACGCGAAGCATCCCGCCGGGCCGCACGACAACGTGTCGCCCTCCCAGTCGCACATGTAAGACCAGTACCCAGTGACAAGGGGGCGAAACCGTTCGTCACGGGGTTTCGGCGTGGCG
>WHUD01000356.1 GCA_009377385.1 Actinophytocola sp.
GACGCCCGCATCTATCGGCACTTCGACTGGGAGGCGGGTGTGGCGATGGTGGACGAGTGCCTGCGGTGAGACGGCGTAAGGGATTGGCCCGAGTTAACCCGAAGTTACGTGGTCTTGAGTAGGTGAATCTGCACGATGACCTGGGCAGACGCCGCCGGAGGCGAATCCACGTTCTGGCTACAAGATGCCGGCCGGCGCGGCAATAGGAGCCGTCCGGTGAAGATCGTTGGCGCTCAAAGAGGTATCACGTCGACACTGGCGTGGTGTTCTTCTGTCTACATCTTGGAACATCGCTCACGCGTTTCCGCAGGGCATAGCCCATTTTCAGCCGACACGCCGACGTAACTTGGGGTTAACGATGGTCGGACAAGGGGTTTGCGGATCTTGAAGACCGCCCAACGGCTCATGGCCGCAGCTGGGTGCTCGCCGGCCGTCTGGAAATCGCGACGCCGAGCATGGCCACCGTGGACAGCAGTGCTGGGAGAAACGCTATGGCTGGCTGACCGGTGACGTCCCAAGCCACACCCCCCAGCAGCGGAAAGACAAGGCCAGCGTGTAGCCAATCGCGAGCATACCGGCCGATACCCGGTATGCTGTCCGCGTACGCGTCGGGTGCCCGGCGCGTAATGCCGATTGCTGAGGTAGCCGAGATAGTCATTGACCAGCTGGAGGCCCACCGCGGACGGGCCGGTCACCACCCAGCCGTCGTCACGCGCTTCGACACGGAACTCGCTCACCGATGTCATGAGACACGTATCCCACACGCGCATCGAACAAGCGGGGAACCAGGCCCACCACGGTGGCGTCTCACGAGCGGTGTAAACGGCTCGGGCGCGGGTTCCTCTCGTGGGG
>WHUD01000357.1:0-386 GCA_009377385.1 Actinophytocola sp.
GTTCAGCCCAGCACACCGGCGCTCGCAGCCACCCAGCGTGAGCCGGTCACCGTGGACCGGACGGCCGGCGCCAGCGCGTTCGAAACCGTCCGCCGGGTCGGTGCCCTCCTCGAGGCGTGGTCCACGGAGCCGCCGGCCGTGCTGCGGACCGGCGGCCTCGGCGTGCGGGAGCTGCGCCAGCTGCCTGGCCTGCTGGACGCCGACGAGTCCGGCGCGGCTCTCATCACCGAGCTCGCCTATGCCGCCGGCCTGCTCGCTACCGGCGGCGCCGCGGATGAGGTGTGGCTGCCGACGTCGGCATTCGACAGCTGGTCGGACGACACCGTGGCCGGTCGCTGGGCGACGCTGATCGATGCGTGGCGGACTTGCAGCCGGGCCCCCGGTCT
>WHUD01000357.1:396-850 GCA_009377385.1 Actinophytocola sp.
CGCCGGAAGTGCGGGCGCTCGTGCTGACCACCCTGGCGGAACTTCCCCCCGGGGCCGCCCCGGATGCGGACGGCGTCCGAGGCGTCATTCGCTGGCGCCGGCCACGCCGCGGCGGCCAGCTCCGCGACGACCTGGTCCGCTGGACGCTCCGCGAGGCTGAACTGATCGGGCTCACCGGGCAGGGTGCGCTGGCCTCCTACGTCCGTCCGGTGCTGGACGGACGCCCGCGCGATGCCGTCGCCGCACTCGACGCCGTCCTCCCCGAGCCACTCGACCACGTGCTGCTCCAAGCTGACCTCACCGCCGTCGCGCCCGGGCCGCTCCGGTCCGATATCGCTCGCGAACTGGCCGCCATGACCGACGTCGAGAGCCGCGGGGGTGCGTCCGTCCACCGGTTCACGCCCGCATCGGTTCGCCGCGCACTGGACGAGGGCCGGTCCGCCGCCGAGCTGCA
>WHUD01000358.1:0-207 GCA_009377385.1 Actinophytocola sp.
CGTGCTGACCGTCGCTGCCCTCGCGGTCTGCGCGGTCACCGCAGCCCAAGCCAAGACCCGCGCACCAGACCCGATCCTGCCCGCCACGCCGGACGAGCAGCCACCCGACGAGCCCGGCCTGATCGCCCTGACGGTCGCGGAAGTCAAACGCCTGTTCGCCCTGGTCACACGCCGACTGCACACCGAGGCGCACCACCTGCACTGGAT
>WHUD01000358.1:217-844 GCA_009377385.1 Actinophytocola sp.
GTCGATGACTACTCGAGATGGAACAAGCTCAAGGAGATGGAGACCTGGCCGAGGCCGTCGCTGCTGGCTCTCCCGTCAACATAGCGACGTCCTACTGACAAGAATTCATCGGGACAAGTGTCGGATCCAAATCTGCTCCATATCGGAGGAGTAACCGAAACTCTCGAAGCAACTGATCATACCGCCTACGATTGAGCCGAGTACGTAGAACTCGCTGAGTTGATTTCATGGATCGCCATATTATGAATGCGCCATACAGGCCCATCAGTGCAAAAAAGAGTTCCCAACTGTTGTCAATGACTTGCCAAATTCTGGATCAAACGACCATGCGCCATAGGCGCCGCTCACGGCGATGGCGATAATAATCGCCGCACTTACCTCGCGGGCGTTATTTGCGGTAATGATTGACTGCTCAGTCTGGTATGTATCAGACTCGTGAGCACTTACTGATTGTAGTTGTTCAATTTCTTTGACAACTTTATGAATGTTGGTAATCTTTTCGTCGAGTAGGCTGATCTCATATCCAATGTCACAAATCTGATTCTAGTTGCAATCCACTTCATCGTTTAATGATACTAAGAAGAACATAACTTTCTGGATACAGTGAGCGTTTCGCGACGGAATTCG
>WHUD01000359.1 GCA_009377385.1 Actinophytocola sp.
CGGGGAGGAACTCCTCGGACCCGCACCCGCGTCAGGGCGCACCCTCCCGCGACACGCACTTTCCGCCAAGAGTGCTCCGCCGGGCGGCGAGAGCCGGAAACCCCCGCCCAACCGCTCAGGCGGTCAGTGCGAGGACGAGCAGGACGACGGTCGCCGTCGTCTCCGCCACGGCGCCGTACCCGTCGCCCGTCATGCCGCCGAGCCGGCGGGCGAGGTGCCGGCACAGCAGCCAGCCGGCGGCCAGCGCGAGCGCGGATGCGGCGAACAGACGCGCAGCCACCACCGGCTGCCCGAGCGCCGCGGGCGCCGCCGTCAGCGCGAGCAACCCGGCCACCCAGCCGTACTGCGCCGGCCGGCGCACGCTGCCGGCGACGAGCGCGCCGAAGCCGTCGCTGCGCGCGCCGCGGACGCCGGCGGAGAGCACGACCGCGACCCGGCCGGCCACGGCCGCGAGCACGAGGGCGACCGCACCGTACCCACCGGCCGGCAGGGTGGCCAGCGCGACGACCTGCACGGCGATCGCGAACACCAGGGTGACGACGCCGATCGGCCCGATGTCCGACCGCCGCATGATCTCCAGCGCCTGCGGCGCGGGGCGGCGACTACCCAGGCCGTCCGCGGTGTCGGCCAGGCCGTCCAGATGCAAGGCGCCAGTCAGCGCAGCGACGGTCCCGATCGCGAGCACCGCGGCTAGCAGCCGCCCCGCGGCACCGTCGGCCACGGCCTGGACGGCGAGCAGCACACCTGCGGCCACCGCGCCCAGCAGCGCACCGACCGCCGGCAGCCACAGCAGCGCGCGTGCCGCCTCGCGACGGTCCAGCCCGGCGCGCCCGGCCA
>WHUD01000035.1 GCA_009377385.1 Actinophytocola sp.
AACTGCTCGCGCAGCGTGCGGACTTGCGTCGCGATGTCACTGAGTTGTGCGTCGATGTCGTCGAGCCAGGCGATTGCCTGGTTGACGTCCGCGACGCCTGCTGGCGAATGCTTGCCGCTCTCGCGGCACCGCTGGTCGTGTTTAGCAAGCATCTCGTGCTCGTCGTGTGCCCACTGCATCAGCTCGCCGAGGTCTGCGACGGTCCGGTTCGTGATCGTCACCGGTGGCGCGGACGCGACGCTGATCGCGATGGACAGGTGACCGTCGACCTCGATCACGCCGACACGGATCGGGACAATCTTGTCGTCGTCGACCCGAGTGCCGTGCTCGTCCCAGTGCGCGCGCCATTCAAAACCCGGCTCGATCATGGGCGTCTCCCTTCTCGGGCCGCCCGGCCGTCTGGGCTTACGACATCGGCCGCGTCACGGCAGCGGCCGGCCCCGACGACCGTGTTGAGCCAGCGACCAATGGCACCTTCGCGGTGCTGATCAGCGCGCTTGCGGGAACGATCTGATTCAGCAGCCAAGGGAGCGCACTGCGGGCAGGGTGCGCCGGGTGGCTGGAGCATGGAGCCGGGGATGACCATGTGGCCGCACACTGCGGAGAAGCGTCCTGCGTGCGTAAACACACCGTGCGCGAGTTCCTCCTGGATCACGGCGTGGTCGAGATCATCGGTGCCACATCTGATCCAGGTCAGGAGTCGAACGTCGCACCGAGCTGGCGAGTTCATCGTCGTCATGTCGTCCTTGCTCGTCTCGATTCCGGTCATGCATGACTCGGATGAGTTATGCTGAAATCAGCTTGGATGACGCGCCTGGTGGGTGACATGACAGCAGCATGACGGCGTGACGACGTAACCACGACGAGGACGAAATCAGCTCACTTGCTGGGAGGGTGTCGGTGTTTCGGACCGTGTTGGAGCAGAAGATCCGAGAGCGTCGGCAGACGTTTGAGGAGTTCGCCGAGTACGCTGAGGAGTTCGCTCGCGAGCACGGGCACCCGGGAACGCTGAGCCCGCGCCATCTGCAGCGGTTGGTTGCCGGTCGCGGCCCGAAGGGCCAGCCTCTCGGATCGGTCCGGCCGGCGACCGCGCGGCTGTTGGAGTCCATCTTCGATGTGAGTGTCGGTGAACTGTTGGCGGCTCCGGATCCGACACCGGGCGTGGTTCAGCCGGATTTCCGAACCATGTACGGGCCCGACCTGACGAGGGCATGTGCCTGGTTGGACGAGCACGCCGGGTGGGCTGGTGAGACGAGTCGACGGGAAGTCGGGTCCAGGCTCGCGCGACTGCGTCAGGGTGAGGTGCTGGACCGGCAGATGCGGCGGGCCAAGATCGGCCGGAGCCGGGTGGTGGAGGCTCTCCGGGATTACTACCGCACCGATGCCGCGTCAGAGTATGACCTGTATCGAGTGCGGTGTTCCGGCCGCGACATTGCGACCAGTGTTATCTCGCGGCTGGAGTGGCTCGACCTCGCCTGTCCGCTCACGCCGGAAACGGATCGGCTAGCGCTGGTTGATATCGCGCACGATGACGTGTGTCGGCTCGATCCACGGTGTGCGGTGGACCGGCTCGCGGAGACGGCCGCGCTCGATGTACGCATCGCGAACGCTCCAATCTATCGGCTGATGAGTATCGACACTGGCCGACTCGCTATAGCAGGCTCCGTCGGCATGAGCTCGTTTCTCGAGTACGCGCTGAGCGCCGACGTGCTGGAAGGCGAGCTGCTGGATGCGATCACCGCCAGTACGGACACGGTTCCGGGTGCGCTACGGATGCGTGATGCGTGCCTACCTGATCTCGCGTCGGTGTTGTCGCTCTCCGAGCGGCTCTGCGCCGGTGGCGTGGTGGCGCTGTGCGCCATCGCCCGACCAGGCGACCCGTACCGGGGCGGCCGGGATTATGCGCTATTGGTGCAGGAGCGGTCGGGGGAGGTGCTCAATGCGTCGCGCACGCTCGCGGTGATCCCGAAGGGATTTCACCAGCCGCTGACCGATGTCCGTGCCGATGCGCGAATTGGCGCGACGTTGTCGCGGGAGATGGACGAGGAGCTGTTCGGGCGTGTGGAGGTCGACAGCACGTGTGGCGATCACCGGTCTGCGGTACCGATGCATCCGGCGCGGCTGTCCGAACCGTTGCGGTGGCTGACAGACGATTCGCAGCGGATGCGCATGGAGTGCACGGGATTCGGGCTGAACCTGGTGAG
This sequence comes from Actinophytocola sp., assembly GCA_009377385.1. Classification (GTDB taxonomy): domain Bacteria; phylum Actinomycetota; class Actinomycetes; order Mycobacteriales; family Pseudonocardiaceae; genus Haloechinothrix_A. Next base: position 2,205 of record WHUD01000035.1, read on the forward strand.
CGGGAACTACGAGTTCGCCTGTCTTGTCGTGATCGAGGACGAGGACTTCTGGTGTCGCTACGGCGGCGACATCGAGGCCAACTGGGAAGCGAGCGGACTTCGCCTGTACTCCAGCCTGGACCACGATCTGCTGACCGAGTTGCTCGCGGACGAGTCCTGGAGTAACGAGGGGCTGTTCGCGTTCGCGCAGGGCTTGGCCCGGTTGAGCGAGATCGGCGGTGGCCGGGTGGACTCGCCGCTCAGGAAGCGGATGGCCAGCGCACCGTGATGACGACGGAGTCGTCGAGCGCTTCCCAAGTGTGGTCGATTCCAGGCCCCCACATGACGTAGTCGCCTTGCCGACTCATGGTCACGGTGCCTTCGGTGAGATGGAGACGAAACTCACCTTCGACGAGCAGCAGCAGCGTGGTTCGCTGGTCGTCGGATGTCCACTCCGGACGTGTGTCGCCTGCGGGGTGGATACCCCACTTCACCTCGACGTCCTTGGTCGAGCGCACCCCCTGCGAGGGGTCGATGAAGTGTCCGATCAGCCAGCCACGGGTGTCGCCCGTGTCGTCAGCGGCGTTGCCCTGGCACCAGTTGCGCGCCACTACCGTACCGTCCATTCGATCGCCGGTAGGTTCACCCGTTGTCCGCCCATTTCCCGCAGTCGTCGCAGCCCCTGAAGCAGCGCGAATAGCCCTTCGTTGCTCCAGGCTACGTCATGCACCAGATCGGCCAGGTCCTCACCGTCGAGGCTGGAGAATTGGCGCAACGTGTTCGCTTCCCAGTTCGCTTTGATGTCTCCGCCATAGCGTGACCAGAACTCCTCGTCCTCGATCACGATGAGGCTGGCGAACTCGAAGTTACCGCTGACCGCGTTCAGCCCGAATCCGGTGCATTCCATTCGCCAGCGGTCCGGGTCGGCCATGAGCCATCGCATGGGTTCGGACAGCCGACTGGGATGCATTGGGTCGGCGCGACGCTGGTCGGTGACGGTGTTGTCGACGTCCTCGCGACCAAACAGCTCTTCTTCCATCTCCCGCCGCAGGGTCGCGCCGATCTGCGCGTCGGCGCGCACGTCGGCCATCGGCTGGTGGAATCCCTTCGGCAGCACCGCCAACCGTCGCGCCGCGTTGACGACGTTGCCCGATCGCTCCTGGACGAGCAGGACGTAGTCCGCATCGCCACGATGGGGGTCGGCGGGCCGGGCGAAGGCGCACAGCGCGAGCGTGCCGCCAGCGCAGAGCCTGCCGGAGAGATCGACGATCGTGGCGGCATCCGGCAGGTAGCGATCCCGCAGCGGCAGCACACCACGCTCGGCGGGCATGCCGGTGGCGAGGGCGTCGATCAGTTCGCCTTCGAGAAGGTCCATAGTCAGGGCATAGCCGACGAAGCTCGTGACGTCGACCGATCCGCCGATCGAGCCCCGGCTCACGTCGACGTCGACGAGCCGGAACAGCGGCATGTCGACGAGCCGGGTGTCCGTCACGAGGGTCTCGGCGAGCCGCTGGAGGGCGCGATCGGCGGCGTGCTCGTCCAAGGAGACGGCCGTGCTCACGCCTGTCCGCGCGATGGCGAGCCGGTCATGGCGCGGTACCAGCGGGCAGCGAAGGTCCAGCCAGTCGTCCCTGGTCAGGATGCTGGTCGCGGTTTCGGTCTGTGAGCCATAGCGGGCGGTGTACCAGCCGTGTCCCGGCGCGCTGCGGTAGTAGCCATGCAAGGCGTCCGCGACACTGCGTTGATCGACGCGGGCGCGGCGCTGCGATCGATCGTGCAGCGCGCGGACGTCCAAGCGCGCTATCCGGGATGCGACGTCTCGCCGGGCCGTCCCGGGTTCCTGCTGTGCGTGCTGGTCGAGCCATTCGAGAGCGGTGGCGATACCCGGATCGGCGGCGAGCCGAAGCTCGGCAGATGAGTTCTCCGCGGACTGCTCCGCATCAGCGTCGTTCTGTTCTCCCACGAGCCTTGCGAACCGCTCCCGTGCGGCATCCGGCGCCTGCGCCAGTGCCGTGTCCAGCAATTGCTGCATCTCCGGTTTCGGTCGCAGGTCTGGTTTCTGATGCCAGGCGGCGACGGTGCGCACGCCAATTCCCAGATGTTCTGCGAACGATTCATTGCTCATCCGCAATGCCGACTGCAGCGCACTCGCGGTTCGGCCAGTCCACCCGGTCGTCAAATCCATCAATCACCGTTCCGAAAAAGCGAAATGCACGAGACACGCACTGTTGTTGCATCGAACCTGCACTGCAAACGCATGGGATCGATCGCAATTCCAGGCTGCAATTGTTGTCATGGAAATCAAGCCAGCCTTCAGTTGCCGCAGCGCGGCGCTACGACGTCGAACGGACATGCTCAATGACTGTGGCCAGGTCCACCTTGAGCTCGTCCAGGCGTTCCGTGATCTCAGCGAGCCGGTGCTCCAGAGCATCCATCCGAGCCGACAGCAGTCCGCTGCGGTCGGTGGTCGCCGGATCGAGCGCGGGCGGTGTCCGGCCATGCAACACGGCGTCGAGATGCTGCGGGTGCCAGCCGAGAGCGACCGACAACGACTCCAGCGTCCGCGGGCTACGGCGACGCTCAACGGTGTGGTGCTGGATCTCGCGCACGATCGCCTGCGAGACACCCGAGCGCCTGGCGAGTTCGCGCTGCCGCCAGCCCAGCTCGGTCACCCGCTCATTAATCGCCTGGGCGACCGCCGCCCAATCCTCCGGCATCCATTCCTCCGCCACTACCTATTTCTCCGCGCTCCGCCGTGCTGCCGAGGTTAGTAGCTCGCCGCCATTTCGCGACGTGACACGGCGCTATTCGGGCAGCGGTTCAACAACGCCGCGCGTCATGTGCGCTGAAATCAATAATTAACAGTCGAAATCAGCTATAACATCGTTCAGTCTTTGATTCAGGAGAAATCTTCGATGGGTACCTCTGTGCCTGACGCCGGTCGGCCGGCGTTCTACACCGTGAAGGAGACCGCAGAGATCCTGCGGGTCGATGCCGCGACGCTGTACCGGGCGATCAGGGAGGACGCCTTCCCGGCGGTGCGGCTGCGCACGCGCTATGTCATTCCCGCTGCGGCGCTGGACGCGCTGATCGCCGAGGTCGCCGAGTCCGGCGGCGTGGTGGATCTGGCGCGGTTCGTCGCCGAGCGCCGCATGATGCGCGACGCCGCTCGCCAGTCTGGGGGTGGGTGGCGATGACCGGCTACGACTACGACGCCATCGTCGACCGTCTGCACCGGCTGCGGAATGTGCCGGACGACGTGTTGTGGACCGTCGTCACTCGGGACGGGCTGTGTTTCTGGGCGTTCGACCGCCGCGACATCCCGCTGCTGTGGGGTGTGGATGAGCCGGATCGGGCGCTGGCCGAGTTCCTGTGTGCTGGCTGCCCGGTCATGGACGACTGCCTCGAACTAGAGCTGCGCAAGGCCGGCCCCGACACCATCGGTGTGTGGGGCGCGATGGCCGAGCAACACCGGCGCGAGCTCTACCCCCGCTGGCAAGAAACGCGCGGCGGGTATCGGGTGTGGCAACGGCGCCACCCCAACCGGCAGCGTCGGTGGGGAGGTGAGGACGAGTGACGATCGCCGTCACACCGACCCAGGTGCTCACCGCGGTGGGTGTGCTGCTCGCGCTCGCGCTGGTGTGGCGGGCGCGCAGCCGCCGGGCTCGCCGCGCCGCGGACGCCACCCGGGCCGGTGTCCGCGTGGTGTCGCTGGCCGGACGCGTCATCATCACCGCTGCACTGCTGGTGGGCGTGCAGTGGGTGGTGATCACCCACCCCACCGGCAACCCCGCCCTGCTGCTGGTCCTGCTCGCTCTGCCGGACCTGCTCGCCGCCTCCGTGCTCACCCGCGCGTTGACCGTCACCACCACGGACGCCCTGCACCGGGGTGGTGGCCGCCGATGACCCAGCCCGGTAGTGCGAGCGATGCGACGTCGAGGCGGGCGCAGCGGTTGGCACGGGAGGCGGCCGAGGCCGCCGAACTGCGGGCGTATCAGACCCACCCGGACGTGGTGGCACTGCGCGTCGAACACGTCCGGGCGCAGGTGGATCGGATGTGCTGGGCCGGGATCGGACTCGGGCTGGCGTTCACCATGACCAACGTCGAAACCTTCGCCGCCGCCGGTGCGCCCGCGTGGTCGCTGCCGTGGCTGACGGCGTGGCTGCTGGATCCGATGGTGTCGCTGGTGTTGCTGGCCATCTTGCGGGCCGAGCAGACCACCGCCCGCTACCGGGTGCGCACCGGAGGCTGGGTGCGGGCCGCGAAGTGGTTCACCCTGGGTGCGACGTATGTCATGAACACCTGGGCGTCGTACACCGCGGGCAGCCTGTCGGGCATCGTGCTGCACTCGGTGCCACCGCTGGTGGTGTTCGTCGCCGCCGAAGCGGTCACCGATCTGCGGGACAAGCTGACCGAGGCCGTCACGGTCGCGTTCACCGACACCGCCCACCGCCTCCACAACACCGACAGCATCAACGGCGCCGACGATGACGGAGCTGCGACGGCGCGGTCGTCCGCGAAACGCTCCGGGCCGCGGCGGCCTCGCATGCGTCGGAAGTACTTCCACGACTACCTCGCCGAAGCACGCCACGCATGGTCGCCGGGCGTGGAGGTGAGCCCGGCGTGGGTTCGCGAGGTCACGGGCTGCTCCCGTGGGCTGTCGTCACGGCTCGCGAGCACCCTGACCGCCGAACTCAATTCGGCCTCCGATGGATCGCGCTCCGGGGGTGGTGAGCGGTCATGAACGCCCACCGCGACGATCCCGTGAACACCCCCAACCAATGGTCGGCGGGCGCGGTGGAACCGAAGGTCTTCGACGCCGAGTTCGTCGACGACACCCCACCCCACACCGACACTCCGGATTCTCGTGAACGATGGCGACTGCTCCGGCGCGTCATGCTGCTGATCGGCCGTGTGTGGCGGTCGGAGCGTGTCCTGCGGCTCCGTACAGTTGCGGGCTATCGGCTGCGCATGCTGCCCCGCGACCTCCTCCGGCTGCTGTGGTTCGCCCTACGGGGTCACTGGCGGTGGGCGGTCAAGGCGTGGACATTCCTCACCTACGGCGACCTGCGTGCCGACGCCCGCGCCGCCCGCCTCGCCAGGGACGCCGAGGCCCGCCGCGACGCGCAAGACGCCATCCGCGCCCAAGCCAAGGCCCGGTGGGCCAAGGTCGGCCTCCTGCTGCACCGCGCTGGGATCGCCGCGCTCGTGGTGATCGTCGCGGCGATCGCGTTGATCATCACGGACGCGGTGCTGCCGAGGGAGCGGATGTGGGACTGGCTGGCCACCAGCTACGACGTCCTCTCGATCGTCAGCACGGTCGCCAGGGACCTGGTGCTGATCGCGCCGGTGGTGTGGCTGATCGCCGCCGTCTACGAGGGTCGGGATCTCACGCCGGGGGCGGGCTGGCTGATCCACCCCCAGCGCGAGGATGCCGACTCGTGGGTCGACGAGCGCATGATCTCCAAGGCGCTTGCCCACCTGGGGATCGCACCGCTGAACACGTTCTTCAAGGACGGCGGTGAGCTCGTCTATACCGTCCCGGCGCGCCGCGACGGGGATGGCACCTTCGCCCAGGTCCGGCTGCCGATGGGGGTGACCGCCGACATGGTCGCCGCCCAGCGCGCCAAACTCGCCGCCAACCTCGGCCGCGCCTCCCTGGAGACCTGGCCCACCAAGGGCGAGGAAGACGGGCTGCTCGACCTGTGGATTGCCGACAAGCACACCCTCGGCGGCGGCGCCGGCCAGTGGCCACTCCAACACGATGGCACCGTGGACGTGTTCGAGGGGGTGCCGTTCGGCTGCACCCAGCGCGGCGTGGTCATCAACGCCCCGCTCGTCGAGGCGAACTGGCTCATCGGCGGCCGCCCCGGCCAGGGCAAATCCTCCGCGCTCCGCACCTTGCTGCTCGGTGCCGCGTTGGATGTCACCGCGGAGTTGTGGGTGTTCGTCATGGGCGAATCCCCCGACTTCGACCCCTTCACCCCACGCCTATCGCGCTACGCGATGGGCATGGACGACACCGTCGCCCAAGCCACCCTCGCCGCGCTCGAGGACCTGCTCGAGGAGATGGAACGCCGCGGCAAAATCCTCGGCGCCCAACCGGGGCGGCCGCCGAAGGTCTCGCGCAAGCTCGCCGATAAGGGCCACCTCGGCCTACATCCGCTGCTGTGCGCGATCGACGAATGCCACGAACTATACCAACACCCCACCTACGGCAAACGCGCCGAAGAGTTGGCTGTTCGGTTGATCAAACGGGGCCGCAAATACGGCATCATCCTGCTGCTGGCGACCCAGTCACCCACCAAGGACTCCATCCCGAAGGAGATCACCCGCAACGTCTCCTGCGGCATCGCGTTCGCCGTCGCCGACCACGTCGCCAACGACGGGCTGCTCGGCTCCGGCAAATATAAGGCCGGTGTCCGCGCCACCGAGTTACGCATGAAAACCGACTGCGGCACCTGCGTCGCCGTCGGCCTCACCGACGCCACCTTCGAACTCGTCCGCACCTTCTACATCCCCTTTGAAGACGAAGTCGACGACGTCACCCCCATCATCACCCGCTCTATGCAGCAACTAGGCGACACGCACCGCGAACTCCCCGCCACCGGACAGCAGCCCGCGGTCGAGGCCGCCCCCGTCGACCACCTCGCCAACATCAACCAGGCGATGCGCGGCGAACGCCGAGTTCGCACCCAAGTCGTCCTCGCCCGCCTCGCTGAACAGAATCCTGCTGAGTATGAGCACTGGACCTTCCAGCACCTTCGTGCGGCGCTCGCCGAACACGACATCACCGTCGCCAAATCTGGCGGTGTCAAAGTCATCCGCGCCGAAGACATCACCACCGCCCTCGCTCAGCGCGACGCCACCGGCACCACAGACGATGGCGGCGATAAGACGCAAATCGATGAGTGACAGAGGGACGAACCTGTCCAGATCGAACGCCGCCGATCAGACCGCTTTCACGGCCCGCGCAAAGCCCCGAACGAGCATCCCCAGGCCTCGTTTGCCCTGCTCACCCCGGTGACCCACGGCTGGGGAGCGGGCAGGGAGAAGTCCCCAACATCCCCACGGCAGTCCCCGCAGAGTCCCTGCTGGCTCGACGGGGCGCGAGCAGTGACGCGATCGCTGCGATGGCCGCGAGCGGGACTCAGCTCCTGCCCGTCTCGAGGCTGCTGCGGGATCGATTCAGCTACGGGTTGGCGCCTTGAACTTGGGAGGAGGTCCATTCTCGAGTGTCAGCTGGCTTACAACGCCGCGAAAGTGGTGATGAGTTCGTTCGAGCCATTCGCACGTACTTCGAGTTCGTAGTCAGCGAGATCGACTTCGTCCCCGCCATGGCGCCGGGCGGCGTTGGTCAGCAGGCGCCGGAGATGCGTCGGGTCGGATGGATCCGCCTCGGCCGTGAAGGTTCGCACGACCTCGCTTCGGTGGACGAGGGTCAGTTGCAGAAGCGCGGTCCCTGATTCGGCGGTCGGGGTGCTTCCCGGGCGAATCGGCGCGGATGCATCAGGTTCGCGCACTGGCTGCGGCATCTCATCCTGTCTCGGTTCAGTGACGATGGCACGTCGGCCGCGGCTTGCCTCGACAAGCCCCCACGTCTTGAGCAGGTCCATGGCGCGGTGTGCGGTGTCCGCCGACACGTGATGCTCGACCGCGATGGCCTTCTGGCTCGGTGCCGGCGAACCAGGCGCCAGTTCGCCCGACAGGATTAGCTGCCGGATGGCGGCCGCGATCTTCTCGGGTGCCGTTCGCGGCTCAGCCTTCGCGTATTCGGCCCGGTCAAACGGTTCGGTCGATCTCGCAGGCATGCGCGCGGTCAGGGTGCTGGCAGCTCGCTGGTCGGACTCGGCCACCCAGGCCGAATACACCCGCAGGGTGGTTGCGCCGCCACCGGCGTGGCCGAGTCGTCCTCCGACGGTGCGGGCGTCGACCCCTGCGGCGATAAGTTCGGTGGCCGAGTAGTGCCGCAGCTTGTGAATGGTGGTGTCGATGCCGAGGCGTTGTGCGAGCCGTCCGTAGCGTTGCGTCACGGTGTCGGGCTTCATCGGCGTGCTGCCGTCGGGCGCGAGCGAGAAGACGAAGGCGTCCGGCGCGAGCGTGACACCGAGACTGGATGCTCGCTGCTCGCATCGGGCTCGATGGTCGGTCAAGACGGCCACCGTTTCCGGGTCGAGCGCGATCCGGCGGTGCTGGTGCGTCTTGGTGTCCTTCTCGGTGGCCTCGCTCCCGTTCTGATCGATGCTCTTGCGAACAACGAGAGTCCCTGTCCTGAGATCGACTCGGTGCCAGCGCAGGCCACACAGCTCCGCCCGTCGTGCCCCGGTCGTCATCGCGGTCCAGACGAAGGCATGCCAGTCGGGATCTTCCCACGCCGCGTTGACGATGCGCGCGGCTTCTTCCGGTGTCGGCGGATCCGGGTTCGGGGGCGGCTCGGGCGGTGGTTCGGCCATGCTGGCCGGGTTCACCGTGATCCAGCCCCAGCGCACCGCGCGGCTGAACGCGCCGCTGAGAAGGAAATGGATCCGGCGCACCGTCGACGGCGCGAGCGGTTCGCACTCATGCCGAACACAGCGATGATCACACTCGTGCGGTTTGGCCGTCCGGTGGTCGATGCGCTGCTTCCCGTCACAGTGGCGACGGCACCTGCCCAGCTCGGCGTAGAACAAGTCCAGGATGTGAGCGTCGACCTTGCCAGCCTGCTCGGACCCCAACAGCGGCTTCACATGATTGCGGAGGTTGCGCTCGTAACCCCGCCGCGTGCCCGGATCGATGTTGGCCACGCTGAGGTACTTCTCGATCAGCTGCGCGACGGTGACCTTGGTACGCGGATTGCGTTGCTCATCGACCTGATTGATCAGCCGAGTGCGGACCTTCTCCGCCTCCCGTTCAGCGTTCGGGCCGGCAGGGATCGTCTCGACCAGGTAGTGATCTTTCTTTGTGAGGGGATCGACCCCAGCGTAGACGCGCACCCGCAGCGCGCCACTGCGCAGCTGTTCGATGTTGCCGCGCTGACGCTTGCGGCGCTTGCTGGGTGTGCTCACGGGGCCGATTCTACAGCCGTCCATGCCACAAACCATGCCACGCAGGCCTTGTGAGCGACCAATTCAGTCTAGTCGCCAGACCGTTTCCCCTGGTCAATCCAGTGCCCCCGGCAGGACTCGAACCTGCGACCTAGAGATTAGAAGGCTCTTGCTCTATCCAGCTGAGCTACGGAGGCGGGCCGAGGCTACGCCTGGCGCTTCGGCCAAGTTTATCGGTAGCCGTTGGTGTGATCGCGTCAGATGTCACGATTGTTTCAGCTGAGGCGCGTTCCGGCATGCCGTGAGGTCACCCGTATGGCCTCATCGCGGGTGACCATGCGTACTAACGGCCCGCTGGGGGCGGTGCCGCATTTCACCCGCGTGCGGGGTGCGCGCGTCGGTGCCACCGGACCGCACTCTACCCTTCTGATGTGCGGGAACAGCAGGGACCAGTGACGCCGACGCGCACGCGTCGGCCAGCGGGCGTGGTCACACTCGCCGTGGTGGGGACGTCGCTCGCCTTCGTGGTCTCGGTGCTGTTAATCACACTGTCCGGTGCCGCCGGGGACGAGATCGCCGGTATCTCCGATCCCGGTGCGTTCACCCGATACGGCGTCACTGTGACGCGCGTGCTCGCCGAGATCGCCGCCGTCGTCACCATTGGCTCGCTGCTGCTGGCCGCGTTTCTGGTGCCGCCGCAGAAGTCCGGCACCCTCGCTGCGGACGGCTACGCCGCCGTTTGCACCGCAGCGATGTCCGCCTGGTGCTGGATGGTGACGTCAATCGCCGCCGCGGTGTTCGCCGCTGCCGAAGGCGCTGGCAGGCCGGTCACCGATCTGCTCGACCCCCAGGTATTCGTCCAGTTCGTAGGTGCGATCGAGCAGCCGAAGGCGTGGCTGATCACCGCGTTCATCGCGTTCGTGCTGGCCGTCGCCTCACGGGTGGTGCTGTCGTGGGGCTGGACGACGGCGCTGTTCTTCCTGGCCGTCGGCGGTCTGATCCCGGTCGGCGCCACGGGGCACTCCTCGTCGGGCGGCTCGCACGACCTGGCGACCAACAGCCTGCTGATCCACCTCGTTGCAGCCGCGCTATGGGTCGGTGGCCTGATCGCGCTGATCGCGCTCGGCAGGCGGAAGGGCCCCGATCTGCCGTTGGCGGCGCGCCGGTTCTCCCGTATCGCGTTGGCCTGCTGGATCGCGATGGCCGTTTCCGGGGTGATCAACGCGCTGGTGCGAGTCGCGCCTGCTGATCTGTTCACCACTCAGTACGGCCTGCTGGTCTTCGGCAAGCTCACCGCCTTGGGCATGCTCGGTGTGTTCGGCCAGCAGCAGCGCACCAGGGGCGTACGCGCGCTCACCGAGCGCGGCACGAAGGGCGCCTTCATGCAGCTCGCCGGGGTTGAAGTGCTGATCATGTTCGTGACGCTCGGCATCGCCGGCGCCCTGGCGCGCACCCAGCCGCCTGCGGACATCGCCGCCGTACCAGGCAGGACGGAAATGCTCATCGGCTACCCGCTGGAAGGCCCGCCGACCCTGGCCCGCTTGCTGTTCGACTGGCGCTTCGACCTCATCTACGGCTCGCTCGCCGTCGCCCTCGCCGCCGTCTACATCGCGGGCGTGCTGCGGCTGCGCCGCCGTGGTGACACCTGGCCGGTGGGGCGCACGATCGCATGGTTGCTCGGCTGCACCACGATCCTGATCTCGACGTCGTCCGGCATCGGCAAGTACGCGCCAGCCATGTTCAGCGTGCACATGGGCAACCATATGCTGCTGTCGATGGTGGCGCCGGTGTGCCTCGTGCTCGGCGGAGCGGTCACGCTCGCGCTGCGCGCACTGCCGCCGGCCGGCAAGAACGGCGCACCAGGACCACGCGAATGGGTGATGGCGTTCGTGCATTCGCCGGTCTCGCGTGGGCTGACGCAACCGCTCGTCGCGGGCGTCCTGTTCGTCGGGTCGTTCTACCTGCTGTACTTTTCCGGACTGTTCGAAGCCGCCCTCAACTACCACTGGGCGCACCTGGCGATGAACGCCCACTTCCTCCTTGTCGGCTACGTCTTCTTTTGGCCGCTGATCGGCGTCGACCCCGCGCCGCGCCCGCTGCAGCCGCTCGGGCGCCTCGGGCTGATGTTCGCGTCGATGCCCTTCCACGCCTTCTTCGGTGTCATCCTGATGAGCTCGCAGACCGTCATCGGCGCGGCCTTCTACCGAGGCCTCGACATGCCGTGGGTCGACAACCTGCTCTCGGAGCAGCGCCTCGGCGGGGGCATCGCCTGGGCATCCGGCGAGATTCCGGCGCTGATCGTGCTGATCGCGCTGATGGTGCAGTGGGCGCGCGCCGACGAGCGGCAGGCCACGCGCATGGACCGCAAGGCTGACGCCGACAGCGAGGCCGATCTCGCCGCCTACAACGAGATGTTGCGTCGCATGGCGAACGAGAGCAGGCAGCCCCGCCCCTGACACTGTCGTCTCGGATTGTCCACAGCCGCTCCGGTGGACGCGCCGATGGCGCCAGTGGCGGGCCGGGTTATGCACATGTCGGCGCACGTTCCCCGCGGCGCTCGGTCCTCGCGCACGCTCATGGCGTGTCCGCAACAACGAGCGACGGGGAGAAACGAGCCATGCCCATCAGCGAGACCTACCTCAACATCAACGGCCGGATCGCGACTGAGCCGATCAAACGCGAGCTCAACGACGGCGGTGAGTCGGTCGGGTTCCTCGTCATCAGCACCGAGCGGCGCTTCGACAAGGAGGCAGGGGAGTGGGTCGACGGCCACAAGTGTTCCGTGTGGGTGACGTGCTGGCGCAGACTCGCGCGGCACGTCTGGGCGTCGCTGCACAAAGGCGACGAAGTCATGGTGGCGGGCAGGTTGCGCACGCGGGAGTACGACGACAGCGGCACGACCAGGTACATCAACGAGGTAGATGCCTACGCCGTCGGGCCGAACCTAGCCAGAGCCACCGCGACCGTTGTCAGGATGCGCACCGGCACCCAGGCGGGCACGTCGGAGCCCGCGCCGGTCGTCCCGCGAGCCCCAGCGACACCACCGACGGAGAGGGAGGCACGCCATGCCGCCTGAGCTGGTCCGTCGCTGTGCGTCGTCGACGTGTGTCACTCAACCGGGTCCGGCGCGACGGCTACCGATACCGCCAGTGGAGTTGCCGACCGCCGTCATGCGCCAATGCGGACGGCTCTACCATCGTGTGCCATGGCCGAGTTCATCTACACCATGAAGAAGGTGCGCAAGACCGTCGGTGACAAAGTAATCCTCGACGACGTCAGCACCGCGTTCTATCCGGGCGCCAAGATCGGCGTCGTGGGACCGAACGGCGCAGGGAAGTCCACGGTTCTGAAGATCATGGCGGGACTCGACCAGCCTAGCAACGGTGAGGCGTTCATCCAGCCTGGTGCGTCGGTCGGCATCCTGATGCAGGAGCCGCCGCTGAACGAGAGCAAGACGGTGCGCGGCAACGTCGAGGAGGGGCTCGGCGAGATCAAGGTCAAGCTCGACCGGTTCAACGAGATCGCCGAGAAGCTTGCCACCGACTACAGCGACGAGCTGATGGAGGAGATGGGCAAGCTCCAGGAGGACCTGGACCACGCCGACGCCTGGGAACTGGACTCACAGCTCGAGCAGGCCATGGACGCGCTGCGCTGCCCGGCGGGTGACGAGGCCGTCAGCCACCTCTCCGGCGGTGAGAAGCGCAGGGTCGCACTGTGCAAGCTGCTGCTGTCCAAGCCCGATCTGCTGCTGCTCGACGAGCCAACCAACCACCTTGACGCCGAGAGCGTGCTCTGGCTCGAACAGCATCTGGCCGACTACCCAGGCGCCGTCCTCGCCGTCACGCACGACAGGTACTTCCTCGACAACGTGGCCGAGTGGATCATGGAACTGGACCGGGGCCGGGTCGCAGGGTACGAGGGCAACTACTCCACGTACCTCGAGAAGAAGCGCGAGCGGCTGGAGGTTCAGGGCAAGAAGGACGCCAAGCTCGCCAAGCGGCTCAAGAGCGAGCTGGACTGGGTCCGCTCGGGTGCCAAGGCCCGGCAAACCAAGTCCCGTCAGCGGCTCGAACGCTACGAGGAGATGGCGGCCGAGGCGGAGAAGACCAAGAAGCTCGACTTCGAGGAGATTCAGATCCCGCCGGGCCCCCGGCTGGGTGACGTCGTGGTCGAGGTCAATGACCTGACCAAGGGCTTCGACGACAGGACGCTCATCGACGGGCTCTCGTTCACCCTGCCGCGCAACGGCATCGTTGGCGTGATCGGGCCGAACGGTGTCGGTAAGACCACGCTGTTCAAGACGATCGTCGGGCTGGAGGAGACGGACTCGGGCTCGGTCAAGATCGGCGACACCGTGAAGCTGTCCTATGTGGACCAGACGCGGGCCGGTATCGACCCTGACAAGACGGTGTGGGAAGTCGTGTCCGATCGTCTCGACTACATCCACGTCGGGCAGACCGAGATGCCGTCACGCGCCTACGTGAGCGCGTTCGGGTTCAAGGGCCCCGACCAGCAGAAGCCAGCGGGCGTGCTCTCCGGTGGTGAGCGGAACCGGCTGAACCTGGCGATGACACTCAAACAGGGCGGGAACCTGATCCTGCTCGACGAGCCGACCAATGACCTCGATGTCGAAACTCTCGGCTCGCTGGAGAACGCGCTGGAGCAGTTCCCCGGCTGCGCGGTGGTCATCTCGCACGACCGCTGGTTCCTCGACCGGGTCGCCACACACATCCTGGCGTGGGAGGGAACCGCCGAGAACCCCGCCAAGTGGTTCTGGTTCGAAGGCAACTTCGAGGGCTACGAGAAAAACAAGATCGACCGACTCGGGCAGGAGGCAGCGCGACCCCATAGGGTGACGTACCGCAAACTGACTCGCGACTGACACGAGCGCGATCGAGTCGATTACATCAGCGGAGGGTTCGTGGCAGCCAGCACGCACAGCCAGGACAGGCGAGCGAGACGCAGCGCGCCTTCCTCAGCGCAGGCCGACGATCCTGCCGAAACGCTGGTTTCCGACGGTCTGCGGCTGATGTTCGGTGCGCCCGAACTCGCGTTGGTGTTCGGGGAGCGGGCGGCGGCGCTCGCCGAGGCGTCTGGCTCGGAGCGAATCTGGGCGTACGCTGAGGGATTGTCGGTGTCGGCGCGGGTCAGGCTTGGCTACCGCGCCGAGGTCGTCAACCGGGCGGTCGTGGTGCTGCGCACTGCGGAGGTTGACGGGCACGCCGACCTCGCCGCGCAGATGCGCACCGAACTCGCGTTGTGTGCGCGCAGCGTCGGCGTCCCGTTGACCGGGCTCGCCGCGTTGCGGCCGGTGCTCGCCGATGAACACGCCCAGCCGGTGTGCCGGATCGGTGCGTTGCTGCAGTTCGTGGGCTGCATGGCCTCCATCGGGCGCAGGGGCGTGCTCGACAGAGCGTTGGAGGAGGCCGACAAGCTGGCGGAGTCCGACCCGGGGATCGGGGACGCCGACCGGGTCAGCATGCGCGCGCTGGTGCAGGCGCGTACAGCGGCGCACCTGCGTCGGCACGGTGACATCTCGGCGTCGATCGACGCGGCGCGCAAAGGACTCGACATGGTCGAAGCCAGCGACGACGTCCTCGTCGACGGTACCCAGATGCGGGCACGGCTCACGCTGGAGCTGGTATGCGCGTTGCTGGATCAGGGCTCGCGCGGGGATGCCGATGCCCTCGCGCAACCGCTGTTCGCCGCATCGGCGCGGGCGGCGTCCATCGCGCCGCTCGCCTGGATGCGGCTGGCCATCGCGACCAGGGTGTACCTGGCGTCCGCCGCCCCCGAGATGGCGGGCATGCTCATCCGCGACGCGCTGCACCACACTCGGCGGCACGAACTGCTCGCGCTCAGCTCGCGGCTGCTGCTGGAGCTCTCCCACATCGAGGAGCAGCTCGGCAGGCCGACGGAAGCGCTGGCGTGCCTGCGGGAGGCGCGGGTGTTCGAGCACAGCTACGGCAGGCTGCGGCGGCAGGCGCTCGGTTTGCTCACCGGCGAGTTCGGCAGGGGAGAGCAGCCCGCCGCCGACTTCAACCGCGCGCTCGCCGAGCACGAGGAGCGCGTCGCGCAGCAGCGCAAGAGCCAGCCATCCGGAAAGCGCAGGCGGGTGGAGCCGTCGACAGAGGCCACGCAGATGATGCCAGCGATAACCGCCGACATGCCCCCGCCGCGCAGCGAGCCCGCGTGGTCCGACACCGCGCCGCACGAGCATGCGTTGCCGGAGCCCGCGTCGTGGGAGCCTGCGCTGTCCGAACCCGCTGCGGCCGCTGCGGAGTACCCCGCGCCCGCTGCGCACGAGTCCGCGCACACCGCGCCTGCCGCACCCGAGCCCGCTGCGGCACCGCCATCGACCGCAGCGTGGGAGACCGTCGAACAGCCTGCCGTGTCGTGGGCGACGACCAAGGACTCCGTGCCCGAGGTGGCGGAAGCAGGAGCCCGGCACCAGGCCGAGGGCATGCCGTCGGCGCGTTCGGTGCTTGATCGTCTCGGCGTCTCGATCGGGTCCGGTGGCAGGCGACGCGCGTCCGAAGACGAGCCGGAGCGGCGTGGGCGGCATGAACAGTCCGACGAGGTGGCGAGCACGGACTGGACCGAGCGAACGACCAGGACGTCCTGGGGCGAGCAGCCGAGCCAGACGTCCTGGGGCGAGCAGCGCGATGAGCCGACGACGCATCGGTCGCGGCCGCCGATGCCATGGGAACAGCCCGCGCCGGAGGAGCAGCCCCCGAGCCCGTCGTGGACCGAACGTTCGGAGGAGCAGCGGCAGCCCGAAGCACCGCGCGCGGAGCCGCCCGCACGTCCGACGTGGGCCGCGCAACCCGCCCATGCGGAGTGGTCCTGGCGTCCCGACCCGCAGCCGGAACGACAGCCGGAGCCCGAGCCCGCGCCGGAGGCGGAGATGCCGTACGCCGCCCCGCCCAACGTCGACGCCACGTCGCCGTCCGCTCCGCAGGAGGTCGAGCAGGAGGCGTCGCCCCGCCCGCACGCAGAGGCCGCGCCGGAAGCGGACACCGCGCCGGAAGCGGACACCGCGCCGGAGCCCGAGAGCGCGCCGGAGGCCGAGCCTGAGCCGCAGCCGGTGAGGGAACTCGACAGCGTGCTGGCCGTGTTCAGTAGCTGGGCCAACGGCGACGACGACAACTCACCGGTGACACCACGAGTACGCAGCAGGCGCTGGCAGCGCACCGAGACCAGCGGGTCGGCCACCGGGCGTGGCGGCGCCAACGGCCATGCCGTCAACGGCGACAGCCCGTTGCGCGGCAAGCACGGCGGAGGCCCGATCTGAGCGCCCTCGGGGTCACCGCACGGCTCCGGTGACCCGTGCGGTCAGGAGCCAGACGCAGCGCGGACGCCGTGCCGTCCAGGGGTCAGATGCCTGCGGCCAGGGGCCGGCCGCAGGAACCCCGCAGCATGCAGGAACCCCGCAGCATAGCGTGTCGCTGGGAGACGTCGCGCTGCCTCCGGGGAGGACACTGGCGAGGCGACGGAGCTAGGGTGTGTGGCGTCGATCGCAGCGTCGCGGTCCGCTCCTGGCGAGCAGCAGCGCGCGTGCGAAACGGCAGTCGGAGTAGCGGCGCACGAGCGTGCGGAATGAATGGGGATGCCGCCGGATGCTCGACGTCGCTGGCGGCGAGCGTCGAGCGGAACGGGGCAGGATGGGAGTCGGCATGACCACAGTGGGTAGTTCGGAACGGGTCGCCGGTGGCCACGTGGAGACCCCGTCGCTCGAGCAGCAACGCGACGCCCTCGTGGAGCGGGCTGCGTCGGTGGCGTCCGACATCGCCGACCTGATCCGCCTCTACTACCGCCACGTCCCGCCGGAGGACATCGTTGGCACCGACCCCGCTGACCTCGTTGGTGCGGTGCGCGCCCACAAGCGGCTCGCGGAGCAACGCACACCCGGCTCGCCCGCCGTGTGGATCGGCAAGCCCGACGCGCAGGAGAACGGCTGGTCCAGCGACGGCACCGTGGTCCAGATCGTCACCGACGACATGCCGTTCCTCGTCGACAGCGTCGCGGCCAAGTTCGCCCGCTCCGGCATCGACGTGCAGCGCATCGTGCACCCCATCGTCGTCGTCAGCCGCGACGTCACCGGCTCACTGCGGGAGCTGCACCCCACCGCCGACGCCGCCGAACCGCCAGAGGGGGCGGCGACCGAGTCGTGGATCCTGCTCGAACTGGACCGGATGACCGACGCCGAGCGCGCGCTGGAGATGGAGAACCGGCTGCACGCCGTGATCAACGACGTCCGCGAGGTCGTCGAGGATACCGAGCGGATGTCGGCGACCGCGCTGGACATCGCCGAGCAGCTGAAGACGTCGCCGCCGAACCTGTCGTCGTCCGAGGTCGCCGACGGCGAGGCGCTGCTGCGCTGGCTCGTGCGGGGGCACTTCACGTTCCTCGGCTACCGGCGCTACGAGGTCATCACCGAGGACGTCGCCGAGACTTCCGCGGCCGCGCAGGGGGAACAGCACCCCGCGCTGCGCGCGGTGCTGGCGTCGGGGCTCGGCGTACTGCGGCAGGACAGCCTCGCCGCCCGCGACCTCACCAAGGGCCCGGACATGGCCGAGACGGCGCTGGCGCCCACCCTGCTGGTGCTGACCCCGGCGAGCGCGCCGTCCACAGTGCACCGCCCGGTGCACCCGTACTACATCGGCGTCAAGACCTTCGACGACGACGGGAACGTGGTCGGTGAGCACCGCTTCCTCGGGATGTTCACCACCTCGGCGCTGCACGAGGACGTGCTCGACATCCCGGTGATCGAGCGCAAGGTCCGGGACGTCATCCACCGTGCCGGGTTCCCGATCGGGTCGCACTCCGGCCAGGGGATGCTGGAGGTGCTGCAGAGCTGGCCGCGCGCCGAGCTGTTCTCCACCGACCCCGACTCGCTGTACGCCACCGTCACCGGCGCGATCGCGCTCGCCGACCGGCGCAGGCTCCGGGCGTTCCTGCGCCGTGACCCGTACGGCCGGTTCTACTCCTGCGTGGTGTTCGTCCCGCGCGACCGGTACTCCACGCAGACCCGGCAGGCGATGCAGGAGGTGCTGCGCACTGAGTTGGACGCGGACATCGTGGAGTTCGCCGTCCGGCTGGGGGAGACGCTGTTCGCGCAGGTGCACTTCACAGTGCACACTCAACCGGAACGGATGATCGAGCCGGACGCGCTGCGGCTGCAGGAGCTGCTCAATGACGCCGTGCGCGGCTGGGACGACCGGCTCATCGAGGCGATCCACGCCGAGCGGGTGGCAGTCGGCGACGACGGCCACCGCGACGAGACCGCGTATCAGCTCGGCCAGCGGCTCGCGAGCGCGGTGCCCGAGGCGTACAAGGAAGACTTCGACGCCGCAACCGGGCTGGCTGACCTTCGTACTGTCGAGTCGCTGTCCAGCGAGGACGATGTCGCGATGTCGTTCTACGTGCCGGACGAGAAGCACACCGACCGGCGCCGGTTCAAGCTGTACCTGCTCGGTGAGGGCGTCACGCTGTCATCGCTGCTGCCGATGCTGCAGAAGATGGACGTCGTGGTCGTCGACCAGCGGCCGTACGAGATCAGCCTCGCCGACGGCGCGCGCGGCTGGATCTACGACTTCGGGCTGCGGGTCGATCCCACGGTGCTTGAGCGGTTCGACGACGAGACGGCGCTGCTTGAGGTGCGGGAGCGCTTCCAGGACGCCTTCCGCGCGATGTGGGAGGGCAACGCCGAGGTCGACGGCTTCAACGGACTGGTGCTGCGCGCGGGTCTGACCTGGCGACAGGCCGCCGTGCTGCGGGCGTACTCGCGCTACCTGCGCCAGGCCGGCACGCCGTACTCGCAGGAGTACATCGAGGACGCCGTGCTGGCGAACTCGGCGATCGCGGCGGCGCTTGTGCGGCTGTTCGAGGCGAAATTCGACGTAGACGTGCCCGACGAGGGCCGCGCCGACCGGGTCGACGGCATCGTTTCCGAGATCAGCACCGTGATCGACGCCGTGGTCAGCCTCGACGAGGACCGCATCCTGCGCAGCCTGCTCGCGGTGATCACCGCGACGCTACGCACCAACTACTACGTCACCGACGAGCACGGGCAGCCGAGGGCGTACCTCTCGATCAAGCTGGAGCCGGAGGCGGTGCTTGACCTGCCGGAGCCGAGGCCGAGGTTCGAGATCTTCGTCTACTCCGCAAGGGTGGAAGGCGTGCACCTGCGGTTCGGGCTTGTCGCGCGCGGTGGGCTGCGCTGGTCGGACCGCAGGGAGGACTTCCGCACCGAGGTGCTCGGTCTTGTCAAGGCGCAGGCGGTGAAGAACGCCGTGATCGTGCCGGTCGGCGCGAAGGGCGGTTTCGTCGTCAAGCGCCCGCCCGCGCCAACGGGGGACCCCGGCGCCGACAGGGAAGCGCGGCAGGCCGAGGGCGTCGCCTGCTACCGGATGTTCATCTCCGGCCTGCTCGATCTCACCGACGACCGCAAGGAAGGCGTCACGGTGCCTGCGCCGTCCGTTGTGCGCTACGACGGCGACGACAGCTACCTCGTCGTGGCCGCCGACAAGGGCACGGCGACCTTCTCCGACATCGCCAACGACGTCTCGGCCAGCTACGGCTTCTGGCTCGGTGACGCCTTCGCCTCCGGTGGTTCGGTCGGCTACGACCACAAGGCCATGGGCATCACCGCCAAGGGCGCGTGGGAGTCGGTCAAGCGGCACTTCCGCGAACTGGGCGTCGACACCCAGCGGCAGGACTTCACCGTTGTCGGCATCGGAGACATGGCTGGCGACGTCTTCGGCAACGGAATGCTGCTGTCCGAGCACATCCGCCTGGTCGCGGCGTTCAACCACCTGCACATCTTTCTCGACCCTGACCCTAGGGACACTGCCGCGGCTTTCCTGGAGCGCACGCGGATGTTCGCACTGCCCCGGTCGTCCTGGGAGGACTACGACACGTCGTTGATCAGCGAGGGCGGCGGGGTGTATTCCCGCAGTGCGAAGTCCGTGCCGATCACTCCGCAGGTGCGTGAGGCGCTCGGCATCGCGGACGGCGTCACCAAGCTGACGCCGAACGAGTTGATCCGCGCGATCCTGCTCGCCCCGGTCGACCTGCTGTGGAACGGCGGCATCGGCACCTACGTCAAGGCGTCAACCGAGAGCCACGCCGATGCCGACGACAAGACCAACGACCCGCTGCGCGTCAACGGCAAGGACCTGCGGGTCAAGGTCGTTGGCGAGGGCGGCAACCTCGGGCTGACCGAACGCGGCAGGATCGAGTTCGCCCACAACGACGGCAAGATCAACACAGATGCGCTGGACAACTCCGCCGGGGTCGACTGCTCCGACCACGAGGTGAACATCAAGATCCTGCTTGAGCAGCTCATCGACGAGGGGCACCTCGACGGCGGGAACCGGGTGCCGCTGCTTGAGTCGATGACCGACGAGGTCGCCGAGCTGGTGCTGGCCAACAACTACCGGCAGAACGCCGTGCTCGGCATCTCGCGGACGCACGCCCCCGCGATGGCCTCGGTGCACCAGCGGCAGGTGTCCTACCTGGAGACCAAAGCAGCGCTGGACAGGGAGCTGGAGGCGCTGCCGAGCAACGAGGAGTTCAAGGAACTGGACAAGGCGGGGCAGGGGCTGTCCTCGCCGGAGCTGGCGACGCTGCTCGCGCATGTCAAACTCGACCTCAAGGACGAGCTGCTCGACAGCGACCTGCCCGACCAGGAAGTCTTCCTGCGCATCCTGCCGGCCTACTTCCCGTCGGCGCTACGCGACCAGTTCCACCCGCAGATCCTCATGCACCCGCTGAACCGGCAGATCGTCACCACCCAGGTGGTCAACGAAGTCGTCGGCGGGGGCGGGCTGAGCTACGCATACCGGCTGAACGAGGAGCTCAACGCCACCGCGACCGATGCGGTCCGCGCCTTCGCCGTTGCCACCAGGGTGTTCGACCTGCAGGCCATCTGGCGGCAGGTCGACGCGCTCGGCACCGACGTCGCCACCGAGGACGCTGACGCCGTTGTGCTGGAAACCCGCAGGCTGCTGGACAGGGCATCGCGGTGGTGGCTGACCAACCGTCCGCAGCCGCTCGCCGTCGGCGCGGAGATCAACCGGTTCGCCGGCATGGTCTCGGAGCTGATGCCCAGGGTGGCAGGCTTCCTACGGGGTGCGCAGGCCGAGACGGTCGACATCAAGCGCGCTGAACTCGCCGGCAACGGCCTGCCGCCTGATCTTGCCGATCGGATGGGGGTGCTGCTGCACACCTACGGGCTGCTCGACGTCATCGAGGTGGCCGAGCTTGCCGAGCACGAGGTGGGGCTGAGCAAGGAACGCAGCCCGCACGAGACCGCCGAGCTGTACTACGCGCTGTCCGCACACCTCGGCATCGACGCGATGTTGACGTCGGTGAGCGCGCTGGAGCGCGGCAACCGATGGCACGCGCTGGCACGGCTGGCGCTGCGTGACGACATCTACCAGTCGCTGCGGATGATCACGCTGGACGCGCTGCGCCACTGCGATCCGGACGACCAGGTCGACGACAAGATCGCCGAGTGGGAGACGGTCAACGCCTCCCGGCTGGCCAGGGCCCGCGTCACGCTCGACGAGATCCACCGTTCCGGTCGCCTTGACCTGGCGACGCTGTCCGTTGCGGCGCGGGAGGTACGGAGCATGGCCCGGTGAATGACGCCTTCCCCGCGGTGGGTGCGGCGAAAGCGTCATTCACGTCACCAGGCACACCCAAGGCGTCATTCGCCGCATCGCGCTGCGTACCGTAGAGACCGTGACAGAACTACGTGTTGCCGACGCAGCCGAGCGGGAGAACCTCGCCGCGTTCGTCGCCCGCGCCGTGCGTCTCGACGGGCAGGCCGTCGTGCGGCTGCGGCAACGGGAGACTCCTGGCGTGCTCGATGCGTGGACGATGACGCCGTTCGACGTCCTCGCGACCAGGGGCGTGCGCGGGGAGATCGAGCCGCGCGACGTTACGGTGTCCGGCAACGAACTGCTCGCCGCGCTGACCGTGGCCGGTGGTGAGCGGATGGACCCAGGTCCGTCTCGGGACCTGTTGTGGCGCTCCGACCTGCCGATGTCCGGCACGTGGCAGCACGTCGACGATCTGCCGGCGTCGGTGGTGTCCGAGGTGACCGAGCGGGGTGTCGACGTCGTGCGGGACAACGTCGGTCCGCAGGGCACGCCGCCCGCGTCGCTGCTGGACCAGCCGGTGCTGACCGTCAGCAGCGACAGCTTCGACCTCAAGGTGCAGCTGCGGTGCCTGTTCGCGTTGTCCGGCATGGGCTTCACCGGCGAGGGTTCCGGGGACGATGCCGCGGCGGGCGACGTGGTGCGGGTGAGCGCGACCGAATCGTGGCTGCGCATGGACGCCCGCTACGGCGCCGTGCTCCGCCGCAGGCACGCCCTGCTCCCGTTGGTGTTCTAGCGGCGCAACGTGGGCTGTCGATGAGGTCGGGGTCGTTGCCGCTGGGAGGACGTGTGGTTCTCGATCGCATCACCGCACGGTCAGGTGTAATGTCGGGAAAGCCCTGCATGCGCGACTTGCGCTTTCCGGTGAAGACGATCGTTCACATGGTTGCTCGTGGCATGTCGATTGACCAGATCCTTGCTGAGCATCCTGACCTGGAAGCTGCCGATATCCGCCAGGCGCTTGAGTTCGCCGCCATTTCACTCGAGGCGGAGAGCAGCGTGCCGATTCGGCATGTGGGATGAGCTGCCCTGACTTGATTTGTGTCCGGCCATCGCGAGCGTGCTGCCGCTTCTATCTGCTCGACGTGAGCTATGGCAGCGTTATCCCACGCCAGAATTGCTCGTTGCGCCAAGACAGCCAGCATCCACTCCGCTGTCGCTGCGTCGCCGAATGCCTTCTCGCTCGGGACAACCCATGCGCCTGTCCGTAAGCCGTCCGTAGCGACGTGCCAGATCGCGACCGCGTCGATGCCGTCGCGATCAAGTCCTCGCACTGCGGCGGCTTGGCCGATCATCCTGCGGCCATCACCCGCACGCAGGGGTGCGGCGGAAGGCAATGTCATCGCTTCGCCGTCAACGGCCATGACCATCTCCATCGCTCGTCGCTTCCAGTTCCCCCAGCAGTTCCGCGAAACGTGACTCCGTCGTGGTGTTCGCAAACGGCGAGCGGCCGGTGCTGACCGTGGTGATCGAGATCCAGCTCGGACGGGACGGCGACAAGCGTGCTCTCGGCCATGGCCCACGGCGCCGACCAGCCCAACGGAGAGAAAGTACTGGCTGCGGTGCCCCCCGCTGCGGCGCGTGCGCATCACCGCTTGCGCCGACCTCGACCAGCTCCGGGCGTGGATCGGCCGCGCCGCGGCCATCGACAGCATCGACGAGCTCTTCGACTGACGACGGCCACGCTCACGCTCCGCCCTACGCCAACCACGCCGCAGCGTCCGACGGCAGATGGCCGTCAACGAGCGGGGCGCTGGCCAGCAGCAGGTCGCCTGGTGGCAGGTCGACCGGCGAGCCTGAGGTGTTCAGCACGCACACCACGCCGGACTCGTCGTCCTCGCGGGTGAGGTCGGCGCGGCGGAACGCGAAGCACCCCACGGGCGCGCCGTACCACTCGACGCCGTCGCCACTGAACGCCTCGTGGGTGTGGCGCAGCTCGATCGCCGCCCGGTACAGCGACAGCGTGGAGTCCGGATCCTCCAGCTGGGCCTCCACCGTGCGCTCCGTCCACGCGGCGGGCATCGGCAGCCACGTCTGCCGGCTGGTGGAGAACCCGAACGGCGGCGCCGTGCCCTCCCACGGGATCGGCGCCCGCGCCACGTTGCGGTCGTGACCGCCTTCGGCCCGCGCACGCGGGTCGTGGCCGACGCCGGGCGGCAACTCGACGTTGTCCAGGCCCAGCTCATCGCCGTTGTAGAGATACACCGCGCCCGGCAGGGCCAGCTCCACCAGCAGCATCGCCCGTGCGCGTCGCAGCCCGGCCTCCCCGCCGCCGTAGCGGCTGACCTGCCGCCATACGTCGTGGTTGCCCAGGGCCCACGTCGCGGGCGCGCCCACCCGGTGTGGCACGGCCAGCGAGCGGTCGATCGCTGCGCGCAGCCTGTCTGCGTCGAAGTGCGTCAGCGCGAGCCGGAAGTCGAAGCCGAGGTGCAACCTGCCCGGCTCCAGGTAGCGGGCGAGCAGGTTGTCGTCGAACGTCCACAGCTCGCCAGTCGCGACCGTGTCGGGGTAGTCGTCAAGCACGGACCGGAAGAACGCGTGGATGTCGGCGAGGCCCTCGTTGTCGAACCGGGGGTCGACGTAGTCGTGCGGGCCAATGGTCTGCGCCGCTCGCGGATCCATGTCGGGCAGGCCGTCCGGCTTGGCCATGCCGTGCGCCACGTCGATGCGGAACCCGTCGACGCCCCGGTCCAGCCAGAACCGCATCGTGCGCTCGACGTCCTGCCGCACTTCGAGATTGCGCCAGTTCAGGTCGGGCTGCTCCGGCGCGAACAGGTGCAGGTACCACTGGCCGTCCTCGACCCTGGTCCAAGCAGGCCCCCCGAAGGCGCTGACCCAGTTGTTCGGCGGCCGATCGCCGATGCCGTCGCGGAAAATGTAGCGCTCCCGCTCCGGACTGCCGGGCCCAGTGGCGCGGGCAGCCTGGAACCACGGGTGCTGATCGCTGGTGTGGTTCGGCACCAGGTCGATGCTGACCTTGATGCCGTGCTCGTGCGCCTCGGTGAGCAGCGCGTCGAACACCGCAAGGTCACCGAATAGCGGATCCACGTCGCGTGGGTCGGCGACGTCGTAGCCGTTGTCGACCATCGGCGACCGGTAGAACGGCGTCAGCCACAGCGCGTCAACCCCCAGCAGCTCAAGGTAGCCGAGCCGGGAACGGACCCCGTTGAGGTCACCAACGCCGTCGCCGTCCGAGTCGGCGAAGGAGCGCACGTACACCTGGTAGAACACCGCGTCGCGCCACCACGGCGCCGATCTCGCGGTGTCGTCGTGCTCCGTCGCGTGGGCCTCGCTTCTCACCCCTCGTCCCATAGCTGGCCATCCTGCCATCCGGCCACGACACCGCCGCAGCGCGGTTTGTGGGTGTGGTCGACTGGCTACACCCAGCTGTTCATTAGGCTGTTGGCCGCCATCTCCAGGTACGCCCAGAGCTGCTGCCGATAGGGCTCTTCGAGCCCAGCCTCGTCGACGGCGATCCGCATGCAGCGCAGCCAGGCGTCCCGCTCGATCGGGCCGATGGCGAACGGCGCGTGCCGCATCCGCAACCGGGGGTGGCCGCGCTGCTCGGAGTAGGTGTGCGGCCCACCCCAGTACTGCATCAGGAACATCCGCAGACGCTCCTCGGCTGGTCCGAGGTCCTCATCGGGATAGATCGGCCGGAGCACCTCGTCGGCGGCGACCTCCTCGTAGAACCGTGCGACGATCTTGCGGAAGGTCTCCTCGCCGCCGACCGCGTCGAAGAACGTCTCGGGTGCCTGCTCAGTACTCACGCCAACATCCTGCCTGTCGTCCGCGCCGGGAACCAACAACGGGGCACCTACTTCCTCGTATCGCCGCCGCCGAGCAGCAGCGGCAGCGGGTTCTCGAAGCCCGCGTCGGATAGCGCGGCCAGGATCTTTGCTCGCAGCAGCCGCTGCACCATCCATTGCTTGCCCGGTCGCACCTTGAGGATGAGCCGGAGGTAGATTGCCTGCACCGTGACGTTGTCCACACCGAGCACCTCGGGCCGCTCCAGCGTGTCCTCCGACACCGGGGGCTCGCTGGCGACCTCGGTCGCGACCTGCGCGATCAGGCGGGTCGCGTGCTCGATGTCGGTGCCGTGCGCGAGCGGGATGTCGACCACGGCGACCGAGTGGTCCTGGCTGGAGTTGCCGACCCGGAGGATCTCGCCGTTGCGGACGTACCAGACGGTGCCGTCGAGGGCGCGTAGCGTCGTGATGCGCAGGCCGACCGCCTCCACCTCGCCGATGGCCTCGCCGACGTCGATGAAGTCACCGACGCCGTACTGGTCCTCAAGCATCATGAAGATCCCGGACAGGAAGTCCCGCACCAGGTTCTGCGCGCCGAACCCCAGCGCGACACCGACGATGCCTGCCGACGCGAGCAGCGGTCCGACGTTGATGCCGACCTCGGCGAGGATTTCGATCACCGCGATGCCGAGCACGAGGAAAGTCGTGACCGACTTCAGCACCGACCCGATAGTCTCGGCGCGCTGCCGGTTGCGCTCGATGACGTCGTTGTTGAGCTTGTTGTTGGCCCGGTTACGCAGCGGCCGCAGCAGCGGGGGAAGCTTGCCGTCGCCCGGCGCCTTGGTGAGCTTGTCGATCAGCTT
This sequence comes from Actinophytocola sp., assembly GCA_009377385.1. Classification (GTDB taxonomy): domain Bacteria; phylum Actinomycetota; class Actinomycetes; order Mycobacteriales; family Pseudonocardiaceae; genus Haloechinothrix_A. Next base: position 28,488 of record WHUD01000035.1, read on the forward strand.
CCTGATCAGGTACCTGACCAGGAACGCGATGACCAGGATCAGCAGGATCTTGAGCGGCTTGGCCACCAGCCAGTGTGCGGAAGCCGCGAGCCACTCGTTGCCGGTGAGCCGGTAGACCTGCCCGCACCAGGTACCCTCGTCTGAGGCGCACTCAGGCGCGCTAGGCAGCGGTAGCACGGCGTGGCTTCCCCGTTTCTTGTCCGTTCGTCTCGATGTTGCAACGCTGTCTCGTAACACATCCTGAATAGGACGTGCTTTTCAGGTGCAATCGTGGTCGACTATGCCTGCACGACACCCTAAGCGGTCGCCACGACGCGCGTTTGGGGTGTGGATGCCCGCGACACGCTGGAGGTAGTCGAGTGCCGGACCGACATCCGATACCGATAGGTGGCCCCGCCCATCCTACGGGCACAGTGATGGGTGGGGAGATGGCGACCATGCCGCTGCCCGCGCGACGAAATCGGCGCACTGGGCGCGTCGCACGCGGGTACGTCCGCAGAATCGGGCGCGATCATGGTGGCACCGTGCCCGCCTTCGGTCGCAGTCGTGTCCTGCTACTGAATGCCACATTCGAACCGCTCACCGCGCTACCGCTGCGCCGCGCCGTCGTGCTCGTGGTGTGCGGCAAGGCGGAGGTCGTGCATGGTGACCCGTCCGGGTTGCTGATGCACTCCGCGACGGTGACAGTGCCAGTACCCTCCGTGATCCGGCTCAACAACTACGTGCGCGTGCCCTACCGCGGCACGGTGCCGCTGACCAGAGCGGGACTGATGCATCGCGACCGGTACCGCTGCGCCTACTGCGGCGCCAAGGCCGAGACGATCGACCACGTCGTGCCGCGCAGCCGTGGCGGACAACACACCTGGGAGAACTGCGTCGCCTGCTGCACCAGGTGCAACCACCGCAAGGCAGACCGGTTGCTCAGCGAGATCGGCTGGACGCCTCGGGTGAGGCCGCAGGCTCCGCGCGGCCCGTACTGGCGGCTGCTCGCCCAGATCAACGACGCCGACCCGGAGTGGCGGCTCTACCTCGGCGACGCTGTGGCGTGACGCCCGCGCGCACCGCGCAGCAGTACCGGCGGGCGGTGGCCAAGTCGGCGTTCGGTACCGTACGCATGTGAGCGTGATCGAAACCATCCTGGTGTTCGTGGTGATACCCGGCGTGATCTATGGCCTGCTCGGCGCGTTGTCGATGCGGTCGAAGTTCGCCGCGACGCCTCGGTACCGGCCGGGGCAGGAGTGGGCCCACCCGCCCGTCTGGTGGAGCGCCAACCCGCAGGGGCTCGACACCACCCGCACGCATGCGGACGCCGGTGACGAGGAAGCCACTCCGGTAGGAGGTGCCAGTGGGAGCTGGTGAGCTGACAACTGACAGGACATCCCAACCCGGCCAGGAGCTTGAGCCAGGCGCCGTCGTGACGCTGTCCGGCAGGGTCTCCGTGGCCAAGATGTACGACCCTGACAAGCCAAAGGGCCCGTTCACCTCGGCCCAGCTCGCCCGGCTCGACGAGGCGCTGACGCTGGCGAGTAGGGACACCGGGCTCGACTTCAGCGTCTACATCGGCGCGCTCGGCAAGGACAGCCGCGCCGAGGCGGAGCGGCTGTTCCGCCGGATCGGCCCGCGTGGCAGGGAGTCGGTGCTGATCGCCGTCTCGCCAGGTGAGCGCGTCGTCGAGCTGGTTACGGGCGAGATCTCCGAGCAGCGGCTGTCGCAGCGCGGCGGGAAGCTGGCCGTGATGAGCATGGTCGCCTCGTTCAAGGAGGGCGACTTGATCGGCGGGCTGGTCAGCGGCCTGCGGATGCTTGACGAGCAGGCGGGCTCCCCGCCAGAGTAAGCTGCCGCGCCGACGGCGGCAGCGGCACTGCCCGCCGGTGCGACGGAACCGCACCGGCGGGGCGTTTCTCGTGTCAGCTCTGGTCGAACTCGCGGGCGGCCAGCGCACGGACGATCCCGGCGCGGCCCTCGCTGACCAGCCTGCGCAGCGCTGCGGGGTGGTCGCCGTCGAGCCAGGTGTCCGCAGCGTCGATGCTGGCCTTGTCCACCGACCACGACGGGTACATGCCCACGGCGACCGGCTGCGCCCGCTCCGACGAACGCCGCTGCCAGACGTCGTCAATCTCGGCGAAGTAGCGCTCAACGTACGGTTCGAGCAGGTGATTCTGCGCCGGGTGGCTGAAGCCGGTGATGACCTCGTCGTTGATCGCGTTGGGCAGCTCGTCGTCGTGCACCGCACGCTGCCATGCCAGCTCCTTCGCCTCCGGCGTCGGCCGCAGCGCCCGCGCCCGCTCGGCGTACCGTTGGCCGGTCGAGGTGTTGTCCCGCGCCTGCTCGGCGTCGATCTCGGCTTCCGCCGCCTTGCCGTGCGCGACCAGCGCGAACAGCAGTCGCCACCGCAGGTCGGTGTCCACCGTGAGACCCGACAGCTGCTCAGAGCCGTCAAGCAGCCCGCCGACAAGCTTGAGCGCCTCCTCTCCAAGCACCGAGCTGGTCAGCGCGTTGACGAACGCGAGCTGGTGGTCCGAGCCTGCCTCGGCCGACCGTGCCAGCTCAACCAGCCGTGCGGTGAACGACGGCCAGCCGGACTCGGTCGACCACGACGGCGTCGCGTAGGAGTTCAGCGCCGCCTGCGCCTGCATCAGCACCCGCTGCACCACACCGACCTCGGCCTCGGCATGGATGCCTCGTGTGACCAGCGTGACGAAGTCGCGCGCCTTCAGCTCGGCCTCGCGGGTCATCTCCCAGGCCGCCGACCAGCACAGCGTGCGCGGCAGCGGCTCGTCGACGTCCGCGATCCTGTCGATCAGCGTGACCAGTGAGTCGTTGTCGAGGCGCATGGTGCAGTAGGTCAGGTCGTCGTCGTTGACCAGCACCAGCTTGCCGCGCGGCACACCGACAAGCGCAGGCACGTCGGTGCGCTCGCCGCTGATGTCCAGCTCCTCGCGGTGGATGCGCACCAGCTTGCCGCCCGATTCGGGCGTCTCGTCGTACACGCCGACCGCGACCCGGTGGGTGCGCAGCTCACCCTCGCCTGGCTTGGCGCCGCCCTGCATGATCGCGAACTCGGTGAACCGGCCGTCAGCGTCGACGCTGTCGACGCGGAACGTCGGCCGCAGCGAGTTCAGCCCTGTCGTCTCCAGCCACTGCGCGCTCCACCAGGACAGATCGCGCCCTGACGCCTCCTCGAGCGCGGCAAGCAGGTCGGCCAGCGTGGCGTTGCCCCAGGCGTGCCGGTCGAAGTAGACCTTCAGCCCGGACAGGAAGTTCTCCAGCCCGACATATGCCACCAGCTGCTTGAGCACGCTGGCGCCCTTGGCGTAGGTGATGCCGTCGAAGTTGACCTCGACCGCCTGCAGGTCCGGGATGTCGGCGGCGACCGGGTGGGTCGACGGTAGCTGGTCCTGGCGGTATGCCCAGGACTTCTCGATGTTGGCGAAGCTGGTCCAAGCGTGCTTGTACTCGGTGGCGCCGGCCTGGCTGAGGACGCTGGCGAAGGTGGCGAACGACTCGTTCAGCCACAGGTCGTCCCACCAGCGCATGGTGACAAGGTCGCCGAACCACATGTGCGCCATCTCGTGCAGCACCGTCTCCGCCCGGCGCTCGTAGGCGTAGCGGGTGACGCGGCTGCGGAAGACGTAGTCCTCCCGGAAGGTCACCGCGCCGGCGTTCTCCATCGCACCCGCGTTGAACTCCGGCACGAACAGCTGGTCGTACTTGCCGAACGGGTAGGTGACGCCGAAGTTCTCGTGGTAGAAGCCGAAACCCTGCTTGGTCTCGGTGAACAGCCGGTCGGCGTCCATGTACTCGGCCAGCGACGCCCGGCAGTAGATGCCGAGCGGGATCGTCGTGTGTTGGTCAGAGAACTCGTCGCGCCACTCGGCGTACGGTCCGGCGACCAGCGCAACCAGGTACGTCGAGATCCGCTCCGACTCGGCGAACACCGTGCGCACCGCGCCCTCTGGCGTGGTCGACGTCGACTCGACCTGCGCGTTGGAGATGACCTTCCAGCCCTGCGGCGCTGTGACCGTCAGCCGGTACACCGACTTGAGGTCCGGCTGGTCGAAGCAGGCGAACACGCGCTTGGCGTCGGCGGTCTCGAACTGGCTGTAGAGGTACACCTCGCCGTCGACGGGGTCGACGAACCGGTGCAGGCCCTCGCCGGTGTTCATGTACCGGCACTCGGCGTGCACCGTGAGCTCGTTCTCCGTCGCGAGGTTCTGCAGTGCGATGCCGTTGTCCTCGACGTAGTCCGAGACGTCGAGCGACGCGCCGTTGAACGTGGCCGCATGCACCGCTGAGCCGACGATGTCGACGAAGGTCGACGCGCCGGGCTCGGCCGAGGTGAACGTGACGGTCGTCTTCGAGTCGAACGACGTCTGCCCTGTGGTGAGGTCGAGCTCGATGTCGTAGGAAGTCACGTCGAGCAGCTCCGCGCGGCGGATCGCTTGCTCCTGCGTCAGGTTAGGGGCGGCCACTTACTACCTCAGCTGGGTCGGGTTCTCGGTCGAATCACTGGTCGCATCCAATCATGAAGTGTGGCGTTCTCGCGCCATCGCGGGGAACAAGTTCGCCATTGGCTCGGTTGGGCACGGATAGTGAACGCCAACAGAAGGGGAGAAAGCCGTGGCGCCGACGAAGGTGGAGATCTACGTCGATCCGTTGTGCCCGTTCGCGTGGATCACATCCCGCTGGATGCTCGAGGTCGAGCAGTTGCGCGACATCGACCTCAGCTTCGGTGTGATGAGCCTGACACTGCTCAACAAGGACCGCGAGGACCTGCCGGAGAAGTACCGCGAGATGCTGGACCGCGCCATGGGGCCGGTGCGGATCGCGATCGCCGTCGAGCAGCGGCTCGGGCAGCAGCGTCTGCGGGACTTCTACCTCGCGTTCGGCACCCGCAAGCACAACAAGGGCATCGACGACGAGCAGCTGGTCATCGAGGAGACGCTGGCCGAGATCGGCGCGCCGGAGCTGGCGGAGGCCGCGACGTCTACCGAGTACGACGATGCGTTGTCCGAGAGCCACTACAGGGGCATGGACCCGGTAGGCCAGGATGTCGGCACCCCGACGATCCACGTCGACGGCGTGGCGTTCTTCGGGCCGGTGCTCGGCTCGGTGCCGCGTGGCGAGGACGCGGTCAAGGTGTTCGACGGCGCCCGGTTGCTCGCGGGCTATCCGGATTTCTTCGAGCTGAAGCGGACCCGCACCGGCGAGCTGAACTTCGACTGATTCGTGTGCCATGGTTGAGACGACCCGCATCGAGGACAAGGAGGCCCCATGGCCGCGCCCGCGACCACTCGTACCGGACATCTGATCAACGGCAAGACCAGCTTCGGCGACGAGACCGATGTCATTGAGGTGCTGAACCCGGCGAACGAACAGGTCATCGGGACCGTCCCTGCGGGCACTCCCGCCGACGTCGACGCTGCGGTCGCAGCGGCACGCGCGGCGTTCCCCGCGTGGGCGGACACGCCCGCCGATGAGCGCGCCGCCGTGGTGCGCCGCATCTCCGAGGGCATCACCGCTCGCCGCGACGAGATCGCGCAGCAGCTCAGCGCGGAGGTCGGCATCCCGATCACGTTCGCGACCAAGGTGCAGGCCACGCTGCCTGCGGCCACGTCGGCCGGGGTCGCTGACCTGATCGCCTCCGGCGAGTTCCCCTTCACCGAGGAGATCGGCAACTCGCTGGTCGTGCGCGAGCCCATCGGCGTCGTCGGCGCGATCACGCCGTGGAACTACCCGCTGCACCAGATCATGGCCAAGCTGGCGCCCGCACTGGCGACCGGCTGCACCGTGGTGCTCAAGCCGAGCGAGGTCGCACCGCTCAACACCGGCATCCTCGCGGAGATCCTCGCCGAGGCCGGGGTGCCGGCCGGGGTGGTCAACATCGTGCACGGCACTGGTCCCGTCGTCGGGGCGGCGATCGCCGAGCACCCCGACGTCGACATGGTGTCGTTCACCGGCTCCACCAGGGCGGGCAGGGCGGTCTCGGCGGCAGCGTCAGAGACGATCAAACGGGTCGCCCTTGAGCTGGGCGGCAAGTCGGCCAACGTCGTCCTCGACGACCTCGACGAGGCGGGGCTGACCAAGGCGGTCAAGCTCGGCGTCGCCAACGCCTTCATCAACGGCGGCCAGAGCTGCAACGCCTGGACGAGGATGCTGGTGCCTGCCTCCCGGCACGATGAGGCGGTGGAGCTCGCGGTCGCGGCGGCGGCCAAGTACGTGCCCGCCGACCCGACCGACCCGGCGACCAGGCTTGGTCCGATGGTCAACGAGGTCCAGCGCGACCGGGTGGTCGGCTTCATCCGCGCGGGCGCCGAGGCGGGCGCGACGCTGGCCTACGGCGGCCCGGAGAAGCCCGACGACCTTGACGACGGCTTCTACGTGCGACCGACGGTGTTCGCAGGGGTCACCGAAGACATGCCGATCGCGCAGGAGGAGATCTTCGGGCCGGTGCTGTCCGTGATGCCGTACGACGACACCGACGACGCGGTGCGGATCGCGAACAACTCGCTGTACGGCCTGGCAGGCGCGGTGTTCTCCGACTCGGACGACCGCGCGCTCGAGGTCGCCAAGCGGCTGCGCACCGGCCAGGTCGTCACCGTCGACGGAACCACCGGCGTGGTCACCACCGCCGGCGAAACGAGGTAGCTCATGGCGTACGGGTGCTCCTGGCTCGGGAGACTCGACGTCCCTCG
>WHUD01000360.1 GCA_009377385.1 Actinophytocola sp.
AGGTTGGCCGAGACGGCCGATCCGTCGACGACGTGCAGGTCGGGGTAGCCGTGCAGTCGGTGATACGGATCGACGACGCCCTGGTCCGAGGTGGCGCCGATCGGGCAGCCACCGAGAAAGTGGGCGGTCATCGGGATATCGAACAGCTGGCTGATCGTGCCGCCGGGGGTCCCGTCGATACTGTCGGCGAGCAGCTCGGCCACCTCCTGGCCCTCGGGAATCCAGGTCGGGTTCTGCCTCTTGTCAGTCGGGCGGGACGTCAGACGGCCCCGTCCGCCGAATCGCCCCCGCTTACGGAACGCGCGCAGCGAGTTGTCGTGGGACTGCATGACGAGCGCGATGATCGTCCGCTCGGACCAGTGGGGAAGGACGGCCAGCGTCCGTACGAACACGATCGGATGCCGGACGGCCACCCCGAGATGCCGGAGCCACCGGGGCAACCGTCCGGTGCCGGGGACCTGGAACGGCAGAGACATCAGGCCCATCGAGTTCGAGCCCTTGCCGTAGCGGACCGGCTCGATGTGGGTGTGCGCGTTCGGGTAGAAGGACGAGGTGATCGCCACCCCGCGGGTGAAGTCCACCGGCGTGCGATACGTGCTCGCCCCGACCAGCGCCTCCGAATTGGTGCGGGTCAGGGCGCCCAGCCGGGGGGAGATGTGGGGCAGCGTCTCGGTGTCGCGCATCTCGTGCAGCAGCAGCTGCGTCCCATATGCGCCAGCGGCAAGCACGACCTGTCCAGCGCGCAGGATACGGACGTGACGGCGACCGGCCTTGTCCGTCGGCCGGATATCGACCTCGAAGCCGCCGGCCGGAGCCTCCCGGATCGCCGTCACCGTG
>WHUD01000361.1 GCA_009377385.1 Actinophytocola sp.
GACGCCGCGCATCTTGCCGATCATGAAACACACCTCGGCGATGACGAGCGGGCTGACCAGGATGCTGCCCCTGTTCTCCACAGTCTAGGCTTGTTGTGTCTGTCTCGTTGATCCTGTGCCGCCCTCACCCCCGGGCGCCACAGCGTCGCTGGATGCTGCCAGTACAACCATCGGTCATCTTCTTTCATCTGCCGGTCACCTCCGGCACACTCGAGGGGAAACCATGGGCTGCGCGCCGAGCCCTCGGGTGCCCGGGCGTGGCGCATGCCAACGCTGCGTGTTGGCGAGGAGCCGAACATGCCAGAAGATACTGTGCGGGCAGCGACGAACGCCTATCTGCAGGTCCAGTTCGCCGCGCTGCGTCACGCGATCGACGCCGAGGATGATGATCACCTGATCCGGATCGTCGACCATATCCGCGCCGAGGTCGGCGGGCACACTGCTCGCTCGGTCATCGCCGATCTGTTGCGGTTGGCGCGCAACCCCATCACCGATGCCGCCAGCGCGGCCTGTATCGAGACAGCGATGCAGCGATATCAAGCCCGATATGGACGAATAGCACCCGGCCGGCGAAACGCCACCGGAGAAACCACGTGATCGTCACGCACCACCACTGCCGGTCCCGCGCTCAGCGTGAGGAATCGGCTGCGGGGTGGGCCTGCAGGTAGTGGGCCACGACCTCCCGCGGGATCCGGCCCCGGTCGTGGACATCGATGTTGTTCTCCGCCGCCCACGCACGCACCTCCTCCGGCGCCGGTTCCCCCGCCTGTCCGCGCCGCGTCGCCTCCTCGTGCTGCGTCGCCTCCTCGTGCTCCGGGGCTAGCCAGCTTGGGTC
>WHUD01000362.1:0-374 GCA_009377385.1 Actinophytocola sp.
GGTACTGCTCGCCGACACCGCCACCCCCGCCTGGCACGACGGCTACCGGCAGCTGCCGGTGCTGTTCGCGGGCAGCGCGGTCACCAGTGGTGCCGGCGCCGCGCTACTCACCACACCCCCGGCCGAAACCGGTCCCGCGGTGCGAGCCGGACTGGCCGGGACGGCTGCCGAACTGGCCGCGTCGCGCCGGTTAGAACATGACCTCGGGGTGGTGTCCGAGCCCTACCGCACCGGGCGAGCGGGCACGCTGCTCACAGCCGCCAAGGCGCTGACAGCCGCAGGTGCCGGCCTCTCGCTGCTCAGCAGACGCAGCCGGGCCGTCTCGGCCCTCGCCGGAACCGCCTACCTCGCCGCCGGCGTCTGCACCCGATTCG
>WHUD01000362.1:384-832 GCA_009377385.1 Actinophytocola sp.
TACACCGTCATCCCGCAACGGAAGCGCAAGGCGCGAGAGCGAACCGTTGCTGCGGAGACGTCAGTTGCAGACGCCGCACACGGTGGATAGGTCACTGCAGAAAGCGATGAACAACCTCGGATGCTTCTCGCTGTCTCATTTGACCGTGTCGACCCTGAGTTGCTCCACTGTGACGGTCACAGCTACTCGTTCGTAGCCAGAGGTCCCCAGATGTGGGGCCGACGACAAGCCAGTCACCGCGAGCCGGACGTCGCCGTTGCCCCGGGCCTCCGTGCGCGTGCGATGTCGAAGTCCGGCGGCGACGAACGCTATCGACATCGAACACTGCGGTGCCGAGTGGCTCAGACGTGCGCATCGCCTGCTCCTGGGCTTGCCAGCTCGTAGTGCCAGGTGCCGATGGAGACGAACAGCGGGGCCAGGTTCGGGCCGGCCAGCAGTGCCGCAGCTT
>WHUD01000363.1 GCA_009377385.1 Actinophytocola sp.
CTCGAAGCGCGTGACGCGGTCGCCACGCTCGAGAGCGCCGTGCAGGATCGTCGCGGGGTCGCGGTCGGCGGTGACGCGGATTTCGACGTAGTCCTCCCGCTGGGTGGCGATCGTGACGCCCGGCAGCTCGGTCAGCCACTCGACGCCGTGACCGTCACCATCGGTCGCCAGTCGCACCACCTGGCGGCCCATGGCGCGCTTCACGTCACGCAGCGCGCCGGAGACCACGACCCGACCCCGATCGACGATGGCGATCGACCTGCTCCATCTGGTGTGTGCTGAAGATGAGCGTCTTGCCACGGTCCCGCATCTGGAGGAACGCCTCCTTGAGCAGCCGCACGTTCACCGGGTCGAGGCCGGTGAACGGCTCGTCCATGATCAGGACGTCGGGGTCGTGGAGGATCGCCGCCATGAATTGGATCTTCTGCTGGTTGCCCTTGCTGAGCTCCTCGACCTTGCGATCGAGGTACTCGGGGATCCGGAAGCGCTCGAGCCACTCGTCGACCACGCGGCGCGCATCGGCATCGGCCACGCTGTACAGCGCCGAGAAGAAGCGCAGCTGCTCGCCGACCTTCATGCGCGAATAGAGCCCGCGCTCCTCCGGGAGATATCCCCACGTACGGCGCGGAAGCTCGGTGTTCTCGACGCCCTTCCAGGTCACGCGCCCGGCGTCGGGGCGCAGGATGTCGAGCACGATCCGCATGCTCGTCGTCTTGCCCGCGCCGTTCGCGCCGAGCAGGCCGAAGATGCGCCCCGGCTCCACGCTGAACGAGGCGTTCTCCAGCGCCACGACGTCACCGAAGCGCTTGGTGATGGAATCGACGATGA
>WHUD01000364.1:0-572 GCA_009377385.1 Actinophytocola sp.
TGTGCGACCACAGGATGCGCAACCCCTTGGCGACCTCGTTGCCGATCATCCGTGCGCCGCCGGCGGGGGCGAGGGTGGTATGCCGCTGGTGGGGTTTGTGGAGGGTCGGTGGCGGGAGGAGTGTCATCGTCCCTCCCGCACGAGTCGCACGAAGACCTCTTCGAGGTCGGGCCGGACCTGGTCGACGGTGAGTAGTCGCCGCTCCTGCCACTGGACGTGGGCGAGCAGCCGGTTGAGGTCGTCGGGGTTCGCGCTGGGCAGCGTGATGGTGGTCGTGCCGTTGCTGGCCTCGATCCGCGATCCGTCGGGAAGCGCGGGTTCGGTCGCGGTGAGCTGCCCGGCGACGCACACCTGGTAGCGGTCTTCGGCGTAGCGGTCGAGCAGCTCGGCGGTGGGTAGGTCGGTGGCGATCCGGCCGGCGCGGATGACCGCGACCCGGTCGCACAGCTCCTGAGCCACGGCGAGCTGGTGGGTGGTCAGCACGATGGTCTTGCCCTCGGTGGCGAGGCGGGTGATCCACTGCTTGACGGTGCGCGCCGCCTCGACGTCCAGGCCGATGGTCGGCTCGTCCA
>WHUD01000364.1:582-826 GCA_009377385.1 Actinophytocola sp.
ACACCTGACCCGGCCGCACCGCCAGCGACACCCGGTCCACCGCCGTCAACGCACCTTGGCCGTGGCCGTACGTCTTGGTCAACTCACGTAGTTCGATCGCCGGGTCGGCCATCACAACCTCCATACTTATGTCATAAGTCTACGCTCGAAGCTAGATGCTTATGGTGTAAGTGTCAAGGGTTGTGCGTACGATGTAAGTCATGGCCGTAGCGACCCAGCAACTGACCGCCAACCGGGACCGGTT
>WHUD01000365.1 GCA_009377385.1 Actinophytocola sp.
GAGGAACTTGCCGCCGTCGAACGCGAACTTGCCAAAACCGAGGAAGCCATCGAGCGCTACCTCACAGCCTTCGAGAACGGAAGCCTGCCCGAATCGGCCTGCTCGCACCGTGTCGACAAGCTCGCTGCCAAACTCACCGAACTGCAGGGCAGACGAGACGAACTTGGACTCCTGCTCGACGAAACCGCCGCTCCCGCCGCACCCGGGCTGGATAGGCTCGAAGCCGCACGCAACTACATCAAGCATGTCGTCGAACACGGCACCCCCGACGACATCCGCGCCGTCACCCAAACTTTCGTCCACCACAAGGCCCTGCCGACCTTCAAGCTCCCCACCGACGACAGCGTCATCCCTACCCAACCTGACAGGACGAACGGAAAGGTTCGTACATTGCCTGGATCGGCGCCCCCGGCAGGACTCGAACCTGCGACCTAGAGATTAGAAGGAGCACGCACCACGGCCACTACGGCTGCTACCAGGCATTTTGCAGGCAATAGTTCGTGCAGAGCGGCATTTTGAGGCAGTGTGAGACAGCAGTTCATGCCACGTTCATGCCACGCCCAGGCATTGAGGTCAGGCCGCCGAGTGCCAATGAACCGGCCGTCGGTTACACCGGTTCGGTCGAAGCCGGGCGGCAGCCTGTCGTCGCTCACGCGTCGCGCTGGTAGGCGAGGTGGCCGTCAATGATGGTCGCCTGCACGTGGTGGGCGTCGGGGTGGTGGAGTGCGTCGGCGAGGGGGGCGGTCGAGCAGGGCGAGATCGGCCTGTGCCCCAGAGTGGACGGTGCGTGGGGTCCTTGGTCTGTTCTACCTGTTCGCGAAAGT
>WHUD01000366.1 GCA_009377385.1 Actinophytocola sp.
CGTTATGACACGCTCAATCCCTCGCTAAATTGACCAGGCTTTTGCATAAGCCTCCTCGTACGCCAGGCAGCACGCAGCTACCCAGGTGTCGTTTTGCGGGCGGGGTCGGCCGCGCAATGCTGCCGCTGCTGAGATTTCTCCCCACCTACGGGAGACGCTTTCGGTGCCGGGAAGCACAGGGATGCCCGAGAGCCAGTGTTTCAACCGTTCACGCCGCCACTGTGCCCAGTGACGTTGATCGGCCCACTTGGTGAGTTCGCCGAGGGTGGCGAAGGTGATGAACGGGCGCTTGTTGATGAGGGGCTGAACGAGCTTCGGCGGTAGCTGACGTTTGAAGCTGAGCGATGCGACGTCGGTGTCGAGGACGACCGACGCCACGGCGTCACGCGAGGTTCGCTCGGCGAGCGGCATAGGTGTCTTCGAGGAACTCGTTCAGCTCCTCGTCGGTGTCGAAGATGCCTTCGCAGGCGAGATCGTCCGCCGAGCGGATCGGACGCGCGTTCTTACGGCGTGCCAGTTCGTCGGCCAGCTCTGGGCCGTCGAGGAACGGCGGCAGCTCGTCTGCTGCGTGATCCACGGGACCGGTCGACATCGCGGCACCTCCAATCTGCGGCTTGCTCACAGTGTCTCATGTCCAGCGCGTCGGTCGCACGACACACGCTCTGGAAGCGGTTGTATCGCTCTCGGCTGGCGGTCCTCGCCCGTGATTGTGCCCCATGTGTGACGCTGATCTAAGGAGCAGCGCCGTTTCAGCAAGTCAGAGCGCGTTCTTGAGTTTCGCAGTTGAGGGGCTCGCCCGGTTGTGCTGGGCTGTTCGGGTGAG
>WHUD01000367.1 GCA_009377385.1 Actinophytocola sp.
CGTTATGACACGCTCAATCCCTCGCTAAATTGACCAGGCTTTTGCATAAGCCTCAAGGACTTCCCTGATCCGGGGTTCTCGAAGCTTGGAAGCTCCTACTACTTGTTCAAGACGGGCCGCGGGTTCAAGAACACCACATCCGCCAGCCCCCAAGGCCCCTACGATTCGCTCAAGACTTCGATGCTTCCCGAACACGAACCGTCCTGGATGGGTCGTAGTAGAACGAACTTCATTTGGCGGGCTTGGGCGCCCAACGTCTTCGCAGTCAAGATCAACGGCAATTGGCGATCCGTCATGTACTTCACCGCATGGCACACGACGAAGAAAGCCAACTGCATCGGTGTCGCCATCTCGAACTCTCGTCGCGTCGGATACAAGTTCGTCCCCCGCAGCACGATCTGTTCGCCGTGGGCCAAGGCGCCGTACTACTACGCAGCGATCGACCCAACGCACTACCGGGCCGCGGACGGGACGCGCTATCTGGTCTACAAGACCAGCGACCACAACAGGAAACATTGGCAGATCCGAGCCGTCCGCATGAACAGGTACGGGACCCGGCCTGTAAGCCCGAGGGCAGATCGACCCAAGACCACCCGCAAAGACGTTACGGCACACATGGAGAACCCCTCCATCCTTCGGCACAACCGCAAAGTATGGATGTCCACGGCCCGCGGACGGTGGAGCAAGGGCTGCGAGTATCACACCGATATCTGGCAAGCCGACAAGTTCTGGGACGGCAAGTTCAGATTTGTCAAGAACCTCCTGACCACCAACACAACTGGCCTGTGCGGTCCGGGCGGGGCGCAAGTGATCCAGTCT
>WHUD01000368.1 GCA_009377385.1 Actinophytocola sp.
CGTTATGACACGCTCAATCCCTCGCTAAATTGACCAGGCTTTTGCATAAGCCTCATGGTGTGTCCGAGTTGTGTCTTCGGCATGGGCGCTCTACAGCAGGGGCACCTGCCCCAGCCCGTCCATACCTTCGGCCCCTCCGGCCGCGAGGAGCTCCCGGTACAGCGACGCCAGGTGTGACAGGGCCGCCTCCCGGGCGTCGTGGGGGCTTCTTCTCCGCACTGCTTCAACGATCGCGAAATGGTCCTCGCTGGACCTCTCAGGGGCCCCGTGGAGGGCCAGCGATTTCCGGCGGTAGTCGACCAGTTGGGGAACCAGCATCCCGTAGACATTGCGTAGTACCTCGTTCCCGCTGGCTAGCAGCAAGCGCTCGTGGAACGACTGGTCCGTCGCAACGAGGCACCCGAGATCGGCGTCCAGATGGGCTCGATGGTGATCCGCGGCGGCCTCCTGCAGGGCCTGCACCTGGGCGTCACTGGCGCGTTGTGCTGCCAGGGCGGCTGCACTCACCTCCAGTGACATGCGGGCCTCGAAGAGGGCGATGATCTGGTCGTGGTGCTCGGCCGTCCATTGCAGGAAGGCGAGCTTGGCATCGCCCTCTTCGGCCACCACGAACGTTCCCAGCCCGCGGCGCACCTCCACGATCCCAAGCATTCGCAGTTGGCCGATGCCCTCCCGGACCGAGGTCCGCCCGACGCCGAGAGTCCGCGCCAGTTCAGGCTCCGTCGGCAGGCGGTCCCCCAGCTGGTATCCGCCTGTCTTGATCACACGGACCACGGCCTGGGCGACGTCATCCGCCGCGCTCCGGCGTCGCGTCACGGT
>WHUD01000369.1:0-419 GCA_009377385.1 Actinophytocola sp.
AGTGGTGCCTCGATTCCGGTCGCGGTACTCGGTGCGCTCGGCACCGGCCTGCTCGTCGGTCTTGTCAACGGCGTACTGGTGGCCTACGCGCGGCTTCCCGCGTTCATCGTGACGCTGGGAATGCTCGGCGCGGCACGGGGTTTGGTTCTCGTGATCACCGACGCGAAGACCATCCAGCCGTTGCCGGACGGGTTCTCCGCGATCGCGAACGCGACGTTTCTCGGGTTGCCCAACCTGTTCTGGGCCGCGGTGCTGCTCACCATCGTGATCGGGCTGATGTTGCGGCGCATGGTGTGGGGCCGCTACATCTACGCCACCGGTTCGAACCTGGAGTCCGCGCGGCTGTCCGGCGTTCCGGTGCGGCGCGTGCAGGTGAGCGTGTTCGCGCTGTCCGGTTTGCTCGCCGGGATCGCCGGCGT
>WHUD01000369.1:429-818 GCA_009377385.1 Actinophytocola sp.
CGTACTGCTGACATCCCGGCTGGATGCGGGTATTCCGACCGCGGGTGAAGGCTACGAGCTGGACGCGATCGCCGCGTGCGTGATCGGCGGCGCGAGCTTGTACGGAGCGAAGGGAAGCGCGATCGGTGCCGCGATCGGCGCGTTGATCACCAGCGTGCTGAACAACGGCGGCAACCTGCTCGGGGTGAACTCGTTCTACCTGCGAATCGCGATCGGTGTGCTGATTATCTTGGCCATCTCGTTCGACCAGTTCCAGAGCCGGATCGTGCAGCGAGCCAAGGCGCCGCCCGGTTAGGGGTGGGCCACCGGGCGTGACCCACCCCTGGCAGCGGTCAGCCGACCGGCTCGGGCACAGGCTCCGGCGCCGGTTCCAGCCGCGGCTCAGCTTG
>WHUD01000036.1 GCA_009377385.1 Actinophytocola sp.
CTCGAGCGTGCGGTCGGCGGCCGCGTCTTCGACCGCCCGGGCGGTCCGCGCCGGGTTCAGCTCACGCCGCTCGGCCAAGTGATGCAGGTGCACGCTGCGGGCTGCTCGCGAAAGCCGACGCGATGCACGCCGCCGTCGAGCGGTTCAAAGCCGGCGAAGGCCGCCTCACGATCGGCACCTTCCAGAGCGTGTCCAATACGCTCGTTCCGGTGCTGGTCCGCAAGCTCCTCGATGAGTTCCCCAGCTGCGAGATCCGGCTGTCCGAGGACGAGTCCGAGTCCCCGGATCTGTCAACGGTCGACCTGCTCTTCTACGACCTCCGTATCGACGACGCGGATATCGAGCGCCGCAAACTCCTCGACGACCCGTACTACCTGGTGTCCCCCCGTGGGCGCTTTGCCGACCGTCGCGGATTTGATGACGGGTCCGTTTCCGGATTGGGAAACGGCGCTGCGGTTCGTCACACGCATTGCGGAACGGGAGCCGTTGCTGGTGGTCATCGACGAGGCGCCTCGGCTGAACTCCGCTGCTGGCGACTTCGGCGATCTGGTGTCGGCGGTGTGGGAAAACCATGTCCGTGACCAGTCGCTGATGCTGGTGCTGTCCGGTTCGGCGGTCGCTGTGATGGAGGAGATGCTCGGCCCACGCGGCGGGCTGCACCGGCGCCCGAGTGTTGAGTTGCGGATGGACCCGTTCTCGTTCGCGGACGCGGCGGCCTTCCTGCCTGAATTGAACGGTGAGTCGTTCCTACAGGCATACGCTGCCTGCGGTGGATACCCATTGCACCTTCGTCGGTGGTCTACGGACCTGACGGTCGAGGAAAACCTTGCGGAGATGGCGTTCAGCCCGGGTGGTCTGTTGGTACGCGATGCGCCGGACATTCTCAGCGAGGATCTCGACTGGCGCGGCGGATACGAGCGCGTACTTGTCGCTATGTCCGGAGGAGCGCGACGGCGTTCGCGGATCGCGGGGCGAGCACAGCAGCGTATCGACTACACCCTGGATCGGCTCCGCAAGGCAGGACACGTGCGGCAGGTGCGCTCGATCGGCGCCGGTGCCGCTGGTGATCCGATGTACGAGATCGGTGACGACTATCTGGCGTTCTGGTTCTCGGTGCTTCGCGATGACGCGGACCTGATTGAAGGTGAACAGGGACAACCTGTGCGGTATCGGACGACCGGCACCTGGCACAAACATATTGGACGAGTGCTGGAGTCGGCGGCCCGAGACCATGCGCGGCGCATGGTCTCCGCTGGCGAGCTACCGCCGGATGCCGTCGTCGGACGCTGGTGGCGGGACGAGGTCGCGGAGATCGACGTCTGCGCTGTGGGCGCCGACGAAAACCCGGTCCTCGTCGGTGAATGCAAGTGGCAGACCAGCGCGTTTTCACACAGGGACCTGGCTGACCTCCGGCGTAAGGCTGCGCTGGTCGATGACCATGGCTCCGCGCCGCTGTTCGCGTTCTGGAGCCGACGTGGCGCGGACGAACTCGCATCGGCCTACGACGATGTCCGCAGCTACACCTGCGACGACCTCCTCGCTCGCTGACCTTCGCTCTACAACCAGTGGTTTCGCCGGAAGATGCGGAACAGGATGAAGCAGATCAGCGCGATCCCACTCAGCACCATGGGGTAGCCGTAGCGCCACTCCAGTTCCGGCATGTACTCGAAGTTCATCCCGTAGATCCCGGCGATCGCGGTGGGCACGGCGAACATCGCCGCCCATGCGGTGATCTTGCGCATGTCGACGTTCTGCTGCAGCGAGATCTTCGCGACCGTGGCGTCGACCAGCGTGGTCAGCAGCTCGTTGGCGCTGCCGATGCGCTCGGACACCGTGGTGAGGTGGTCGTCGACGTCGCGGAAGTACGACCGCACCTCGTCCGGCACCAGCCTGCTGTAGCCCTCTGCCAGCCGCCGCAGCGGCGGCGCTAGCGGCAGCACCGCGCGCCGCAGTACGAGCAACTCGCGCTTCATCAGGTAGATCTGCTCAGCAGACACCCGCGATGTCGGCGCGAACACCTCGTCTTCCAGCTCGTCGATGTCGTGCTCGATGCGTTCCGAGACGTCGAGGTAGTGGTCGACAACGGTGTCTGCGATGGCGTGCAGCACCGACGACGGCCCCTGTCGCAGCCGCTCGGGGTCGTTGTCCAGCTCCCTGCGCAGCCGCGCCAGCCCTGAGTGCTGACCGTGCCGCACCGTGACGATGAAGTCCTTGCCGAGGAAGGCCATCAGCTCGCCTGTCTCGACGATCTCGTTGGCCGTCGTCGGGGACTCGTGCGCGATGTAGCGCACCGTCTTGAGCACCATGAACAGGGTGTCCTCGTAGCGGTCCAGCTTGGGCCGCTGGTGCGCCTGCACCGCGTCCTCGACGGCCAGTTCGTGCAGCTCGAAGGTGTCCGCTACGCCCTGGATCTGTTCGGACCCCGGCTCGTGAAGGCCGATCCACACGAAGGCGTTGTCCCGCGCGCGGGCCTCCGCGATCGCGTCGGGGTGCGCCCACTTGCCCGGCAGCCGCTCGCCGTCGACGTAGACCCCGCAGTCGACGACGGACGCGGAGAGCGGGATGGGATCCGGCTGTCGTACTGGTGTTCGTGACCGGCCGTAACCGCGACCGCGCAGGCCGCCGAACGGGCGAATCGCCGCCATACTCCCTCCAACCGCACTCCTCATCGACTCTTAGGCAGACTCTTGGGCACCGATCATCGAGCCTACTCCTGCCACAGGGCATGATGTCTGGCAGAGACAGGCGGGTGCCGATAGCGGGCTACCCCTGGTGATCTTCCCACGGGGCCTGCCCGCGCGACACAAGGAGGAACGAGAGTGCAGTTCGGCCGCTACTACGAGGAGTTCGAGGTCGGCGCGGTGTACAAACACTGGCCAGGCAAGACGGTGACCGAGTACGACGACCACCTGTTTTGCCTGCTCACCATGAACCACCATCCGCTGCACATGGACAGCCATTACGCGGCCGAGACCACCGACTTCGGCAAGAACGTCGTCGTCGGCAACTACATCTACTCGCTGCTGCTCGGCATGTCCGTCGCAGACGTCTCCGGCAAGGCGATCGCCAACCTCGAGGTGGAGTCGCTCAAGCACGTCAAGCCGACCTTCCACGGCGACACCATCTACGGCGAGACCGAGGTGCTCGAGAAGACGCCGTCGAAGTCCAAGGACGACAGGGGCGTCGTCTACGTCGAGACCCGAGGCTACAACCAGGACGGCACGGTCGTCTGCGTGTTCCGGCGCAAGGTCATGGTGCCCAAGCAGTCCTACGGCGACGCGCGTGGCGGCGAGCAGCCAGGGCGTCCAGTGCCGCATGAGTAGCCCCGTGAACGACATCGAGGCGGCGCGGCGCGGCCTGGCGGAGTTCGCCGGGCGCGCCGAGGCGTCGTCGCCGCTGTACGCCCACCTCGCCGGCAAGGCAGCCGAGGACGACGAGGTCGCAGGCCTGCTCGTCGACGCGCCTGAGCCGGACGGCGAACTGCTGCTCGCGGTGGCGCACCGGTTGCTCCAGGCCGACCCGATCCACCCGCTGACCAGGTACTACCCGACCCTGGGCGGGTTCGATGGCGTCGACGCCGAGACCTGGCCGATGTTTCGCACCTTCCTGCTGGAACGCGCAGATCGGGCGCGGGCGCTGCTGGCGTCCCGCGTGGTCCGCAACAACGACGTGCAGCGCGCAGCCCTGCTGTACCCGGCGTTGAGCGCGGTCGCCAAGCAGGCCAAGGGCACCATCGGGCTGATCGAGGTCGGCGCGTGTGCCGGGCTGCTGCTCGGGTTGGACAAGTTCGGCTACCGCTACCACTGCGACGACGGGGTCCAGCACACCGCGGGGCCGACGAAGGCCGCCGTCGGGCTGCACTGCGCGGTGGCAGGGCCAGGGTTCGGCGGGCCGAGGAAGAAGCTGTCGCTCGGCGAGCGGGTCGGGCTCGACCCCGCTCCCGTCGACCTCGCAGACGAGGACGAGCTGGCATGGCTGGACGCCTGCATCTGGGCTGACCAGCCGGAGCGGGTCCGGCTGCTGCGTACCGCCGCCGCCGCGCAGGGCAAGAACCCGCCGGACGTCGTCGCGGGTGACGGTGCGGCCGACCTCGCCTCGGTGGCGGAGCGGCTGCCGTCCGACGCGCCGCTGGTGGTCATGAACAGCAACACCATGCCGCACATGGGCGAGCAGGGGCGCGCGACGTACGTCGCCGCGCTGGCGGCGCTGGCCGAGCAGCGGCCGCTGTGGTGGGTCAGCCACGAGCCCTACGAGCAGGGCATCGCCGAGGTGTTGCCTGGTCGCGACGACTTGGGGCCCGGTGCCGGCGTGCTCAGCGTCGCGCACTGGTCGGGCCCCGAGCCCGACGTGACGGTGCTCGCCACCACCGACCTCCACGGCGGTCGGATGACCTGGCTCGGTTGAGGCATGCGACTCGTCCGATCGCACGAGTCGGTGTCACTCCGTGGTGTGAGAGGTGCCACAGTGTCGCGATCGCGGCCTGCGCTCAGGCGTCTCGCGGCGCTCCTGGCAGCGCGTGCCAGCTACGTAGCGTTGCGGTAAGTTGGTCGACGAGATCGTCATTTCGGTCGAGAGCGTCGTATTCATCCCCATCAACCCAGCGCGCGTCGGCGGCGTCGTCACCCGCAAGCAACGCACCGGTGACGACCGTGCAGAAGTAGTCATGGATCTCGTACCGGCCGCGCGTGACGATCCCGGCAAGCGAGCGTGGCTCGACTGTGAGTCCGGTCTCTTCTCGCAGCTCACGGGTCACGGCGTCGGTCAGCGACTCGCCCCGCAGCACCCTGCCGCCTGGTAGCGACCACTTGCCTGCCGCCGGCTCGTGGCCCCGCTGGATGAGCAGCAGTCTGCCGCTGGCATCGTGTACGACGCCGCCTACACAGCGGATCATGGATTGCTCGCAAGACATAGCCACAGAGAGTAGTTGTTCGGTAGCATAATCGCCGACGCTGCCCCAAGCGCGCGACTTTGCTCGGTTATGAGCGTTTGGTGCGGTACAACGAATAGTGGTTAGCCCACAGGTACTACGGAGAGACGGGGTCTGATCGTCGTGGACGTGAAGAAGTTGGCCATCGTGGCCGGTACCCTACTCGTGCTGTTCTTCGTCATCACACAGCCAACAAGTTCGGCCGGCCTCGTACACAACATTCTCGGCATGCTCAGAGACGCCGCCGAGTCACTGATCACCTTCGTCAGCAGCGTGTTCCAAGCCTAATGGTGTCGCATTGAGTCTCTTCGCTCCTCGCGATCCGGACGAGTATCTGCTCGATACCGAGCGCCGTGTGATCAGGATCAGGCGGCACTGGGCCACGTTGCTGTGGGACAGCTTCGAATCGGCTGCCCTGCTGGCCATCGCGGTGATGGTGTCGTATCTGCTGCCCCCTGCGCTGTGGGTGGTGCAGAACGTGCTCTGGTACGCGGCCCTGCTGGTCATCCTGCGGTTCATCTGGATCGTGATGGAGTGGTGGGTGGAGACTCTCGTCGTCACCGACAAACGATTCATCATGACAAAGGGCATCTTCACGACGAAGGTCCTGATGATGCCCATCAGCAAGGTCACAGACCTCACCTACAAGCGGACAGCGGCCGGCAGGATGCTTGGCTACGGCACGATCATCGTCGAGTCGGCCGGTCAGATCCAAGCCCTCAACCACATCGACTACCTGCCACGGCCGGAAGAGTTCAACGACACGATCTCGGAGCTGGTCTTCGGCGACAAGAAGGCCCAGGCCGAGCGGTTTTCCATGATCAAGGCGCAGCGCGCCGCGCGGGGCAAGCGTGCGGTGAAGTGATGCGCGGACAACGGTGAGCGTGCCCTGAGATAGGGAGCTCGGATGCGCATCAGCGACACTGGTTGCTGTGAGCCCTCGCATCGACCTGCACACGCACTCCACCGCGTCCGACGGCACCGACAGCCCAGCGGGCCTCGTCGCCGCAGCGACTGCCGCCGGGCTCGACGTCCTGGCCATCACCGACCACGACACCACGGCGGGCTGGCGGGAGGCAGGCGCGGCGCTACCGCAAGGGATGCAGCTGGTGCCTGGCGCCGAGCTGTCCTGCGTGTCTGAGTCCGACGCTGACGGCAGGGGGAGGCGGATCAGCGTGCACCTGCTCGCCTACCTGTTCGACCCCGCCGCGGCGGCCGTTGTCGCCGAGCAGCGCAGGCTGCGGGAGGAGCGGCGCACCAGGCTGCGCACAATGGCGGAGCGGATGGCCGCGGACGGCGTCCCCATCGACCCCGACGAACTGCTCGGCGCATTGCCAGCCGACGCGCCTGCCGGACGTCCACACCTGGCGCGGGCGCTGGTGGACGCGGGTCTGGTGAGCAGCGTCGACGAGGCGTTCGCGAGCTACCTCGGCAGCGGCAGGGGCTACTACGTCGCGCGCAGCGACACCCCGGTCATGCGGGCCATCGACATGATCAACGACGCGGGCGGCGTCACCGTGCTCGCCCACCCACTCGCGCACGCGCGCGGGCCGACGGTGAGCTTGCCGACCATCGCCGAGATGGCGGCGCACGGGCTCACCGGCATCGAGGTCGACCACCCCAACCACGACCAGCCGACCCGCGAGAAGCTGCGGGCGCTCGCCGACGAGCTGGATCTGCTGCCGACCGGGTCAAGCGACTACCACGGCACGAACAAGGACATCCCGATCGGCGCGGAGACCACCGACCCCGACGTGTTCGTCGACCTGGTGTCGCGGGCGGGCGGCTGCGAGATCGTGGCGGGGGTGGCTGGGTGAGCGCGTGGTTCGACGTCGGCGTCTTCGTGTCGGCGACGGTCACGCTGCTGGTCATCATGGACCCAACCGGCACGGTTCCGGTGTTCCTCAGCCTCACCGGTCGTCGTGCCGCGTCGGCGCGGGCGAAGGCCGCCCGGCAGGCGGTGCTGGTATCGCTGCTTGTCATCACGGTCTTCGCGGTGGCAGGCCAGGCGATCCTGACGTACCTCGGCATCGGCATTCCCGCGCTGCAGGGTGCAGGCGGGCTGTTGTTGCTGCTGGTCGCGCTCGACCTGCTGACAGGACGGGAGAGCGCCCAGCCGCAAGCCGCGGAGGACGTCAACGTCGCGCTGGTCCCGTTGGGCACGCCGCTGCTCGCCGGACCGGGCGCGATCGCGGCGACCATCGTGTTCGTCCGGGAGGCAGCGGGCGCCCTCGGCGCCTACCTCGCGCTCGCCGCCGCGATCGTGTTGGTGCACCTGGCGCTGTTCTTGTGCCTGCGGTACGCGGGCGTGGTGATCCGGCTGATCAAGGAAAGCGGCATCACGCTGGTCGCGAAGGTCGCCGGTCTGCTGCTCGCCGCCATCGCGGTGCAGCTCGTCGCCGATTCGGTGCGCGGGTTCATCGCGGGCAGCTAAAGTCGTCGTCGTACCCGTACCGGAGGTGTTACGGCGACCGTTACGCTTGCGTGCCGACGCTGGACGAGGGTTGGAGCGGGAATGCGTGCGATGACGGCTGGGCGGGAGTGGCCGATGCATGAGCAGCCATGGCGCGGCCGCCGCACGGGCGGGTTCTGGTGCGGCATCGCGGGTGCCATCGCCGCGGGCCTGATGCTGCTCGCCATCGGGCTGTTCCTGGCGGAGATGTTCGCGCCGGAGTTCGGCGTGCGCGGTCCTGGCGCCGAGGTGTTGGCGGGTCACATCGTCGCCGCCGTGTTCGCCGTCGCGGCCGCGGTCCTCGCGGACCGGACCCGGGGTCTGACCGCCTTCGTCGGCGTCGTGGGCACGCTCGCGATCGCCATGATCACGCTGTGGTGGTTCTGGCTCTCCTGACGACGTCGAAGGCCGGCCGTCCGGGGACGACCGGCCGCCGGTGAACGTCTTCGAGCGCATCGGCTCCTCCGCGAGCACCTCGTACTGCCGGTCCATGACGAAGGGGCGGGTCGAAGGGTTGACGTGCCAACGGAACCTGCCGTCTTCGCCGACCCGCATCGTCGTCTCGATCGTGTCCGAAATGGACGACTCCCAGGTCGGCGTCGATGCCGACGCCGAAGTCGCCGTTGCTCGACGCGAGCGCGCACTCGCCAGCGAGCGGCCGGTGCCCGTCGATCATGCGGCAGTTCTTGCGCTTGTAGGTGTTGCCGGGGGTGCCGAGGATCGACACCGTGCCGCCGTCGTCTACCTCGCGCAGGTCGAGCAGTAGGCCGTCGTTGATCGACTTCTGGAAGCCGTCCGGGTTGGTCACCGGGATGACAAGCACGCGGACCTTGTCGAGCAGGTTCGTGATCCGCTCGCTCGTGCCGTAGTTGGTCACCAGGTCGTAGGCGAACTCCATCGTCAGCTCGCCTGACGGCCACTCGCGCGCGTGGTGCAGGCCCATGATGGCGAACACCGGCCTGCCGTCCTCCGCCGTGTGGACGTCGCGACCGATCTCGATGCCGCGCACCGTCTTGCCCTCCAGCGTGGTGTGCGGCAGCTCGAACTGCTTGACGATGTTCGGCCGCTGCTTCGCCAACGTGGCCATGTCGGCGTTGTAGTCGGCCAGCGTGCGATAGCTTGTCCGCCCGTGGAGGTCCCCTTCTTCGCAGGTCATGCGGAGTCGTTCAGGACACCAACGACGCAAACATGAAATCGGTTACGGAATGGCCTCGTTGGGCGCCCGGCTCACCTGACCCTCGGCTGCAGGAATGGTGCGAGGTGGCGAACCGGGCGCAGCGTGAACACTGTCAGCTCAAGCCGTCCGCGCGAAGTCGGGAAACTACGCAAGTCGGTACGTATTTGTGTGGCACCTACCGGAGCGTGACCAGCGTCCCGCCGCGCTGCTCAAGCAACACCGGGCCAGCGGCAGCGAGTCGGACGGGGCTGTCGTAGCCACCCCTGTCGACCGAGAGCGTGCGATCCACCTTGCCGGACTCCTCGTCGACGACGGCGAGCCCGCCCCTGACCGGCAGCACCAGCTCGCCTGCGAACACCGTGCCGGTGCCGGTGGTGCCGTGCAGCGTCCAGCGGGGGTGCAGGTCGTCGGTGTCAAGCGCGATGGTGCTGGCACCGGTGGACCAGTACACGCCGCTACCGGTGTGAGCGACCGGCTCGACGCGACCATCAGGGTCGCTCGTCAGCGCTGTGGCTGGCAGGTCGAGCGCGTACTGGGCGCTCTTGTTGCCGTTGGCGTCGTACACCGCGAGCTTCTTTGAGTCGCCGAACGCGACCGCGACCAGGTAGTCGCTCCCGCCGGACTCGTGCCGATCGACGAGCGCGACCACCTTGGCGTTCTCACTGTCAATCAGCGTGGTGAAGAAGACCTTGGGTTGGTCGCTCTTGGTATCGCCGTCGACGGTGTTGGTGGTGCCGAACACCGTGAGCCGGTCGGCGGACTCGCCGTCGCAGCGCTCGATCACGCCGACCTTGCCTGCCGAGACAGCCACCGAGCCGTAGTCGCAACCCGCGCGGGGCTGCCGTCCCGGCTCGACGGGCGCGGGCACCTTGCCGTACTCCATGGTGCGGACGAGGTTCTGCGACAAGACGTTGAGCAGGTTCTCGCCGGTCGTGACGGCGTGCGAGCCGTCGTCGATCAGCTGGGTGCCCAGCTCGGCGTTGCCGTTGCGCTGGGCGGTGCGCTCGCCGGTGCCCATGTTGAGCTGGGTGACCTCACTGCACCAGCCGCCTGCTGGCCCATGCGTCGCGTACAGCGCCATCGCCGTCGACCAGGTATCGGACACCGTGCACAGCTCACGGTCGCGTTCGTAACGCCAGCGTTCCCGCCCGGTCATCGGGTCGCGACCGGTCACGGTGCCGCCGTCGCCGGTGACGACGGACGCGCCGTCGGTGACCGGCCTTGGCGTCGCGGCGCTCGGCGCCCGCCAGAGCTCGTTGAGGCGTTCCGGCACCTTCTCCGGTGCGTTGAGCGGACGCGGGGCGGCCTCGGCAGTCTCGGCGTGGGTGGCCCTGTTGTCGCTGGTCAAGAACACCAGCAGGCCAATGCCAGCGACGGCGAGTGTGAGCACAACGGCGATGACCCTGTCGCGGGTGCTCGTCCACGGTGAGCGGCGAGCAGGGTTCCTGCTAGCAGAACTCACCGGCGCTCACTGAGTGCTGTCGCCGGCCTTGGCGCCGTCCGCGCCGTTGGTGCTGCGCCCGCGTCCGCGACCGCCGCGCGTCCTGCGCCGCCCGTTGCGACGCTGCCCCTCGGTGCTCTGGCCAGGGCCTTCCTGCTTCGGGCCAGCGCCGTTCTGCGTGCTCGTCGACGTCGAGTCGCCCGACGACGTCGCCCGCGAACTGCCCAGTGTGCGCTTGCGTGGCGTGCGCTGCCGCGATGAGGACCGGGGCTTGCGCTTGCCCCCGAAGTCTTCCTCCTGCTCGGCGGCCAGCCCGGCGCGGTTGCGCTTGGACAGCGGCAGCCTGCCGGTTGTGCCCTCGGGGATGCCGAGGTCGGCGAACAGGTGCGCCGACGTCGAGTAGGTCTCGACCGGCACATCGACGCCGAGGTTGAGTGCGTCCGAGATCAGCTTCCATCTGGGCGTCTCGTCCCAGTCGACCAGCGTGATCGCGACACCGGTCTTGCCTGCCCTTCCGGTACGGCCGATCCGGTGGACGTAGGTCTTCTCGTCGTCCGGCGTCTGGTAGTTGATGACGTGCGTGACGTCGGTGACGTCGATGCCGCGCGCTGCGACGTCGGTCGCGACAAGGACGTCGATCTTGGCGGACCGGAACGCCCGCAACGCCTGCTCCCGCGCGCCCTGGCCGAGGTCACCGTGCACCGCGCCAGCGGCGAAACCGCGCTCGGTGAGGTCGTCGGCCACCTTCTGCGCGGTCCGCTTGGTGCGGGTGAAGATCATCGTCCTGCCCCTGCCATCGGCCTGCAGCATCCGCGCGAGCAGCTCCGTCTTGTCGAGGGCGTGGGCGCGGTATACGAACTGCGTGGTGCGCTCGTGGATCGCGGTGTCGTCGACCTGCTCGGCGCGAATGTGCGTCGGCTGGTGCAGGAACGTCCTTGCGAGCGTGAGGATCGGACCCGGCATCGTCGCAGAGAACAGCATGGTCTGCCGCTGCTCGGGCACCATCCGCAGGATGCGCTCGATGTCCGGCAGGAAGCCGAGGTCGAGCATCTCGTCCGCCTCGTCGAGCACCAGCGTGTTGATCTTGCCGAGCACGAGGTGACGCTGTTCGGCGAGGTCGAGCAGCCTGCCAGGGGTGCCGATCA
The DNA here is from genome assembly GCA_009377385.1 of Actinophytocola sp. Classification (GTDB taxonomy): domain Bacteria; phylum Actinomycetota; class Actinomycetes; order Mycobacteriales; family Pseudonocardiaceae; genus Haloechinothrix_A. The sequence goes on from WHUD01000036.1 coordinate 11,143, forward strand.
CCACGTCGACGCCCGCGCGCAGCGCCTCGATCTGCGGCTCGTAGGGCCGCCCGCCGTAGATGGCAAGCGTGCGTACGCCGAGGTGCTTGCCTGCGTCGTGGATGTCGTGCGTGACCTGGAGGCACAGCTCACGGGTCGGCACGACGACAAGCGCCTGCGGCGTGCCATCACCCGGAAGGGTGAGGCGCTGCAGTGCGGGGATGCCGAAGCCGAGGGTCTTGCCGGTGCCGGTGCGGGCCTGGCCGATGACGTCCTCGCCCTTGAGCGCGAGCGGCAGCGTCATCTCCTGGATCGCGAAGGTGCGCTCGATGCCTGCCTCGGTGAGCGCGCGCACGATCTCGTCGTGGATGTTGAAGTCCGAGAACAGCGGCGCTTCCGGCTTGACGGGGGCGCCTGCCTGTAGCGGGTGGGAAGGGTCGGTGTCGGGAACTCCTGCTTCGCTGTGTTCGAGCGTCACCGGATCTAGTGCGCTGTCTTGGTTGGTCTCAGTTGTCAGCGTGATCGCCTCTCTCATCCAGCGCGCACAGCCGATGTCGTGGGGACCGCACTGGGATCCAAGTGTGCGCGCACACTTTCCTCGCACCTGCCTCCACGCAGAGCGCGCCCGTGAATACACGGTCAACCGGGTTCAAGTCTGTAAGTGCGTCATTCGGTTCCCGGCCGGGTGGAATCCCTGCCGTCGAAACGCGGCTCGATAGCCCACCCTGCGACCATCTCGCGGAGGCGATGCGATGGTCATCATCACGTAGTCTACCTGGCGCGACCGTGTTGTCAGCGGTTCGGTGAGATAACGCATCATTTGTGAACTCGCGCGCAGGTCGCGCACACGATGCCGGGTGAAACCCTAGAGTGGGAGGGGTGGGTGACGTGCGCGAAATCAGCAGTCAGGAATCGGTGAGCGCGGGGGTCGTTGATCTGCTCGGCGTCCTCGCCTACGGCGAGTTGTCGGCATTCGACCGGATGGCGGAGGACGCGCGAACCGCGCCGACGCTGGCAGGCAGAGCCGCGCTCGCGCAGATGGCCGCCGCCGAGATCGGCCACTACACGATGCTTGAGCGCCACCTCGGCGAACGCGGCGTCGACGTCGAGGAGGCGATGGCGCCGTTCATCGGCCACATCGACGACTTCCATGCGTCGACGGCGCCGAAGTCGTGGCTGGAGTCGCTGGTCAAGGCGTACGTGGGGGATGGGCTCGCCGCCGACCTCTACCGCGAGATCGCCTCCTGGCTGGACGAGCCGACCAGGGAGCTGGTGCTCGCTGTGCTGTCGGACACCGGGCACTCGGCGTTCGCGGAGCGCGAGGTGGCGCAGGCCATCGCCGTCGAATCGACGGTCAGGGACCGGCTCGCCCTGTGGGGCCGCAGGCTGCTCGGTGAGGCGCTCACGCAGGCGCAGTATGTCGTCGCGGAGCGGGACGGCCTCGCTGAGCTGATCGTGGCTGGCACAGGGGACCTGTCGGGAATCGCAGGACTGCTGCGGCGGTTGCAGCAGAAGCAGCACAAGCGGATGCAGTCGCTCGGGCTTGGGTGACCACGGCGCGACCCGGCCAGCACGCCGCGGCGGCAGGGGTGGGATAGCCTTGCTGCGAGACGCAACCAATCCCGAACCAGGAGGACGCGCGTGGAGATCAAGATCGGCATTCAGGAGACTCCCCGCGAGCTCGTCGTGTCGAGCAGCCAGACGCCGGACGAGGTGGATGCGTCGATCTCCGAAGCGCTCGGTTCGGACGACGGCCTGCTCCGGCTGACCGACGACAAGGGCCGCAAGTACATCGTGCCCGCCAACCGGATCGCCTACGTCGAGATCGCGCCGTCCGACGTGCGCAAGGTCGGCTTCGCCAGCTAATCGTCCATTTGCAGTGGGGCTCGGCGCGCTCCGGGCCCCGCAGGCGTGTCACGCGCCGTCGCCGGTCGCCTTACGCTCCGCCTCGCTCCAGACGTTGCGCATCTGGACCACCTTGTTGATCTCCAGCGGTTTGTTGGGGTCGACCACGACGCCCTTCTGCCGCAGGATGCCGTCGATGGCGCCCCAGATGATCTCCGTGGTGTACTCCACGATGCTGTCGCGGCCCATGGAACGGCGGTCCAGCCACCAGGTGCCGATGTTCTGCACCAGGCCGACGACGCCGTGCGCCCACGGCTCAGCTGCGCCGGAGTCCAGCCCGAACGCGCGCATGTAGTCGCCGAGGACGGCGGTGACCGACGTCGCGATCATCTCCTTGTCCTCGTGCACGATGTCGGAGTCGGGCAGCCGGTCACCGGAGTGGCTCGGGTGCACCAGTAGTCGGTACAGGTTCGGGTACTCGTCGATCGTGCTGAAGAAGGCGTTGATGACGCTGCGGATCCTCGGCACCGGCGCCAACTCGTCGTTCAGCGCGGGCATCAGCCGGTTGAACAGGATCTTCGTGCCGTACCTGCCGAGCGCGAGGTGCAGGTCGGCCTTGTCCGTGAAGTGCCGGTAGAGCACCGGCTTGGTGACGCCCGCCTCAGCGGCGACGTGCTCCATGCCGAAGTCGGTCCCGTGTTTGTCCAGCGCACGCAGGGCTGCCTCGACGAACTCGGCGCGGCGCGCGATCCGGTGCTGCTTCCACCGATCACGGCGGGCGTCGCCGGTGCTTGCAGGCTGCTTGCTGCTGCGCTTGACACGATCGGGCATGGCCGTCATGCTACCAATGCGTAACCGTTACCATCGGTTACAGGTTGTGGTTCGACGAAGACGGTGGTGCACGTGAGCATCATTGAGCAGCGCGGCTCGATGGGATCGACGGTATCGGACATGGTTGCCGAGGATACTGGCAGCGGCGACCGGTTCGTGACAAGTGACGGCACGGCCCTGCACGTCAGGGACTCCGGGCAGGCCGAAGCCGCTGCCACCGTGCTGTTCGTGCACGGCTGGACGCAGGACAACACCTGCTGGGACATCGCCGCCGCCGAGATGCCGGACGACGTGCGGGTGGTCCGCTACGACCACCGCGGTCACGGCGGCTCGGCGCCCGCCCGGCCGGGCACGCGGACGCTGGAGCAGCTCGCGGACGACCTCGCCGAGGTCATCGACGGCGTCGTGCCGACGGGTCCGATCGTGCTTGTCGGGCACTCCATGGGCGGCATGACGCTGATGGCGCTGGCCGAGCGGCACCCACGGCTCGTCGAGTCGCGGGTCGCCGGTGTCGCGTTGGTCGCGACGTCGTCCGGCAACATGCACCGCATCAGCCTCGGCCTCAAGGGCGCGCTCGGCCGGTCGGTGCCCCGCGTCGAGCCGGTGCTGCGTTCGCTGCTTGAGCGCCGCAAGAAGGGCGCCCTCCCCGGTAACCCCATGCTGCTCACTCCCGCTGCGCGCTGGCTGGTGTTCGGCAGGAAGGCCAAGCGGGAGCACGTCGTCGAGACGGTGCGGCAGTCGCTCGCCGCGCACCCCGCCAGCATCGGCGGGTTCATGGACGCGATCTTCGCCCACGACCGGCGGGTCGCGCTCGGCGCGTTGCGGGACAAGCCGACCGTGGTGCTCGTCGGCGACCGGGACCGGCTCTGCCCCGCCGACCACGCCAAGGTGATCGCGGACGAGCTGCCCGACACCGACTTCGTGCTCTACCCCGGCGCCGGCCACATGTTGATGTACGAACGCTCGGTCGAGGTCAACGCGAGGATACTTTCGTTGCTGCACAGGGCGATTCCCACGCGCTGACGCGCTGGTCACGGCTACCCTCGGTTCGCATCAGGCACCGGGGGTAGTTCTCGTGGTGCCGTAGGGGAACAGCGACCGCCCACACGAGGGAAACCATGCTCAAACACACTGTTGCCGTCCTCGCTGCCCTGATGCTTGCGCTGGCAGGCTGCGGCAGCGCGCCGGACTCCGGTGCCACCGGAGGCGCCGTCAGCTTCACCGTCAAGGGTGGCGAGCGGGTGGCTGGCCCCGAGCAGGTCGAGGTCGGCGTCGGCGAGACGGTCACCATCGAGGTCACCTCGGACACCGCCGACGAGGTGCACGTCCACGGTTACAACAAGTCCGTCGAGCTGAAGCCTGGCGAACCGGCGACGCTGACGTTCGAGGCCGCGATCGCGGGCGTGTGGGAGATCGAACTGCATGACAGCGGCACCTTGCTCACCGAGCTCAGGGTGACGCAGTGACGGCCGACCACGTCCTCGCGCACGGCCTCGGCGGCAGGGCCGACCTGCCGATGCCGACGTGGCTGGCGCTGTTCGCCGGTGTCCTCGTGGTACTGGTGTCGTTCTTCGCGCTGGCCGCGCTCTGGACGGAGCCGAAGCTGCGCGGCACGGGGGCAGGCACGCCGCTGCCAGCCGGGCTCGCCCGCGTCGTCGACGCGCGGGCCACCCGCGTGGCGCTGCGGGCCGTCGGCGTGCTGCTGCTCGCGATGCTGCTGGCGACGGCGTGGTTCGGCACGGACAGCTCGGCCACCAACCCGGCCGCGACCTGGTTCTACGTGTGGTTCTGGGTGGCGCTGGTGCCGCTGTCGCTCGCGCTCGGCCCGATCTGGCGGCAGCTCAGCCCACTACGCACGCTCGCTGCTGCCCTGCGGGCAGGGTTGCAGGTACTGCCCCCGCTGCGCGACGGCGGACGCTGGCGGCGTGCGCTGCCGGAGCGGGTCGGCTACTGGCCTGCGACCATCGGCCTGTTGGCGTTCCTGTGGCTGGAGCTGGTCTACGCCGAGTCGGACTCGCCGCGCGCCATCGCCGTGTTCGTCACCGCCTACGCGCTGGTGCACGTCGTGGCCGGTGCGGTGTTCGGACGTCGGTGGTTCGACCACGGCGAGTCGTTCGAGGTCTACTTCGGGCTGATCGCGGCGCTCTCGCCGTTCGGGCGGCGCGGCGACGGCGCGTTGGTGCTGCGCAACCCGCTCGACGGGCTGCTGACCATCGAGCGCTCGCACGGACTGACCCCGGTGGTGCTTGTCGTGCTCGGCTCGACGGCGTTCGACGGCCTCACCCGGTTGCCGCTGTGGAGCGACGTCACCGAGGGGTCGTCTGGGGTCATGCTTGCGCTGCTCGGCACGGCGGGGCTGGCCGCCGCGATCATCGCGATCTCCGGCATCTACACCGGCGGGATCTGGCTGACAAGGCCCTACCTGCGTAGGAACGCCGACGGGCAGGCGTTCGAGCCGTACAGCGCGTTCGCGCACGCGCTGGTGCCGATCATGATCGGCTACACCGTGGCGCACTACTTCTCGTTCGCGGTGTTCCAGGGGCAGGCGGGGTTGCTGCTCGCCTCCGACCCCTTCGGCCTCGGCTGGAACCTGTTCGGCATGGCAAGCGCCACCATCGACTACACCGTCGTCGGCACGACCACGATCGCGTTCGTACAGGTCGCGGGCATCGTCGTCGGGCACATCCTTGGTGTCACGTCGGCGCATGACAGGGCGATCGGCGTGCTCAGGACGAACTATGTGAAGGTGGGGCAGTACCCGATGCTCGCGGTGATGGTCGCCTACACCGCCACGGGTATCGCCCTCGTCGCGGGAGTGTGAGGCGCATGCGGCTGGCGGATCGCGTGATCCTGATGCATCAGGGAGGTTGGGACGAGATCGTGCTCGTGCTCGGCCCGCTGATCATCATTGGCGTGCTGATCGTCGTCGCGCGCAAGCAGGCACCCGCCGATGACGACGACACCGACAAGTAGTCGTCACTGCTGCAGCGGGAACCCCGCGCCGATGCCGCGCCACGCCAGCGTCGCGATCAGCGAGACGGCGTCGTCTCGGCTGATCGTGTTGTGGTTGTCCAGCCAGTACCGCGCGCTGACCTGGCTGAGCCCGACGAGGCCGGACGCGAGCAGCCGCGCCTTGTCCTCGCTGAGACCGGCGTCCGATGTGATGGTCTTCGTGATGGCGTCGACCGGCGCCTTGGTCGCCTTGTCGACGGCGGCCTGCACCGCTGGCTCGCCGCGGAGGTCGGACTCGAACACCATCCGGTACGCGCCGGTCTCGCTGTTGACGAAGTCGTAGAAGGCACCGACGGCGTTCTTCACCCGCTGCTTGTTGTCCGTCGTCGATTCGAGGGCTTCCTTGACCGCGTCGATCAGCTCGTCGACGTGGACGTCGAGCAGTGCGCTGTAAAGGTCGAGCTTGCCGGGAAAGTGCTGGTAGAGCACGGGTTTGGAGACGCCGGCGCGCTCGGCGATCTCGTCCATCGCCGTGGCGTGGTAGCCGTTGGCGGCGAAGACGTCCTGCGCGACGGCGAGCAGCTGCTCGCGCCGCTTGCGCTTGGGCAGCCGGACGCCCCGACCTAGCTGCCTGAGCCTGCTCGCGGCTGGCAGCCTCGCCGCTTCGGTCATGTTTCCTCCTGTGTGGCGTAGTCGGCCCCCGTCAAGGCCGATCGCGGACCGCGTAATGTGCGCGGTCGCGTGTGGTTGAGACTACCCGCCGGTAATACCGGGTTGGCAAGCCTCGGCCGGCATGGGCATCGCGGCGCTCGGTGGGTCATGCTGGATACGTGACGTCAGCAAGCTCTCGCTCAACCGAGCCAAGCGGAGACAACTTCGGCACGTTCAGCGTCGAGTTGCCGCCGCTCGACCGCACACTACCGCCGTGGCCGGGCGGCTATGAAGAGGCAGGCGGGGTTGGGTTGCACATCCGCCGCACCGAGCCAGGGTTGTCGCCGGACGGCGCGGACACCGCGGTCTACGTCCACGGCCTCGGCGGATCGTCAACGAACTGGACCGATCTCGGCGCGCTGCTCGCGCCGTGGGGCAGCGGTATCGCCGTCGACCTGCCCGGATTCGGCTTCTCAGAGCCAGAACCTGGCTTCGATTTCACGCTCGCCGCGCACGCCGACCAGGTCGCCCGGTTCATCGCAGGCCTTGGCAACGGGCCGGTGCACCTGCTCGGCAACTCGATGGGCGGCGCGGTCGCGGCGCTGCTGGCGGGCAGCAGGCAGGAGCTGGTCAAGACGTTGACGCTGATCTCGCCTGCGGTGCCCGACCTGCGGCCGCTGCCGTCGCGGCTGTCCGATCCCAGGATGGCGCTGGCGTACCTTCCGGTCGTCGGGCGCACCGTGCGCAGGCAGCTCGCCGCGATGACGTCGAGGGAACGCGCCGAGCGGGTGATCGAGCTGTGCTTCGCCGACCCGTCGTCGTTCCCCGAGTCGCGGCTGGCGGAGCTCGCCGACGAACACGGCGCGCGGCTGCACCTGCCGTGGGCGTTGACCGCGCTCAACCGCACCACCACGGACATCATCCGGGTCTGGCTGGCGCGCGGGCCGCGCTCGATCTGGACGGCGTTGCGCGCGGTGACCGCGCCATCGCTCGTGGTGTGGGGTGACAGGGACAAGGTGATCTCGGCCCGCAAGGCGAAGCGCACCGCGCGGATGTTGCGCAACGGCACATTGCTGATGCTGCCGGAGGTCGGCCATGTCGCTCAGATGGAGCAACCGACGGCCGTTGCGGAGGCAGTTCTGGGCCTGTGGCAGTCGGTGGGTACCGCCGATTCGTGATCGTTCTGCTCCACCCGAGTGAGAGCTTTCTCCCGTTTGGCTCAGCCTGTCAGTGACCGTATCGAGATCGGGTATGGCAGGCTGGTTGCGTGGACCGGCGGACAGAGCGAGCGCGACGCGAGCGAGTGCGTCAGCCTGCCCGTGTCGCGGCTGGTCCAGCTGAGGACGACCGGGCAGGGCGGGTCCCGCCGATGGAACGTCCGTTGCCGCCTCCCGATGTGCCGGCGTATCCCCGGCGCAGTGCGGAGCCGTTGCGGGCGTCATGGCGTCCGGAGACCGGGGAGCAGCCAGCCGTGCCACCGGCACCGAAGGCCAAGTCGTTGCCGCGCAGGCTCATCGGCACCTACGGCTGGCGAATCTACGCCTTACCGGTGCTGCTCGTGCTGACGGTGATCGTCGTGTTCGATCTCACCGGCGGCCGCCCCACCGACGAGGGAGTCAGGGCTGGCGCGACCGTCCCGCATGGCCCAGACGGCAGCGCGATGCAGAGTCCAGTCGTGACCGAGAACCCGGTCGAGCCGATCAACCTCGACATCCCGACCGCGCAGTTGCCCAAGGGGGGCGCGTACACCGAGAAGGGCAAGGGCAGCTGGCACGTCGTCCCAGGCAAGAGCAAGCGGGTGGGCTCTGGCGGCACCCTGTACCAGTACGCCATCGAGGTCGAGGACGGCATCGACCCCTCGAGCTACGGTGGCGACCAGGCGTTCGCGGAGACCGTCGAGGCGACGCTCTCCGACCCGCGGAGCTGGACGTTCGACGGCTCGGTGTCCTTCCAGCGGATCAACGACCCCGAGGCATCTGACTTCAACATCAGCCTCACGACGCCCGCGACGGACCACCGGCCCGACGTCTGCGGCTTCACCATCAAGTACGAGGCGTCCTGCTGGCGCAGTGACATGGGGAAGGTTGTCATCAACCTGGCGCGTTGGGTGCGCGGTGCGAAGGCGTTCAACGCCGACCTTGGGCTGTACCGGCAGTACGCGATCAGCCACGAGGTCGGCCACGCGCTCGGCAACGGTCACGTCGGCTGCAACAAGGACGGCGCGCTGGCGCCGGTGATGATGCAGCAGTCGTTCGGCGTGGCCAACGACTACGTCGCCGAGCTCAACCGCGCGAACCCGACCGAGTACGAGGCGGTGCCCCGCGACGGCAAGGTGTGCCGGCCCAACGCCTGGCCGAACCCGCAGGGTTAGGCGTCCAGGATGTGGACATGACCACCATGATGTGGACTACGCGGCGCTGACGTAGAACGATGGAAGAGACCGAGCCGCACCTGCGTTGACACAGTCGTGACGTGGTTTGAGCGTCGCTCACGGTGCGTAGATGGAGGAACGCCACATGTCAGACACACGAGGCGGGGCACTGCCGCCGCTCGTCGAGCCCGCCGACGAACTCACCAAGGATGAGGTCGCTCGGTACAGCAGGCACTTGATCATCCCTGACGTCGGGGTTGATGGGCAGAAGCGGCTGAAGAACGCCAAGGTCCTCGTGATCGGCGCGGGCGGCCTCGGCAGCCCCGCGCTGCTCTACCTCGCCGCAGCGGGCGTCGGCACCCTCGGCACCATCGACTTCGACGTCGTCGACGAGTCCAACCTGCAGCGCCAGATCATCCACGGCCAGTCCGACATCGGGAAGCCGAAGGCGCAGTCGGCCAAGGAGTCGGTCGCCGAGGTCAACCCATTCGTCAACGTCGTCGTGCACCAGGAACAGCTCAGCAACGACAACGCGCTGGACATCTTCCGTGACTACGACCTGATCCTGGACGGCACGGACAACTTCGCGACCCGCTACCTGGTCAACGACGCCGCGGTGATCCTCGGCAAGCCGTACGTGTGGGGCTCGATCTTCCGGTTCGAGGGCCAGGTCAGCGTGTTCTGGGAGGACGCGCCTGATGGCCGTGGCCTGAACTACCGCGACCTCTACCCCGAGCCGCCGCCGCCCGGCATGGTGCCGTCGTGCGCAGAGGGTGGCGTGCTCGGCGTGCTCTGCGCGTCGATCGGCTCGATCATGGTCAACGAAGCGATCAAGCTCATCACCGGTATCGGTGAGCCGCTGCTGGGGCGTCTGATCAGCTACGACGCGCTCGAGATGCGGTACCGCGAGGTCAAGATCCGCAAGGACCCGGAGACGCCGAAGATCACCGAGCTGATCGACTACGAGTCGTTCTGCGGCGTTGTCAGCGACGAGGCGTCCGCCGCCGCTGCCGACTCGACCATCACCCCGGACGAGCTCAAGGCCATGTTCGACGCCGGCAAGGACTTCCAGCTCATCGACGTCCGCGAGCCGCACGAGTACGAGATCGTCAAGATCGAGGGCGCGAAGCTGATCCCGAAGGACCGCATCCTCTCGGGCGAGGCGCTGTCCGAGCTGCCGCAGGACAAGCCGATCGTGCTGCACTGCAAGTCAGGCGCGCGTTCGGCGGAGGCGCTCGCTGCGCTGCACCAGGCCGGGTTCTCCGACGCCACCCACCTCGGCGGCGGCGTCCTCGCCTGGGCCCAGCGAGTGGACCCTAGCCTGCCTACGTACTGAGGCCGCTACCGCGCGCCGGGGGCTCCTGATAGTCCCCGGCACCGGCACGCGGCAGTGGAAAACCGTGCGCGACCTGCCGAGCCCACCCGTTCCGGTGTCACCGTTTCGGCGGTAATCTCCCCGTGTGTCCACTACCGTGGCGCCTCCGCCCGACCGGGTGCGAGCGGCATTCGGTGCCGCGGCAGGCGAACTGGAGCCGTACGGCGGGGTCGGCTGGCGTGCTGGCCGGATCGTGCTGCTCCCGGTCGCCGACTCCGAGCAAGCGCTATGGGCGGCCAAGTGGCTGAACGGCGTCGACGTGCCAGACCTGCGGATCGCGCGCCCCGCGCGGGCGACGGACGGGCGGCAGGTCGTCGGCGGCTGGATGGCGCTGCGCGTCCTCGACGGCGAGCCGCTCGACGACGATGAGTCCAGAGTGGACGATATCGTCCAGATCTCGGTCAAGCTGCACCAGGCGCTGGAGCGGGTGCCGCGCCCAGGCTTCATCGCGAAGCGCGCCGACGTGCTTACCCGCGCCGACCGGATGGCATGGGGCGAGGAAGAGGCCACGCTCGACAATTCGAGTTGCGGCCGGTGGTACGACCTGCTGTCCGGCGCGACCAAGCCGGTCACGCTGCGAGACCAGGTGGTGCACGGGAATCTTTACCGCAGCGTCCGGTTCTACGCCGACGCGCAGCCCGCCATAGTGGACTTCCGTCCGTACTTCCGCCCGCCGGAGTGGGCCACCGCGCTGGTCGTGGTGGACGCCGTCGCCGACGGCGCCGCAGGTATCGACGCCATGGCGCGGTGGGAGCACATTCCCGCATGGCGACAGATGCTGCTGCGTGCGGCGCTGTTCCGGCTCGCCGCCGGCGCCCTCGCCCCAGACGTCGACACCGACGCGCGCGATCGGCTGCGGCACGCGGCGAGCACGGTGAGCCGCTTCGTGTGACGTAAGCTGCCTCACCCGCCCGGCCCTGCGGCATGCCGCTCACCTGGGCATCCGTGCGGCGTGTGCGGACAATGTCAAACGCCTGAAACATTGCCGCATCTGCCGGTAACAACGCCTTCCTACCGTCGGTTGACGGCGAACGGAGGTGGAGACGGGTGACAGTAACCGCTGGAGCGGCCGCCGCGAACCCCACCGGCGCGGACCCGGCTATGGCGACCGGCGCGGCGACGCATTGCCCCTATTGCGCGCTGCAGTGCGGCATGCGGGTGACACCCGCCGACAGCGGTGCCACCGTCGAGCCTCGGCAGTTCCCGACCAACGGCGGCGGCATGTGTCAGAAGGGCTGGACGTCCGCCGCGCTGCTGACCTCACCCGCTCGCCTGACGACGCCGCTGGTCCGCGTCGACGGCGAACTGACTCCCGCAAGGTGGGACGACGCCCTCGACGTCGTCGCCACCCGACTGTGTGACATCCGCGAGCGGCGGGGCGCGGACGCGGTCGGCGTCTTCGGGGGTGGCGGGCTCACGAACGAGAAGTGCTACGCGCTCGGCAAGTTCGCCCGGATCGCGCTCGGCACGTCGCAGATCGACTACAACGGCCGGTTCTGCATGTCGTCGGCCGCTGCGGCGGGTATCAAGGCGTTCGGCATGGACCGGGGGATGCCGTTCCCGGTGACCGACCTCGCCGAGGCCGACGCGATCCTGCTCATCGGCTCCAACCCGGCGGAGACCATGCCGCCGTTCGTCCAGCACCTGCCGCAGGACGGGCTGATCGTCGTCGACCCGCGCCGCACGCCGACCGCCGAGCAGGCCGGGTTGCACCTGCAACCCGCGCCCGGCACCGACCTGGCGCTCGCGCTGGGCATCCTGCACGCCGTCGTCGCGGACGGCCATCTCGACCAGTCCTACGTCGACGCCCGCACCACCGGATTCGACGAGACGTGGCGCGTCGTCGCGGGCTGGTGGCCCGAACGGGTGGAGCGCATCACCGGCGTCGCCGCCGCCGACCAGCGCCGGCTCGCCGCGAGGCTGGCAGCGGCGCGCAACGCCTACGTGCTCACAGCGCGCGGCACCGAGCAGCACGCCAGCGGTGTCGACACCGTCAGCGCCTGGATCAACATCGCGCTCGCGCTCGGCCTACCCGGCAGCCACGGATCCGGGTACGGCTGCCTCACCGGCCAGGGCAATGGCCAGGGCGGACGCGAGCACGGCCAGAAGGCCGACCAGTTGCCCGGCTACCGCAAGCTGGACGACCCAGCCGCGCGCGACTACGTCGCCGGGGTGTGGGGCGTCGATCCCGACTCGCTGCCAGCGCCGGGACGGTCGGCGTACGAACTGCTCGACGTGCTCGGCACCGACGACGGCCCGCGTGCGCTGCTGGTGTTCGGGAGTAACCCGGTGGTGTCAGCCCCCCACGCGGGTCATGTCGCCGAACGGCTGGCGTCGCTGGACTTCCTCGCCGTCGCGGACATCGTGCTGTCCGAGACCGCCGCCATGGCCGACGTCGTGCTGCCGGTGACGCAATGGGCGGAGGAGACCGGCACCATGACCAACCTCGAAGGCCGGATTCTGCTGCGTACGAAGGCCCTCGACCCGCCGGACGGCGTGCGGAGCGATCTCGACGTCCTGCACGGCCTCGCGGCCCGGCTCGGTCAGCCGTCCGAGCGATTCCCGACTGACCCGGAAGAAGTATTCACCGAACTGCGCGAAGCCTCGCGCGGCGGCGTCGCGGACTACTCCGGCGTCACCTACCAGCGGCTCCGCGACGGCGAGGCGTTGCACTGGCCGGTACCGGACGTCGAGCACCCCGGCACGCCCCGTCCGTTCCTCGACCGCTTCCATCACCCGGATGGTCGCGCCCGGTTCCTGCCGGTGAGGTACCACGGCCCCGCCGAGCCGGTCGACGACGAGTATCCGCTGATCGCCACCACCGGGCGGCTGCTCGCGCAGTACCAGTCCGGCGCGCAGACGCGGGCGATCGAGGAGCTGTGCGCGGTCGCGCCAGAGGGATTCGTGGAGATGCACCCGGACACCGCCGAGCGCCACGGCCTCGCGGCGGGCGACACCGCCCGCGTCGTCTCCCGACGGGGTGAGGTGGAGGCACCCGTCCGGCTGACGTCGACGGCGCGGCAGGACACCGTGTTCCTGCCGTTCCACTTTACCGGCGCGCAGCGCGCCAACCTGCTGACCAACCCCGCGCTCGACCCCGTGAGCCGTATGCCCGAGTTCAAGGTGTGCGCCGTGCGGCTCGAACCCGCCGTGAGGAGTGGTGCAGATGTCGACATGTGACCGGGCGGCCCCGCGCCGGGTCGTCATCGTGGGCTACGGCATGGCGGGCGCCCGGCTCGCCGAGGACCTGCGCGCTCGCGATCCGCGCGGTGAGCGGGTGAGCGTGACCGTCGTCGGCGGCGAACCGCACCAGGCCTACAACCGGATCCTGCTGTCCAATGTGGTCGCGGGCACGATGTCGCAGCGCAGCGTGCACCTGCACGATGAATCGTGGGCCGAAGGCAGCGACGTGGACCTGCGCACCGGCACCGCCGTGACCGCCATCGACAGGGCCACCCGCACCGTCGTGCTGGACGATGGCACCCAAGTGGGGTACGACGCGCTGGTGCTCGCCACCGGCAGCCGGGCGTGGATTCCCCCGACCGAGGGCCTGCTGGACGACGACGGTGAGCTGGCCGAGGGCGTCGTGCCGTTCCGGACGCTCGACGACTGCGAGCGGATCCTCGCGCATGCCCGCGCGGGTGCTCCGGTGGTCGTGATCGGCGGCGGCGTGCTCGGGCTTGAGGCTGCGCGCGGTCTGGCGGGGCGGGGCAGCAACGTGACCGTTGTACACCCCGTTGGTCACCTGATGGAGCGACAGCTCGACCCCGGTGCGGGTGGCGTGTTGGCCACGTCGCTCGCCGAGCACGGCATCGAGTTCGCGCTCGACAAACTGGCGACCCGGTACGTGCCTGGCGACGGGCTCAAGCTGGACGATGGCAGCCACCTGCCCGCTGATCTGGTCGTCGTCTCGGCCGGGGTGCGGGCGGAAACCGGTCTGGCGGAGGCGGCGGGGCTGGTCGTCGACCGGGGCATCATCGTCGACGACTCGCTCCGCACCAACGACCAGCGCATCTACGCGATCGGGGACGTCGCGCAGCACCCGGGTGCGCCGTCCGGCCTGGTGCAGCCCGCGTGGGAGCAGTCCAGTGTGGTCGCAGACTTGCTCACCGGCACCGATACGTCGTCACGCTACCGAGGGACGTCGGTGGTTACCCGGCTGAAGGCACGTGGCATCGATCTGTCCGCTGTCGGCGATGTCCACGCCGAGGCGGACTCGACCGACGACGAGGTGGTGTGCCTGACCGATGCGAGGCGCGGGCGCTACGCCAAGCTCGTGCTGCGCGACGACAGGGTGCGCGGCGCGATCCTGCTCGGGTTCCCCGACGCGGCGGCGTCGGTGGCGCACCACTACGACAACGGCACGCCCGCGCCGAGTGATCGGCTGGCGTTTCTGCTGGGCAGGGCGTTGCCGGGGGAGGCGGCGCCCGCCGAGAACCCGGCGACCATGCCCGGCTCTGTGGCGATCTGCAAGTGCAACAACGTCACCAAGGCGTCGCTGGTCGACGCTTGGCGCTCTGGGGCGCGCAGTACGGCTGACCTCGCTGGCGCCACGCGCGCGACGACCGGGTGTGGCGGATGCCGCGACGTCGTCGAGGGCATCGCGACCTGGCTGGCCAGCACGGATTAGGAACCACTCGCGCGGCGGTGGCGTCCGAGTGGGTGGGCGAAGTTCGTTGGATCGCGCCCCTGCCGCCTCCGGTGTCCGTTACCGTAGTCAACCGGAGGCAGCCGGTAGCGAACTGGAGGACGCGGGGTCATGGCGGAGAACTGGGAGGCAACCGCCGATGCGGTGAATCGGGCTGTCACCGGCGCCATGGCGTCGTTGGAAGACGTCTTCGAGAAGGAGCGCACGGTCTACGGCGGCTCGACATGGCTGGAGGACTTGACGAGTTCGGTCGGTATCGGCAAGGGCTTCCGGTTCCCCAGCGTCGAGGACGCGAACAAGATCATCAACAACTTCAAGGACCGCAGGGACAGCATCGAGAAGCGCAGATATGAAATTCAGGTTGCAACGGAGGCTTTGATCTCTGCCCCGTTCTCCACTGATTCTGTAAGCGTGTCATACTTGCGCGCCGCCAAAGAAGCGTTGGCGAAGCTTGAGGAACTGAACAACTCCGCGCTGAAGTACACCACAAGTTATATCGACAAACTAGAGGCAGCTAAGCGGGTGAAGGCAGACTCTGAGGAAGAGACCGCAGCAGGTTTCGACAAGACGGCGGAGGCGTCATGATGATGGCTGATTGCAGTGGTCTCGTTCGTATCTGCGTGGCTATTTCAAGCTCCCTGTTGGCATTAGCCGGGTGTTCTTCGGAGACCGCTGGAGAACCTGCGGGGCAGGTAAGTTCCAACTCTTCACCGTCCTCCGGAAGTGCTAACGGCGGGGACATCCCTGACCTGACCGTCTCGAATCCGCTGAACGTCGACCCGTTCATTGATCGTCCGTGTGATTTGGTCCCCAAGAGGGTTGCGGACTCGTTCGGTGGTGGAACCGGGCAGGAGGCAAAAGGTGAGCTCGCCGATCATCTTGGGCCAAGTTGTAATTGGGATTTGAAAGGCAATGGTCGAGCATTCCATGTTTCGCTAGGCTCGGAGACTCGCCGTATGGGCGGGCGGGGTCTCGTTGAGATATATGAGAACGTGAAGGCCGGTATCGGCGGGTACGTCGAACCGACCGAAATCCCCGGCCACCCACAATATCCTGCAGCATTCGGAACACTCGACGACGATAAGCGTTCGGAGGGCTACTGCCCGGTCAATATCGGAACGTCCAATGACATGGTCGTGACGGTCGCCTTCGAGAACCTCGTCAAGCCTTCCCAAGCCTGCCCAGCCGCTTTGCGGGTCGCCGCGTCGGTGCTGGACACACTCAAAAAGGGGGATTGAGCCGTGGCATCGGGTGCTGAGATCTACCGGTCTTTCCAGGAGGGCGACGTAAGCCGTCTCGAGTGGGCCCTTGAGGCAGTCGAGAAGCTGTCCAAGGAGTTCGAGGCTGAGGCCAAAGAACTCAAGATCGCCCACGACCAGATGATGGAGTACTGGGAGGGCGACTCGGCAGATGCTGCGGGCAAGGGAGTCAACCCGCTCATCGAGGCACACAGGCAGAGCGCGCCACTCATCAGCGACACGAGCCGGTCGATGTCCGCCCAAGCGGGTTCGTTCTCGGAGTCGAAGAATGCCGTCGTCCCCGTCCCGGACGAGCCCGCCGAGCCGGGGTTCTTCGCCAAGGCTGGCGGAATCCTCATGCCCGGTACCGGCGCCGCCGAGGAGTACCAGTCCTACCGTGACGGCATGGCCGCCCACGAGCAGGCCAACGCCAACAACGTGCGGGTCATGGAGCAGTACACCTCGAGTACGGACGGCGCCCGCAGCGCCCTCCCCTCGGACTTCGGCATCGTGAAGGACGACGGCGCCGTGATCAACGTCGAGACCCGCGCCGCCAATGCGGTCGCGAGTCAGACGGCGTCCGGGCCAAGCGTTGGCGGTGCGAGCGGCGCGACCGGCGCACCCGGTGGCGGAGCGCCCCTCGCGGGCGGCTACACCGGCGGTCCCACGGTCGGCGCACCAGGGACGGGCGGACTCCAGGGCGGGACGACGTCCGGGGTACAGCAGCCGAGCGCGCCTGCGCCCGGCACCCCGGGCACCCCCGCGCCGACACCGCGCCCGGTGACGGGCACGCCGATCGCGGGCGGTCCGCTCGCCACCCCGGCCGGCGGCAACGACGACACCACCCGGAGTCCGCGCGGCCGTGGCACCACGGCGGCGAGGCCACCGGCAGGAACCTCACGCGCGGGTTCGCGGATGAGCGCGGGCAGCACCCCGAAGTCGGGGAGCGCGGCAACCCAGATTCCGCGTGGCGCCAACGCGGCGGCCAAGTACAGCGGCACTCCGCCACAGCCGGGCAAGAGCACAGGAATCGGCAGCCCCACCGCCAGCGGCGCATCGACGGCGTCCGCCGCCAAGGGCGCGACCAGCGTCGGTCGCGGCGTGCCGGGCGCCATGGCGGGCGCCGGTGGCGGACGCGGCCAGGGCGACGACGACAAGGAACACAAGGACAAGTACGCCATCAAGGAGCAGTTGGACACGGGCCTGGTCACCGAGGTCGACGAACTCGGCGAGAAGGTCGTCGACGAGCAGACCGGCACCACCGTCGTGCCGCCCGTCATCGGCGACCTCGACGAAGGGAAGGGCTAACCCCAAGGTGTACGGGCCGATCCTGGCGGCCTCGCCGCGCGCACTCGAACTGGCCGCCGAGTGGGAGAAGGCCGGACCGCTCAACCCGGTGTTACGCGCCATCGACGTCTACTACGGCCCTGACGATGACCTCCCCGATCCTGCCGCCGAGCTAGCCGAGGCCGAGCTGGCCGAGCGGGACGGCAGGGTCGGCGACGCCCTCCTCGACCTGCTGCCGCCGTTGTGCGCCGCACGGCTGGAGTACGTCGCCGACTTCCGCGTCGACAACCGGAAGTACACCGCGCTCGCCGCGTCGACCGGCACCGCTGCGGCCTTCGCGGTGCGCGAGCGCGACCTCGACGCCGACACCGACCTGGTCCGGTTCCGGGAGATCGGCGTCGACGAACTCCTTGGCGCCCTGCTGGACCTGCTGAACCTGGAGCCGGGCACAGGCAGGCTGGTCAGCGTCGCCGTCGCCGAGGCCCGCCAACAGCGCGACGCTGCCACCGATCAGGCCCCGAGCCAGCAGCTCACGGAGCTCCGCGCGCTGCTGGCGCGCCCCGTCGTCGGCCCGGCCATCGAGGTCGCGGTCGGCATCCGCGACGGCATGGGCAAGCACCACTACACCCACAAGCCGTTGCACATCGCCGCGCTCGACTGGGGCCACTTCCTCACCTACAACGTCGGGGAGGGCCGAGACGAGCGGTTCTACGGCGGCCCCGCCACGCGCGAATACATCCGGGAGGCGCTCGCCACGCTGCGTGCGACCCTGCCAGGGCAGTAACCCTCACCGGTGACGACGCGAGTTGTGCGCGGACGTTAGCACCACCGCGATCCGGACACAGCGCAACCGCAACGGCGGATCCCTACCTTCCATGCAGCACGTCGGCAACGTGCCCGAAAGCAGGAGGTAGAGATGACTGCCGTAGCCGAGAAGACGTCCGAGAGTCCGACAGCGCAAGCGCGGAAAGGCCGTTGGATCGACCACTGGGAGCCAGAGGATCCCACGTTCTGGGAGAAGACAGGGAAGAAGATCGCGAACAAGAACCTGGTCTTCTCCGTGTTCGCCGAGAACCTCGGCTTCTCCGTCTGGGTGCTGTTCAGCATCCTCGTGACGCAGATGGGCAACGCCGGGTTCGCGTTCATGGCGGACGACCTCGCGGTGACCAACGGCCTGATCCTCACCTCGATCCCGGTGCTTGTCGGGTCGACGTTGCGGCTGCCATACACCTTCGCCATCCCCACGTTCGGTGGCCGGGGTTTCACCACGTTCAGCGCGGCGATGCTGCTGATTCCCTGCCTGGGACTCGCGGTCGCCTTCACGCAGCCGACGACCCCGATGTGGGTGTTCCTGATCCTGGCGGGGCTGGCCGGTTTCGGTGGCGGAAACTTCTCGTCGTCGATGGCCAACATCTCGTTCTTCTTCCCGGAACACAAGAAGGGCACCGCGCTCGGCATCAACGCCGCAGGCGGGAACATCGGTGTCGCCGTCACCCAGCTGACCATGCCGCTGGTGATCTCGCTCGGCCTGATCATCACCGCGACGAACCCGGCTGGCTACCGCTTCGCGCTGATGCTCGCGTGCTTGACGTGGGTGCCGTTCATCGTGACCGCGGCGGCGCTCGCCTGGTTCAAGATGGACAGTCTCACTTCGGCCAAGCCGGACGGCGTTTCCTACAAGCTGGCGATGAGGAACAAGCAGACCTGGGTGATGTCGTTCCTCTACATCGGCACGTTCGGCTCGTTCATCGGGTTCTCGTTCGCCTTCCCGAACCTGCTGCAG
Source organism: Actinophytocola sp. (assembly GCA_009377385.1). Taxonomy (GTDB): domain Bacteria; phylum Actinomycetota; class Actinomycetes; order Mycobacteriales; family Pseudonocardiaceae; genus Haloechinothrix_A. Next base: position 30,103 of record WHUD01000036.1, read on the forward strand.
TCGAACTTCCCCGAGATGTCCGAGGTGGGATTCCTCGTCGCGCTGGGCAACCTGGCGTTCCTCGGCGCGCTGCTCGGGTCGGTCTCCCGCCCGTTCGGCGGCTGGATGTCGGACAAGCTGGGCGGCTCCAAGCTGACCCTCGGCGTGTTCGTCGGCATGTCAGCCGGTGTCGCGCTCATCATGCTCGCGCTTGAGATGAAGAGCTTCGTGCTGTACCTGCTGTCGTTCATTCTGCTGTTCGTCCTGACCGGAATCGGCAACGGCTCCACGTACCGCATGATTCCGATGATCTTCAGCGCCGAGGCAAAGCGCCGCGCCGCCGAGACCGGACAGGACACGGCGGAAGCCGCCGCATCGGCCAGGCGGCAGGCGGGAGCTGCGATCGGTGTGATCGGTGCGATCGGCGCCTTCGGCGGCTTCATCGTGCAGCAGGCGCTGCGGCTGTCCAGCGTTCACCTCGGCACCATGGCGCCCGCGTTCTGGGCGTACGCCGCATTGTTCCTGGTCATGGCGGGGACAACGTGGTGGTTCTACCTGCGCAAGAGCTTCGCGGTCCGGCGCGCCCCGAGCCTGGCCCACGCCGACGTCTAAACCAGCATCGCGAGCTGACGACCCCATGGCGGACAACGCCGTGGGTCGTCGGCATTTGTCAGCGGGTTCACATCGGTGCGTTACGGGGAGCGTAACGAGGGGTGGACGCCGCAAAACCGCTCGTCGGCGCGGTTCCAGCGGCCTGGTGCCGTCCGGTATCTGGCCCGGCTGACCTGCGTGGAGAGGGTTTGGTAACGCCTGCGAAACACAAGGGAAGCCGCCGTGACATTGCCCGTGGCCAGCATGGACACGTCCGCGTCACGGAGGTAGTTGATGAGTCGCACGCTGGTAGTCGTCGGAAACGGGATGGTGAGCCACCGCCTCGTTGAGGCCGTCCGCGCCGAAGACGTCGACGGCGCGTGGCGGGTCGTCGTGCTCGCCGAGGAACCCCGCCCCGCCTACGACAGGGTGGCGCTGTCGTCGTACGTCGGGAGCTGGGACGCATCGGCGCTCGAGCTGTCCGGGTCGGACTACGACGGCGACGACCTCGTCGAGCTGCGCCTCGGTGACCCGGTCACCGACATCGACCGCGAGGCCAGGGTCGTCACCACCGAGGCCGGGTTCGAGCAGTCGTACGACGCGCTGGTGCTTGCCACCGGCTCGTACCCGTTCGTGCCGCCGGTGCCCGGCCGCGACCTGCCCGGCTGCTTCGTCTACCGCACCATCGAGGACCTCGACGCGATCAAGGCCGCCGCCGACCACGCGCGGGACGTCACCGGCCGCGCCGCTGGCGCCGTCATCGGCGGTGGGCTGCTCGGCCTCGAAGCCGCCAAGGCGCTGCGGGACATGGGCATGTCGCCGCACGTCATCGAGATGGCGCCCCGGCTGATGCCGATCCAGGTCGACGAGGGCGGCGGCGCGCTGCTCAAGCGGCTCGTCGAGGACCTCGACGTCACCGTGCACACCGGGACGTCGACCAGCGAGATCGTCGAGGACAGGGGCAGGCTGCTCGCCAAACTCGGCAACGGCACCGAGCTCGACCTCGATCTGATCGTGTTCTCCGCTGGCATCCGGCCGCGTGACCAACTCGCCCGCGACGCGGGACTGGACGTCGGGGAGCGCGGCGGCGTGATCGTGGACGACCGCTGCCGCACCCGCGACCCCGCGATCTACGCGGTCGGCGAGGTCGCAGCCGTCGATGGCACCTGCTACGGGTTGGTCGCGCCCGGCTACACCATGGCCGAGATCGTCGCCGCGCAGCTCGCGGCCGGCAACGCCGAGGCAACCTTCCCCGGCACGGACCTGTCCACCAAGCTCAAGCTGCTCGGCGTCGACGTCGCCAGCTTCGGTGACGCCCACGCCACCACGGAGGGCTCACTTGAGGTCGTCGTCAACGACGCCGTCGCTGGCACGTACAAGAAACTCGTCGTCTCAGACGACACGAAGACGCTGCTCGGCGGCATCCTGGTCGGCGACGCCAGCGAGTACAACACGCTGCGGCCGATGGTCGGCAGCGAGCTGCCGGGCGACCCGGCGTCGATCATCGCGCCAGCCGGGGGCGACGGCGGCGGCATCGGCGTGGAGGCGTTGCCGGACGAGGCGCAGATCTGCTCCTGCAACAACGTCACCAAGGGCAAGATCAAGTCCGCCATCACCGAGCAGGGCTGCGACACCGTGCCCAAGCTCAAGGCGTGCACCAGCGCGGGCACCGGCTGCGGCTCCTGCGTGACGATGCTGCCGAAGCTGCTGACGTCCTGCGGCGTCGAGGTGTCGAAGTCGCTCTGCGAGCACTTCAGCCAGTCGCGTGCCGAGCTGTTCCAGATCATCGCCGCCACCCGCATCACGACGTTCAGCGAGCTGATCGCCAAGCACGGCAAGGGATCCGGCTGCGCGATCTGCAAGCCGGCTGTGGCGTCGATCCTGGCGTCGATGGCCCCTGTGATCGGTGCCGACGGGCACATCCTGTCGGACGACCAGGCCGCGCTGCAGGACACCAACGACCGGTTCCTGGCGAACATGCAGCGCAACGGCACCTACTCGGTGGTGCCACGGGTGCCAGGCGGGGAGATCACGCCGGACAAGCTGATCGTGCTCGGCGAGGTCGCCAAGGAGTTCGGCCTCTACACCAAGATCACCGGTGGGCAGCGCATCGACCTGTTCGGCGCGACCGTCGACCAGCTGCCGCACATCTGGAAGCGGCTGGTCGACGCCGGGTTCGAGTCCGGTCACGCCTACGGCAAGGCGCTGCGCACGGTGAAGTCGTGCGTCGGGTCGACGTGGTGCCGCTACGGCGTGCAGGACTCGGTCGGCATGGCGGTGGCGCTCGAACTGCGCTACCGGGGGCTGCGCTCGCCGCACAAGCTCAAGTCGGCAGTGTCCGGCTGCGCGCGGGAATGCGCGGAGGCGCGCGGCAAGGACTTCGGCATCATCGCCACCGAGAAGGGCTGGAACCTCTACGTCTGCGGCAACGGCGGTATGACGCCGCGCCACGCCGACCTGCTCGCGTCCGATGTGGACGACGAGGCGCTGATCAAGCTGATCGACCGGTTCCTGATGTTCTACATCCGTACGGCGGATCGGTTGCAGCGCACCTCGTCCTGGCTTGAGGAACTTGACGGCGGGCTCGACCACCTGCGCGATGTGATCGTCGACGACAAGCTCGGCATCTGCGACGAGCTGGAGGCGGCGATGGTCGCGCACGTCGCGAACTACGCCGACGAGTGGAAGGGCGTACTGGACGACCCGGACAAGCTTGCGCGGTTCACGTCGTTCGTCAACGCGCCTGGCACGCCGGACCCGACGATCACCTTCCGCGAGGAGCGCGAGCAGAAGGTGCGGTGTCGCTGGGGATTCCCGCAATCGCCGGCGCCGAAGGGAGTTCCTGATGACCATGACCGACGCGCGGACCTGGACCGCCGTGTGTGAGCTGGCGCGGATTCCGGTTGCCGCCGGGGTCGCTGCGCTGCTGCCCAATGGCGAGCAGGTGGCAGTATTCCGCGTCGCGCCCGACGAGGTCTACGCCATCGGCAACATCGATCCGATCGGTGGGGCCGCCGTGCTGTCGCGCGGCATCGTCGGGGACGCCGACGGCGTGCCTGTCGTCGCGTCGCCGCTGTACAAGGAGCGGTTCGACCTGCGGACCGGCGAATGCCTCGACGGCGACGCGAGCGTGCCCGCGTATCCGGTGCGGGTCACCGACGGCGTGGTTCACGCCGGGTCGGTGTGAACCCGGTGCTACCGCTGGCGGGGTATGTCATCGGTCTGACGGCCGCGCGCCGCGCCGACGAGCTGGGCGCGCTGTTCGTCCGCAAGGGCGCGACGGTGCGGTATGGGCCGTCCATCCGTATCGTGCCGCTCGCTGACGACACCGAACTGCACGCGGCCACCCGACGGCTGCTCGATGCACCACTCGACGTCGCGGTGCTGACCACCGGCATCGGGTTCCGGGGTTGGCTGGAGGCGGCGGAGGGCTGGGGGCTCGGCGAGGACCTGCTCGTCGGGCTCGGCTCCGCGCGGTTGCTTGCTCGGGGTCCGAAGGCGAAGGGCGCGGTACGGGCAGCGGGGCTGGCGGAGTCGTTCTCGCCGACGTCGGAGTCCAACGCCGAGGTGCTTGACCACCTGCTCAGCCGCGGCGTCAACGGGCTGCGGATCGCGGTGCAGCTACACGGCGAGCCGCTGCCGTACTTCGTGGAGTCGCTGCGGTACGCGGGCGCCGAGGTGATCGAGGTCCCGGTGTATCGGTGGGTGGGTCCCGCCGATCCGGGTCCACTCGATCGGCTGATCGACGCGGTACTCGATGGTGGTATCGACGCGCTGCCGTTCACCAGCGCTCCCGCCGTGGCGAGCACGCTTGCGATGGCCAAGCGCACCGGACGCCACGATGCGTTGGTCACCGCGATGCGGGAGCGGGTGCTTGTCGCCGCGGTCGGGCCGATCGCGGCGGGGCCGCTGGCCGCCGTTGGAGTGCCGACCGTGCAGCCGGAGCGAGCGCGCATCGGCGCGCTGGCGCGGGTGGTGGCCGAGGCGCTCGAGCAGCGCACGCCCCGGCTGCGCGCCGTGGGGCACCGGATGGAGCTACGGGGACAGGCGGTGCTGGTCGACGGCGAACTGCGCGAGATGGCACCAGCGCCGATGGCGGTGCTGCGCGCTCTGGCGCACCG
>WHUD01000370.1 GCA_009377385.1 Actinophytocola sp.
GGCCTATGCCAACCAGGCTCAGGAGTCGTTCCTGGACGGGCACGTCCGGGCGTTCGAAGCGCTGGGTGGTGTGCCGGTCGGCATGATTCGCTACGACAACCTCAAGCCCGCGGTGATCCGGGTGGCGCTGGGCCGGCAACGGTTCGAGCACCCCCGCTTCGTCGCGCTGCGCTCCCACTACGGCTATGACTCGTTCTTTTGCGCTCCCGGGATCGACGGCGCGCATGAGAAGGGCGGGGTGGAGGGCGAGATCGGCCGATTCCGGCGGCGACATCTCACCCCGGTCCCGCACGCCAGCTCGCTGGCGGCGTTGAACCAGGCGCTGGCCACCGCCGACGCGCGCGATGACGCTCGCCGGATCGGTGCCCGCGCCGAGACCGTGGGTGCGGCGGCAGCTCGGGAGTTGCCGTTGCTCCACCCGCTGCCGAGCGAGGCGTTCGACGTCGCCCTGACGCTGTCATGCCGGGTCGACGCCAAGGCCCGGGTCTGTGTCCGCCAGTCGTACTACTCGGTCCCGGCACGGTTCGCCGGGCGCCGGCTCGAGGTCCGCCTTGGCGCCACCCGGGTCCTCGTCCTCGACGCCGGGAAGCAGGTGGCCGCCCACACCCGCTCGCTGCACAAGGGCAGCGAGGACCTGGTCCTGGACCACTACCTCGAGGTACTGACCCGCAAACCCGGAGCCATGGCCGGATCCACCGCGCTCGCCGCGGCCCGCGCCTCCGGCGCGTTCACCGGCGCCCACCAACGGTTCTGGGACACCGCGCGCTGCCGGTGCCGAACATGCGGCTCTCCCGCTACATTCTGCGCACCGTCGC
>WHUD01000371.1 GCA_009377385.1 Actinophytocola sp.
ACTACGCCGAGGCAGCCGAACGCCTGAACGCCATGAACGACCAACTTGGACCGATCGCCGAGTTGCGCTTCATCAGCGTCGGCTGAGTTACGACCTCCGGGAGGTGATCGACCGGTCTGAGCGCCTTGGTCACCTCCCGGCCGCCACGCCAACCCCACCGAGAAGGACACGTCAATGCCCTGGATCTGCCCGGAATGCGGCGAGGACGCAGTCAAGCAACGTCCTCGCGACCTCACGCCACAGCAGGAGCACGAGGGTCCGACGCCTCGCTTCTCGCACCGGGACGGCACCCAGCTGTGCCCGGTTGCGGGGCCACGTGGCTACGAACCCGCCCAACCCGTTCACCGGTAGATCGACGAACACGGGAGCCGCCGAGATGGCAGGACGCCGCCGAGCCGCAGACGGACCGCGCCAGGCACAGCTGCGGTTGCAGCGTCGACTGGCCCAGCTCCAGGCCGAGCTCGACAGCGCCAGGACGACTGGCGATCGGATCGCTGCGGCCGCCGACTACGTGCGTGGCGCGGTCAAACATGCCGACCACCTCGAAGCGCGCGTCGTGGCGGACGAACTCGTGCAGGTGCTAACGGACGCGGGAACACGCCTCCTCGGCGGCCGGAAGGGGCCGACTCGATGAACACGGACCGTGAAACGCAACAGTTTCCAGCGCTGGTCGCCGTTCCCACGCCGGAAACGGGAGCCATCGCGGGGATGCACGCAGCCGCGCGCGCGAGGACAGGGGAGCAAACGCAACAGCAGCCGCAACCCAGACCGCAACAGCCGATGGTCACGCCGCGTGACACCCAGCAGGAGACGAT
>WHUD01000372.1 GCA_009377385.1 Actinophytocola sp.
CGACAGATCGACGTCAACGCACGTCCCGACATCGCCCTGGTCAGCGACGCCGCTCCGGCTCTCCGTTCGCTGCTACGGCAGCTCGGCGACAGCAAGACCGGCCAGAAGGGCGGCGGCGAAACCAACGCCTGGGTGTCGCGTGTGCGGGCCGAGGCGGATCAGGAGGGCGCGCTCTGGCGAGACGAGATGAAGGCCATCGCTGACGTCCTGGAACGCGACGCGATCGTGGCCGGCGACTCGGCTGCCGTCTGCTACTACGGGCTGCGGGCCAATCTGCCACTGCATGCGCCGGGGGCATTCCTCTACCCGACCGGCTACGGCACGTTGGGATACGGGTTGCCGGCAGCCAGCGGCGCCAAGATCGCGGCGCCGCACAGGCAGGTGGTGGCCGTCCTCGGAGATGGCGGCGCCATGTTCACCCTGCCGGAGCTCGCGTCGGCGGCATCGGAGAGGCTGGCGATCCCGGTCATCGTGGTGGACAACGGTGGGTACGGGCAGATCCGACGCAACATGGAACTCCGCGGGTACTCCCCGCTCGGCGTGGACATTCCCTCCCCGGACTTCGCCGCGGTCGGTCGAGCGCTTGGATGTCACGGCGTCGCGATCGAGAGCCCCAAGCACCTGTCCGAGGAGTTGGCCAAAGCCCTCCTGGCTGACCGTCCGACGGTCCTGCACGTCATCGAAGGAGCAACGGAATGAGCCGCCCGGAATGGGTTCGAGAAACAGTATACATCGGAGGATCCTGGATTGCACCGCGCCGCGTTGACTCATCAAAGATGCCCGCGTAGCGGCTTCGTTGCCTCATGAGGGAAT
>WHUD01000373.1:0-210 GCA_009377385.1 Actinophytocola sp.
CGCATCATGGCCAAGGGCGCCCCTTCGCTGAAGCGGCTGTTCTTCGAACTCGGCGGCAAGTCCGCCGACATTGTCCTCGACGACGCTGACTTCCAGACCAAGCTCTCCCAGTCATGGACGATCTGCGCCCACGCAGGTCAGGGCTGCGCCATGCTCACCCGCCTACTGCTGCCGCGCTCACGCTACGACGAAGGACTCGAGATCGTCTCG
>WHUD01000373.1:220-813 GCA_009377385.1 Actinophytocola sp.
CCTACGGCGACCCCACCGATACCAGCGTCCTGCAGGGGCCGCAGATCAGCGAACGGCAACGGCAACGCGTACTGGATTACATCGAACAGGGCGTCGCCGACGGCGCCCGGCTCGTTACCGGCGGAGGCATTCCAGAGCACCTCGACAAGGGCTACTTCATCGAGCCGACGCTGTTCGCCGACGTGAACAACTCGATGACCATCGCCAGGGAAGAGATCTTCGGACCTGTCCTCGTGGTTGTCCCATACGACGACGAGGACGACGCCGTGCGCATCGCCAACGACAGCGAGTATGGCCTGTCCGGCAGCGTCACCTCGGCATCGGAGGAGCGAGCGCTGTCCGTGGCCCGACGGATCAGGGCGGGCACGATGTCGGTCAACGGTGGGGTGTGGTACGGCGCGGACTCCCCCTTCGGCGGCTACAAGGCCAGCGGAATCGGCCGCCAGAACGGTTTGGAGGGCTTCGAGCAGTACCTCGAGACCAAGGCCATCGCGGGACCACTGCACTAACCCGGCGTCGGATGCGCCCTGTCACCCGAGAAATCGCTTCAAGGAGCAGCATGAGTATCGCCCTATTGCTCGACATGGCCGTAT
>WHUD01000374.1 GCA_009377385.1 Actinophytocola sp.
GGGGAGTTCGCCGAAGGGCTTCTCCCCGAGACCAAGAAACTGCCTACCCGCCACGATCCTCTGGGCCAGATGGCACGAGAGAGCGCTGAGGGCATCGGATGACGGCAAGGGCACCTGAGCAGGAACAGCGCCCGTTTCGCCGGCCATCACGACTGGAGGAATTCCTGCGCCTTGCCCTTGAAAGTCTGTTTCACCATGTGAGCGGCGTTGGGGTCGCCCTTGAGCACGGCGCTCATCATGTGCTTGGCGTCGGCGAACTCCACGTGCGGGGGCAGCGGCGGCACTTCCGGGTCGACGATGGCGTCGATGACAACCGGCACGTCGCTGGCCAGCGCCTCATCCCATACGGCGGCGACGTCATCGGGGTTGTGCACGGTGATCGCGCGCAGACCTGCGAGCTCGGCGAACTCCGCGTAACTGATGTCGGGGATGACCTGGGTCTCTGAGAACTTGGGGATGCCCTCCATCGCGCGCATCTCCCAGGTGACCTGGTTGAGGTCGTTGTTGTGCAGTACCAGGCAGATGAACCGGGGGTCGTCCCACTGCCGGTAGTACTTCGCGACGGTCAGCAGCTCGGCCATGCCGTTCATCTGCATCGCGCCGTCGCCGACGCAGGCGATGACCGGACGGGCAGGGTTGGCGAACTTCGCGCCGATCGCGTACGGCATTCCAGAGCCCATGGTCGCGAGCGTCCCCGACAACGAGCCGCGCATCCCCGGGCGGAACTTGAGGTCGCGGGCGTACCAGTTCGCCGCCGAGCCGGAGTCGGCAGTCACGATGACGTCGTCGGGCAGCTTGGGGGACAGCTCCCA
>WHUD01000375.1 GCA_009377385.1 Actinophytocola sp.
TATACGCATACCCCAGTATCTCAGATAGAAAGAAACTTTTCTATCGCGACACTAGCTGTTCGTTCTCGCGTGCTGGTTGGCGATGTGCTGGTCACCTTCTGCGCGAGCATCCACGGAGGTGTCGGCGACGCCGGTGTGTCCGCACTCGCTACACATCCACCGGTACCGGACCCAGGCGGGGTCATCGCCGGGTTCATGGCTGCGCTCGGTGTGCACATCAATCGTGGGGTATTCGATCATACTCGCCCTCTGGTTGCGTCCAACGCGGATGCGGAGGTACCCACGCCCTAGTCTACAGCTGTGATCAGGGCAAACCCCGCTAGCGATGCGGAGGTTAATCGAGCGCATTCGTGGGCAGAAGGGGCTGGCCCGACAGGGAAACGCGTCGCGCGCGGCAGGGGCAGACGATTCCGCCAGCTGGCTTGCTGAACCGACGGAATCCACCAGCGGCGAGCTTCCCGAGGCGCGTTAACCAACCCCCGCCAGGGCATAGGCGGTGAGCTGGCTGGGGAGATCATCGCCGAACAGTTGCGGTGGGTTCGGTTGACCGGCGTGGTGGCCAGCCAGCAGCGTTTTGGCGAACCCGACAACGGTGCCGGGATCGGCCAGCAGCTGCGCGCTGCCGAGGTAGGCCTGCACGAGCACGTCCTCGCCGGAGCCGGTTTCGATGCCCAGGGCCCACCCGTGGGTGGCGTCCCAGAACAGTGCGACGTCGCGATCCGGGGCGCTGAGCAGACGCTGCGTCAGGGCCAGGTAGGCGCTGGCAGGCTCGGCGGACTCGCAACAGGCGCTCTCCAGGCCCACACCGAGC
>WHUD01000376.1 GCA_009377385.1 Actinophytocola sp.
GGTACGAGCCCAGCTCCACGCTGGCCCTAGATCAGTGACGGCTCGGCCGCGCTGCGCATGACCACGAGCGAGAAGGTGGCCGAGCTGGGCCTCATCCCGACCGTGCGGGTACACACCGCGGTGCTGCTGCCGAGGATCCCGTCATCATGCTGAGGGCCCCTATCCCAGCGACGCAGAAGGCGCTGAAGCGCAGTGGGTTGGACGTCTCCGAGATCGGCGCGTTCGAGGCGAACGAGGCCTTCGCGTCGATGCCCCTGGCGTCGCTGGCTGAGATCGGGGCTGACCCGAAGGCGCTCAACCCGAACGGCGGGGCGATCGCGCTGGCCCATCCTCTGGGGGCAGCGGTGCCCGGCTGATGACCACGCTGGTGCATCACATGCGTGACAACGGCATTCGCTACGGCCTGCAGACCATGTGCGAGGGCGGCGGCATGGCCAATGCCACCATCCTCGACCCCCAGTCAACCGACGTCTCGCGCATCCGCCGTCCCTCTCATACCGCTGGGTCCTGAACCTCGTCCAGGAATCGTGAGACCTGGGTGAGGAACACAGAGTTGTCATCACCCAACCATGTGGCGGCACCTGCGACGTCGAGGTGCCGTGCGTGCGGAATCGCCGCCAGCAGGTCCGACACGCCGTTGGTGCCGACCACATCGGACAGTTCGCCTCGCACGAGCAACGTCGGGACCTTGACGTGGGCTGCTGCCACTCCAGCGCGTTCCGACGTGCGGGTGACTTTGCCCGTGCCTTCGGCTTGACGAGCGCGGGGTCCCAGTGCCAACGCGACGGCCGTCCTTGCTCGCCGACATCCA
>WHUD01000377.1 GCA_009377385.1 Actinophytocola sp.
GGCGCTTCCGTACCGGGTCGCCCTGGCGTGATGTGCCTGCGGAGTTCGGCCCGTGGCAAACCCTGTGGAAGCGGCATCGCCGCTGGTCAACCGACGGTACGTATCAGCGAATCTTCGAACATGTGGTGGCCGAGCGCGACGCCGCGGGCAAGCTGGACTGGTTGCTGTCGGTCGATTCCAGTGTCGTGCGCGCCCACCAGCACGCAGCCGGTGCGCCCTCCGCTGACTCTGATTAGGGGGCCGGGTCGAATGACAAGATTTCCGAACCCGACGACCATGCCATTGGCCGCTCGCGCGGCGGGCTGACCACCAAGATCCACGCCTTGGTCACCTCCGGCATCCACCCGGTAGCCTTGCTGCTCTCGCCCGGCCAAGCTGGTGACAACCCGCGCTTGATGCCGCTGTTGGACTCCCTGACCGACACCAGCCATCGCCCCGAGCATCTGCTGGCCGACAAGGCCTACTCGCATCCCTCAACCCGGCGAGAGCTACGGCGGCGTCGCATCCGGCACACCATTCCCGAGCGCTCTGACCAGATCAAACGCCGCAAAGACAAACGATCGGCCGGCGGCCGACCACCGGCGTTCGACCCCGAGCGCTACAAGCTACGCAACACCGTGGAACGTGGCTTCGGCCGCTTCAAGCAATGGCGCGGAATCGCCACCCGGTACGACAAGTACGCGCGCACCTACCTCGGCGGAGTCCTCCTCGCCGCCACCGTCATCCTCGCCCGCTGAATTAAGAGACACGCCCTAGTGGTAGCGGTGCGCCTGACGACGTTGCGCGGCGGCGTTGGCCTCCCAGGACA
>WHUD01000378.1 GCA_009377385.1 Actinophytocola sp.
GATGATCCGGCGGATGTGCTCCCCCTTGTCGAAGTCCTTCTTGCCCACGTACAGCAGCCAGTTCGACACGCCCTGTGTGTCGAACTCGGCGAAGCGGCGGGCCACGTCCTGGGAGGTTCCCCACAGCTTCGGGCTGCGGGAAGTCATAGATGCCCAACTCTTGCGCCCGCAGCACAGTCTGGCGGTCGCGGTTGGCGTCCTTGTACTCGCTGCCTAGCTACTCGCGCAATCGCTCCACCGGGGAGGCGCCGAGACTGACCGCCCAGGCGGCGCTGTCGCCCGACCCGATTCCCATCCCGACGCGGCCGAGCGCCAGTTCGTGAAGGGTGAAGAGCGCGGACCCGGCCACCGAGGGACCGCGGGTGATCGGGTTTGGTGACCCCCGAGATGATCTGGGGACGGGAGGTGCACAGCGCGCAGAGCGTGAAGCAGACGTTCAGCTCGCGCAGCAATGCCGGGGATTCGGAATAGCGATCATGTCCACGCCACCGCGGTCGGCCGCCTCGAACCAGCCAGAAAACGTCTCGACGTCGGCGTCGTGGGAGGATGTCAAGGCCGAACTTCATGCAGCCCTCCGAGGCTCGTGCCGGTACCCCCCCAGGACGACACAGTTCACGCGACGCTCCGCAGTGCCGCGCCACGGTCGAGACTCGACAGGTCGCATCCTATACATCAGATCTTTCACAAGCGAGACACGAAGAGGGGGCCGTGCCACCTGCGGCGAGCACTTCCAGGAATAGCCCGATCGGCCGGGTGGCGTCTCACGAGCGGTGTAAACGGCTCGGGCGCGGGTTCCTCTCGTGGGG
>WHUD01000379.1:0-495 GCA_009377385.1 Actinophytocola sp.
GTCGCCGACGTTCATGCCCTCCCGGCCCGGGGCCGGGTCGACGTCGGTTCGCGGCGGCAGCCGCAGCAGCGTCGCCGGATTGTCGGCGCGAAACATCGCCTTTTCGAGTGCTTCGGGATCGTCGCGTTCGGACTCCCGGAACGGCACGACCGCCATCAGGCCGGGTGCGTCGAGGTGCTCCGGGGTGACCAGCTCGACCTCGTGCGGGTCACCGGAGTCGGATCGCAGGTAGACGGTCTCCCCTCCCCTCGGCGCCCAGCCGGTGTGCCAGAGCGTGTCCACGTTGCCGTCCGGCGGCCCACTCGCCTGCCAGGGGTTCTTGACGAAACCACCGAGCATCGTCACGCCCAGGCCGGTGCCCAGCACCCCGGCGCCCAGACCGGCGGCGCGGGTGAACACCGACCGCCTGCCCAGCCGGGACGCGGTCGCGGCCTCCGCCGCCGTCGCGGCCAGCGTCGCCCGGTCCTCCGCCGGTGAGCTGTCGGCGTCGTGCCG
>WHUD01000379.1:505-804 GCA_009377385.1 Actinophytocola sp.
CCCACCAGGACAGCACGTGCCTGCGGGCGCGCCGCTCGGCGCGGGTGCCGGGAGTCGGCCATGGGTCGCGGTACCGTCGCAGCTCGACGTCGTCGCGCGCCGCGCCGAGCCGGAAAAGGTCCGTGCCGTCGTCATGCTCGTCGCCCCTGGCGCCGCCCATGCCACCTCCCGCGACGCGACGTATGCTGCGCGCCTGGACTACCCGGGGCCCTCGCGCGGGAAACTCAGCGACCGTCAGCCGGTCAGCGCCTGCGCAGCGGCACGCAGGTCGTCGACCAGGTCCGCGTAGGCACGCTTGC
>WHUD01000037.1 GCA_009377385.1 Actinophytocola sp.
CAGGCCGGGCTGTCGACGGAGCAGGTGGCATCGGCCCGGATCGTGATCTCGGCGCTGGTGCTGCTCGCCGGGGTGGCGTTGCTGCGGCCGTCACTGCTGCGGGTGCGGCCCGGCGAGTGGCGGGTGCTGGTGGCGTACGGCCTGTTCGCCGTCGCCGGGGTGCAGTTGTTCTACTTCATCTCGGCGTCGCGGGTGCCGGTCGGCGTCGCGATCCTGCTTGAGTTCACCTCGCCGGTGCTGATCGCGTTCTGGGTGCGTTTCGTGCGCGGCGTCCGGCTGCCCCGGCCGATGTGGGCCGGGATCGCGCTGGCGATGGCGGGCCTGGCGATGGTCGCCAGGGTGACCGAGGGGCTGCGTCTCGACACGCTCGGCCTGCTCGCCGGTCTGGGCGCGGCGGTGTGTTCCGCGGTGTACTTCTTGCTCGGCGAGCACGGCGTCAGCACCCGGCACCCGCTCGGGATGGTCACCTGGGGCATGGTGTTCGGCGCGGTGGCGATGTGCGCGGTCGCGCCGCCGTGGACGTTCCCTCGCGAGGCGCTGACCGCGTCCGCGAGCTTCGGGCCGTGGCACCCGCCGGTGTACGTGCTGCTGGTCGCCGTCGCGCTGATCTCGACGGTGCTCGCCTACCTCGCGGGCATCACCGCGCTGCGCTACCTGCCCGCGTCGGTGGCCAGCGTGCTCGGGCTGTGCGAGCCGCTGGTGGCGACGGCGCTGGCGTGGGCGATGCTCGGCGAGGCGCTGGCCGTGGTGCAGCTCGTGGGCGCGGCGGTGCTGCTCACCGGGGCGACGATCGTGCAGCTGCAGTCGGGGCGGACGACGTCAGGCACCCCGGCCGAGCCGCTGCCGGACGCCGTCCCCGAACGGTGACGGGCACACGCACTCCCCCGCGCGTGCACCTGTCGACCGCTGTCAGCCCTTGCCGCAGGCGCGGGCGATCACGACGATCACGATGATCGCGGCGACGACCGCCAGGATGGGCGCGGCGCGCTTGAGCACCGGCGCACCCGCCACGCCCATCAGGTCGATCGGCTCGCGCTCGGGCGCCGCGCCCGACATGCTCGCCTCGTCGGGCGCCGCACCCGACACGCGCGCCTCCTCGGCGGCCATGGTGTCCGGGGCGGACTCCGTCGTTGCGGCGGTACCGGTCACCCCGGACGTCGCCGTCTGCTTCGGGGCCAGCTCGCCGGCGAGGTTCGCCGCGAACTCCGCAAGCAGCCTGCCGCTGACCTCCGAGATCAGCCCCCGGCCGAACTGCGCCGGCTTGCCGGTCACCTTCACCTCGCTGACGACGCTGCCCGTCGTGCGCTCGCCGTTGCCGGTCAGCGTCACGGTGGACGTCGTCGACGCGGTGCCAGCGCCCCGGACGTCTTTGCCGGACGCGCTGATGACCAACTTGTGCGCCGACTCGTCCTTCTCGACGAACTCGCCGGTGCCCTTGTACTGCATCATCACCGGGCCGAGCTTGACCTTCACCTTCGCGGTGAACGTGTCGCCCTCGACGCCGGTCAGCGTCGCACCCGGCAGGCACGGCGCCACCCGCTCCGGGTCCTGCAGCGCCTGCCACACCTCGTCGATCGGCGCGTCCACCGCGAATTCGTGCTCAAGCTGCACGGTGCCTCCTCTCTCGCCAGCGCTCGGTGGCATGGGCACGCCCACGACGTGCCCATGCCAACCGGCGACGGGTCAGCCGCAGGCAGCGGTGACCGCGCGTGAGGTGAGCACCTTGGCGAGGTGTTCCCGGTAGGCGGCGTCGGCGTTGCCGTCCGCAACCGGCATGGTGCCTTCCACCGCGTGCTGGGCCGCCGCCTTGATCGCCTCCGGTGTCGCCTCCTGCCCGACAAGGGCACGCTCGACCCCGCTGGCCCGCACCGGCACCGACGACATGTTCGTCAGCCCGACCCTGGCCTGCGTGATCGTGTGGCCCTCGACCTGCACGGCGGCGGCGACGCCGACGATCGACCACGCCTGCGCGACCCGGTTGAACTTCTCGTAGTGCGCGTGCCAGCCGGTGTACTTCGGCACCCGCACCTCGGTGAGCAGCTCACCCGGACGCAACGCGGTTGTGAAGTAGTCCACGAAGAACTCGCTGGCAGGGATCGTGCGCCTGCCGTCCATTCCGTGCACCACCATCTCCACGTCCAGCGCGAGCGCAGGAGCGGCAAGGTCACCCGCCGGGTCGGCGTGCGCGAGGGACCCGCCGAATGTGCCGCGATGCCGCACCTGCGGATCGGCCACTGTGGACGTCGCCATGCCGATCAGCTTGGCGTGCTCTGCGATCAGCGGATCACGGACGACGTCGTAGTGCGTCGTCATCGCACCGATCACCAGCGCGCCGCCGTCCTCACGGACGCCTTGCAGTTCGGTCACCTTGCCGAGGTCGATCAGCTTCGTCGGTGCGGCCAGCCGCATCCGCAGCACCGGAATCAGGCTCTGCCCGCCTGCCAGGATCTTGGCCTCGTCACCTGCGTCGGCAAGGGCGCGGACCGCATCGTCCACAGTGGTCGGAGCGACGTAGTCGAACTCAGCCGGGATCATCGTGCGCCTCCTTCGGCATCGAGCGAACCCATTCCGCCGCCTGGCTCGGCACCCGGCCCGGCGGCCGACTGGGCACCACCCTGAATCGCCTGCCACACCCGCATCGGCGTGCACGGCATCTCGACGTCGTTGACGCCCATGTGCCGGATGGCGTCCACGATCGCGTTGACCACCGCGGGAGTGGACGCGATGGTGCCCGCCTCCCCGACGCCCTTGACGCCGAGCGCGTTGGTCGTCGACGGCGTCTCGGTGCGGTCGGTGGTGAACGACGGCATGTCCGCCGCGGACGGCACCAGGTAGTCGGCCAGCGTGCCCGTCATCAGCGTGCCGGACTCGTCGTACACCGCCTCCTCGAACAGTGCCTGCGCGATGCCCTGCACAAGGCCACCGTGCACCTGGCCCTCGACGATCAGCGGGTTGACCACCTTGCCGACGTCGTCGACCGCGACGTACGCCCGCAGCCGCACCTGCCCGGTCTCCGTGTCGGCCTCGGCAGCACACAGGTGCGTGCCGTGCGGGAAGGAGAAGTTCTCCGGGTCGAACGTCGCGTCGGAGTCCAGCGACGGCTCAACCCCGTCCGGCAGGTCGTGCGCCGCGAACACCGCCAGCGCGACATCGGCGATGCCGGTGGAGGTGTCGGTGCCGCGTACGGTGAACGTGCCGTTGGCGAACTCGAGGTCGTCCGGCGAGCACTCCATCATGTGCGCCGCGATCGGCTTGGCTTTCTCGATCACCTTGTCCGCGGCCGACAGCACCGCCATGGCGCCCACGGTCAGCGACCGCGAGCCGTAGGTGTCCATGCCGCGCGGCGAGGACTGGGTGTCGCCATGCAGCACCTCGATGTCCTCGAACGGCACGCCCAGCTTGTCGGCCACGATCTGGCTCCACGCCGTCTCGTGCCCCTGGCCGTGCGCCGACGAGCCGGTGATGACCTCGACCTTGCCGGTCGGCAGCATCCGGATCGCGCCGTACTCCCAGCCGCCTGCCCCGTAGGACAGTGAGCCGAGCACCCGCGACGGCGCGAGCCCGCACATCTCGGTGAACGTCGAGATGCCAATGCCGAGCTGCACCGTGTCACCGCGCTGCCTACGCTCGGCCTGCTCGCGACGCAGGCCGTCGTAGTCGAACAGCTCCTTGGCGCGCGCGGTGGCGGCCTCGTAATTGCCCGAGTCGTAGGTCAGCGTCGAGACCGTGGTGTACGGGAACTCCTCGTGCTTGATCCAGTTCATCTCCCGCACGTCGAGCGGATCCATGCCGAGCTCGTTGGCGAGCTCATCCATCATTCGCTCGATCGCGAACGTGGCCTCCGGCCTGCCAGCGCCGCGGTAGGCGTCGGTCGGCGTCTTGGTGGTGAACACGTTCGTGCAGGCGAAGTGGTACGCCGGGATCTTGTAGATCGCGTTGTACATGAACGCGCCGAGAATCGGCACGCCGGGCGTGACCAGCCGCAGGTACGCGCCCATATCGGCAAGCAGCTCCACCTTGAGCCCGGTGACGGTGCCGTCCCTGCGGGCCGCGATGGTCAGCTTCTGCAACTGGTCGCGGCCGTGGTGAGCCGATGCCAGCGACTCCGACCGGGTCTCGGTGTACTTCACCGGCCTGCCGAGCTGCTGCGCCAGCAGGAAGGTGATGACCTCCTCCGGCGTGACCTGCAGCTTGCCGCCGAAGCCGCCGCCGACGTCAGGTGCGATGACCCGCACCTTGTGCTCCGGCACGCCAAGCGTCATCGCCAGCATCAGCCGCAGAATGTGCGGGATCTGCGTGGCCGACCACATGGTGACCTGCTCGCCGGTCGGGTCCACGACGACCGAGCGGGGCTCCATGAACGCCGGGATCAGCCGCTGCTGCCGGAAGGTGCGCTCGACGGTGACCTCGGCGCTGGCGATGGCCTCGTCCACGGGGCCGCCGGTGCCGGCCTCGGCCGAGTCGAAGATCCAGGTCGCGCTCTTGTTGGTGCCGAGATCGGGGTGCACTAGATCGGCGCCGTCCGCGATCGCCTGCTCAAGGTCGAGCACAACCGGCAGCTCGTCGTAGTCGACGTCGATGCCTTCCAGGGCGTCAGCCGCCTCAGCCGCCGAGCGAGCAACGACGGCCGCGACGACCTCACCGGCGAAGTTGACCTGGTTGACCGCCATCGACGGCGCGTCGGGCGACTTCATGTCCTCGGCGATCGGCCACGCGCACGGCAGGCTGCCCTGCTTGTCGGCGAGGTCGGCGCCGGTGACGACCGCCAGCACGCCAGGCATCTGCCGGGCTTCGGACGGGTCGATGTTGGTGATCCGCGCGTGCGCCATCGGACTGCGCAGCACCGCCATGTGCAACATGCCCGGCAGGCTGATGTTGTCGGTCCAGCGTGTCCGCCCGGTGATCAGCCTGGCGTCCTCCTTGCGCAGCCGCCCCTTGCCTACTTCCTGGCCTGGTTCCGCAGCGGTGGTCATGACCGGTGCACCCCCGCCTGCGTGCCCATCGTCGCCTCGCTGACGCGCTCCGCCTCGGGACCGGCGCCGGGACGCATCTCGTGCGCCGCGTCGCGGACCGCGCGGACGATGTTCTGGTATCCGGTGCAGCGGCACAGGTTGCCCTCGATGCCCTCGCGGACGGCTTGCTCTTCAGGGTCGGAGTCCTCGGCGAGCAGGTCGATCGCCTGCATGATCATGCCGGGGGTGCAGAACCCGCACTGGAGTGCGTGGTTGTCGTGGAAGGCCCGCTGCACCGGATGCAGTTGGCCGTCCCGTGCGAGCCCCTCGATGGTCGTTACCTCACAGCCGTCAGCCTGCACGGCGAGCACCGAGCAGGATTTCACGCTGTGTCCGTCGAGATGGACGGTGCAGGCACCACAGTTACTGGTGTCGCAGCCGACCACCGTGCCGACTTTGCCGAGCCGCTCGCGCAGGTACTGCACGAGCAGCGTTCTCGGCTCCACTTCGTCTGAGTACGTCGTCCCATCAACGGTGACGGTGATGCGCATGGGGCCTCCAGCAGTCGATGGCAAGCACCCGGCGGGTCGCTTCGCTCGTCGGGAACTCCGATCATGCTGTGATCGGACTCACGTTCGAGGGTGCCGCGTGTGCGGCGGCGGCACAAGTGCCCCTCAGCAACCGATCAGGCTAGCCACCCTCCCGGTGGATAGGTCCCTGTTCCTCGGAAAGCCGTTTCCCGCCGCCGCCCCAGTGCAGCGCGATCATCTCCGCCGCGATCGAGACCGCCGTTTCCTCCGGGGTGCGGGCACCAAGATCCAGCCCAATGGGTGAGGCCAGACCGGCGAGTTCGGTGTCCGTCATGCCCGCTTCCCGCAGCCGCCGCAGCCGGTCCTCGTGGGTGCGGCGCGACCCCATGGCGCCGATGTAGCCGAGCTTGGCCCGCAGCGCGACCTCGAGCACCGGGACGTCGAACTTCGGGTCGTGGGTCAGCACCGCGACGGCGGTGCGTTCATCGACCCGGCCCGCCGCCACCTCGGCGGACAGGTAGCGGTGCGGCCAGTCCACGATCACCTCGTCGGCCTCGGGGAACCGGCTGGTGGTGGCGAACACCGGCCGCGCGTCGCACACCGTCACCCGGTAACCGAGGAACGCCGCCATCTGCGTCATCGCGCGCGCGAAGTCAATCGCGCCGAACACCACCATCCTCGGCGGCGGCTCGAAGGAGTTGACGAACACCGACATGCCCTCGCCGCGCCGCTGTCCCTCCGGCCCGTAGTAGAGGGTGCCGGTGCGGCCGCTGGCGAGCAGGCCCCGCGCGTCGTCGGTGACGGCGTCATCGATGCGGGACGACCCGAGGCTGCCCGAAGCCCGGTCGTGCCAGATCAGCAGTCGGTTGCCGACCAGTGCGGCGTCCGGATGCTCGATGACCGTCGCGATGGCCACCGGATGCTGGGCGCGCACCGACTCGACGACGTCGCCCAGCTCGGGGAAGCTCTCCCGCGAGATCCGCTCCACGAAGACGTCCAGGATGCCACCGCAGGTCAGTCCGACGGCGAAGGCATCGTCGTCCGTAACGCCGTAGCGCTGCGACACCGGGGTGTGATCGGCGAGCACCTGCTGGCCGAGCTCGTAGACGGCGCCCTCGACGCAGCCGCCGGAGACGCTGCCCACCACGGTGCCGTCCTCGGCGACCATCATGGCGGCTCCCGCAGGGCGGGGCGCGGAGGAAAAGGTGGCGACGACGGTGCCGACCGCGACCGCCTCGCCCGCCTCCCACCGGGCATACAGGTCGTCAAGTACGTCGTGCATCTCGCATCGCCCCTAACAGTTCCTCAAGTGTGGCCAGACTATGCCCAGCGAGCAGCCGGTCGATATGCGGCAGCGCGGCGGCGATGCCCGACTGGATCGGCGCGTAGCCCTCGCGGCCGGCGTGCGGGTTCACCCACAACACCGCGTGCGCCAGCCTGCGCAGCCGCGCGACCTGCTCGCCAAGCAGTGCCGGGTCGCCGCGCTCCCAGCCGTCGGAGAACAGCACCACGATCGCCGAGCGGGCGAGGCCGCGCTGCCCCCACCGGTCCAGGAACACCCGCAACGTCTCGCCCAGCCGGGTGCCGCCCGCGTAGTCGGGAACCGCGTTCGCGGCGGCGGGCAGCGCCTGCGCGGGATCGCGCTGCCGCAGCTGGCGCGAGACGCGGGTGAGCCGGGTACCGAGGGTGAACGCCTCCACGTTCCCCGGCGTGCGTCGCGCGACCGCGTGCGCGAACCGGAGCAGCGCGTCGGAGTACGGCTCCATGGAGCCGGAGACGTCGATCAGCAGCACAACGCGGCGCGGCCGGTGGCTACGGCTGCGCCGTGCCAGCCGCACCGGCTCGCCGCCGGTGCCGAACATCGCCCTGACCGTCCTGCGCTGGTCGAGCGCGCCGCGCCTTGACGGCCTGCGCCGCAGCGACCTGCGTGTCGGCGGGCTTGGCCGCAACAGCGCGAACAGGTCGGCGAGGTGTTCGCGCTCCGCGGCGTCGAGCCCGGACATGTCGCGGTTGCGCAGCACCTCGGCCTCGCTGGCGCCGATCTGGCGCAGCACGCTCGTGTCGTCGTCGCCGTCGGTGTCGGACCCGGACGTCTCCGGGGTGAGCGCTGCGAACCGTGGCGTGCTGCGCTGGACGTACCCCTGCGCGGGCCGCTCGCCGTGGAACCAGCGCGCGAACACCGCGTCGTAGCCCACGATCTCGTCTGGCTCGCGGCACAGCGTGACCCTGCCCGCCCAGTACAGCTGGCCGGGGTCGGCGACGTCGACCTCGCTCACGGCGGTCAGGAACGCCGCCGTGCGGTCGGTGCCGATGTCGAGCCCGGCGTCGGCGAGGGCGTGGGTGAATCCGACGAGACCTGGTAGCGCCATCGCCTCACCCCGCGAGCAGCGAGGACAAGCCCGCAGCACGGATGCGCTCAGCGTCCTCCCGGTACTTCGCCACCGCGCCCATCGTCAGCTCAGCGTTGGCGACGTCCAGCTCCACGCTGTTCAGCGCCCGCAATGCGGTCGCCCAGTCAAGCGACTCCGCCACCCCAGGAGGCTTCAGCAGGTCAAGCTCCCGCAGCCGGTGCACCGCGCCTGCCACCTGGGTGGCCAGCTTCTCCGACAGCCCGGGCAGCCGCCGCCGCAGGATCGCCACCTCGCGGGCCACGTCGGGGTGGGTGAGCCAGTGGTAGAGGCAGCGGCGCTTGAGCGCATCGTGCACCTCGCGGGTGCGGTTGGACGTCAGCAGCACGATCGGCGGCGTGCTGGCCCTGATCTCGCCGAACTCCGGGATGCTGACCGTGTTTTCGTCGAGCAGTTGCAGCAGGAACGCTTCGAACTCGTCGTCGGCGCGGTCGATCTCGTCGACAAGCAGCACGCACGGCGACTCGGTCAGGGCCCGCAGCAGCGGCCTGGCCAGCAGGAACCGCCGGGTGTAGAGGGAGCGCTCCGCGACGTCGGGGTCGACCGGGCCGTCGGCGGTGGCCTCAAGGGCGCGCAGGTGCAGCAGTTGCCTCGGGTAGTCCCACTCGTAGAGCGCCTGCTCGGCGTCGATGCCCTCGTGGCACTGCAACCGGATCAGCGACAGGCCAAGCGCCTCGGCCAGCGCGCTCGCCAGCGACGTCTTGCCGGTGCCTGGCTCGCCCTCGCACAGCAAGGGTCGCCGCATCCGCATCGCGAGGAAGGCGGCGGTGGCGACGCCGTCGTCGGCGAGGTAACCGGTGCGTTCCAGCGCCTCGGCGAGCGCGGCGGGCGAGGTGGGTTCCGTCGTCGTGTCCGTCACATCTTCGAGGTTAACCCGCTCTCCCAATGTCCGTACCCGCTCAGGCGGGTAGGACGGGCGGGATCGGACGACCAGGCCGGGCGGTACCCCCGTTTGTCCGTTTACAGATGATGTGATGACGATCACACTGGTATCGCACCTCTGGGAGGTAACCCCATGTTCGACATCAGCGCACCCATTATGACCACGTTCATCGTGTACCTCGTCGTCATGATCGCGATCGGGGTCTGGGTCTACAACCGCACCCACACGCTGTCGGACTTCGCGCTCGGCGGGCGCAGCCTGAACTCCCCGACGGCCGCGCTGTCCGCGCAGGCCAGCGACATGTCGGGCTGGCTGCTGCTCGGCCTGCCAGGCGCGGTGTACGCGGCGGGCATCGGCGCGACCTGGATCGCGATCGGGCTGGCGATCGGCACCTACCTGAACTGGCTGTTCGTCGCGCCACGGCTGCGCGCCTACACCGAGCGGGCGAGTAACGCGATCAGCCTGTCGGCCTACTTCGAGGAGCGGTTCGAGGACCGCACCCGGCTGCTGCGCTCGGTGTCCGCGGTGGTGATCGTGGTCTTCTTCACCGTCTACGTCGCCAGCGGTCTCGTCGCGGGCGGGGTGCTGTTCGAGAACGTCTTCGGCGTCGACTCCGCGCTGGCGATCACGGTCGCCGTGGCGGTCATCGTCGTCTACGCCTTCCTCGGCGGGTTCCTCGCGGTGAGCTTCACCGACGCCGTGCAGGGCACGCTGATGTTCCTGGCGCTGCTGGTGCTGCCGCTGGTCGGGATCGGCGTGCTCGGCGGGTTCGGCGCGATGAACGACTCACTGAAGGAGCAGTCCCCCGCGCTGCTGGACATGGGACGGGAAGCAAGCTTCACCGAGGGCGCGTGGGGTTCCGGCGAGTCGCTTGGCTTCGTCGCCGTGGTGTCGCTGCTCGCGTGGGGGCTCGGTTACTTCGGGCAGCCGCACATCCTGGCGCGGTTCATGGGCATCCGTAGCGTGCGCGACATCCCCGCCGCGCGGCGCATCGGCGTCAGCTGGGTGCTCGTGACGCTGGCGGGCGCGTCGCTGGTCGGCCTCGTCGGGATCGGGCTGCTGGACCAACCGCTGGACAACCCGGAGACGGTGTTCATCGCGCTGGCCGAGGAGCTGCTGAACCCGTGGCTGGCTGGCATCCTGCTCGCCGCGGTGCTTGCCGCGATCATGTCCACAGCGGACAGTCAGTTGCTTGTGTCCTCCACCGCGCTGACCGAGGACTTCTACCGCGCGTTCCT
Organism: Actinophytocola sp.; assembly: GCA_009377385.1. Lineage (GTDB taxonomy): Bacteria > Actinomycetota > Actinomycetes > Mycobacteriales > Pseudonocardiaceae > Haloechinothrix_A. Next base: position 10,012 of record WHUD01000037.1, read on the forward strand.
CAACCGGGACGCCAGCCAACGCGCCCTGGTGTGGGTCGGCCGCACCACGGTCATCCTGGTGGCGATCGTGGCGTACGTGATCGCGCTCGGCGGTGGCGGCGTGCTCGAGATCGTCGCCTACGCCTGGGCCGGATTCGGGGCCGCGTTCGGGCCGGTCATCCTGCTTTCGCTGTTCTGGCCGCGCATGACGTGGGCCGGTGCGCTGGCTGGCATCGTCGGCGGCGCGGCGACCGTGCTGGTCTGGCGGCAGGTCGACGTCCTCGCCGACACCGGCTGGTACGAGATGGTGCCCGGCTGGATCGTCGCGACGGCGGCGGCGCTGCTGTTCGGCCGCTACGTCGGACGTCCACCGGAGCGTGAGTGGGTCGGCGCGCTCGGCGACGCGCCGGAGCACGCCGCGACAGGCGCCAAATAGGCCCGACGCTCAGTCGTTGTGCCCGCCGTCGCTAGACCGGGATGACGGTGGGCACGATCATCGGGCGACGGCGGTACGTCTGCGCGACCCAGCGGCCAACCACCCGCCGCACCGCCTGCGCGACCCGGTGGGTGTCTGTGATGCCCTCCGACTCGGTGCGGGACAGCTCCATCTCGATCAGCGGCACGACGCCGTCCAGCGCCTTCGGGTCGTCCGAGAACCCCCTCCCGGAGACCGTGGGCGGCGACATCGCGCGCCCGGTATTGTGGTCGATCGCCACGGTGATCGCGATGAACCCGCCCTCGCCGAGGATCAGCCGGTCGGACAGCGTGGGCTCGCCGACGTCGCCGACCGAGAGACCGTCGACGTAGACGTGGCCGACCTCGACCCGCCCGGTGCGGGTGGCCTTGCCGCCGACGAGGTCCACCACGACGCCGTCCTCCGCGATGACCACGCTGGCCGGATCGACGCCGGTGCTGACGGCGATCTCGGCGTTGGCGCGCAGGTGTTTCCACTCGCCGTGCACCGGCATGACGTTGCTCGGCCGTACCGCGTTGTAGAGGAACAGCAGCTCGCCAGCCGAGGCGTGGCCGGACACGTGCACCTTCGCGTTGGCCTGGTAGACGACGTTGGCTCCGAGCCGTACCAGGCCGTTGACCACGCCGAACACCGCGGTCTCGTTGCCGGGGATCATCGAGCTGGCGAGCACGACGGTGTCGCCTGGTCGCAGCGTGATGTTGCGGTGCTCGCCGCGCGCCATCCGCGACAGCGCCGACAACGGCTCGCCCTGCGACCCAGTCGAGACGAACACGACCTTGGTCTCCGGGAGGTTGGCCGCCTCGTCCATGTCGATCAACAGGCCGTCGGGCACGGTGAGGAAGCCCAGCTCGGCGGCGATGCCCATGTTGCGCACCATCGAGCGGCCCACGAACGCGACCCGGCGGCCATGCGCGACGGCGGCGTCGAGCACCTGCTGCACCCGGTGCACGTGGCTGGCGAAGCAGGCGACGATCACGCGCTGCCGCGCCTGACTGAGGACGTCGTCCAGCACCGGGCCGATCTCGCGTTCGGGGGTGACGAACCCGGGCACCTCGGCATTGGTGGAGTCCACGCACAGCAGGTCGACGCCCTCCTCGCCGAGCCGGGCGAACCCTGCGAGGTCGGTCAGGCGGCCGTCCAGCGGGAGCTGGTCCAGCTTGATGTCGCCGGTGTGCAGCACCAACCCGGCCTGCGTGCGGATCGCCACCGCCAGCGCGTCCGGGATGGAGTGGTTGACGGCGAAGAACTCCAGGTCAAACGGGCCCACGGTGCGCCGCTCCCCCTCGGCCACGTGCACCAGCGTCGGCCGCAGCTTGTGCTCGGTGCACTTTGCCGCCAGCAGCGCCAGCGTCAGCCGCGAGCCGTAGACCGGCAGGTCGGGCCGCAGCCGCAGCAGGAACGGCACCGCGCCGATGTGGTCCTCGTGGCCGTGGGTGAGCACCAGCGCCTCGACCTCGTCCAGCCGGTCCTCGATGGCGCGGAAGTCCGGCAGGATCAGGTCCACGCCGGGCTGCTCGTCCTCGGGGAACAGCACGCCGCAGTCCACGATCAGCAGCCGACCGTCGAACTCGAAGACGGTCATGTTCCTGCCGATCTCGCCGATGCCGCCGAGCGCGACCACGCGCAGGCCGCCGTCGGGCAGGGCAGGTGGGGCCCCTGTCGGGCCGGGTCCGTCCGCGATCACTCGTGCAACGTCCCCACGCTCGTGTGGGTGGTCGGCGTGACGTAGGCGGCAGCCGAGTCGGTGTGCGCCACCCGGGAGGCGTGCCAGTCGGTGCTCTGCGACTCCAGCGGCACGCCTGCTTGGGTGAGGTCGGCGGCGATCGCCTGGATCTGGTCGTCGGTGGCAGGCACCAGCGGCAGCCTGGGGTCGCCGACGTCGAGACCCCGCAGCCGCAGCGCCGTCTTGACGAACACCACGCCGCCGACGCGGGAGAACGCGCGCAGCACCGGCAGCATGCCCCGGTGGTTGGTGCGGGCGGTGGAGGTGTCGCCGTCCTCGTAGGCGTCGATCATGCCCCGGATCCGGCCCGCGACGATGTTGCCGATGACGCTGACGCAGCCGGTCGCGCCCACCGACAGCCACGGCAGGTTCAGCGCGTCGTCGCCGGAGTAGTACGCCAGGTCGGTGTTCGCGATGACCTCGCTGCCGGAGAGCAGGTCGCCCTTGGCGTCCTTGACGGCCAGGATCTGCGGGTGCTCCGCGAGGCGGCGAAGCGTGTCCACCTCGATCGGCACGACCGAGCGCGGCGGAATGTCGTAGAGCATGACCGGCAGGTCGGTCTCGTTGGCCACCGCGGTGAAGTGCGCGTGCAGCCCCGCCTGGGTGGGCCGGGAGTAGTACGGCGTGACGACGAGGATGCCGTGCGCGCCCGCCTTCTCGGCGTTGCGGGCCTGCTCCAGGCTGTGCGCGGTGTCGTAGGTGCCAGCCCCCGCTACCACGGTCGCCCTGCTGCCGACCGCTTCCATGACGGCGCGGACCAGGTCTGTCTTCTCCTTGTCCGTCGTGGTCGGGCTCTCGCCGGTGGTGCCGTTGACGACCAGGCCGTCGTTGCCTAGGTCGATCAGATGCTCCGCCAGCTCCTGCGCGCGGTCGAGGTCGATCGCGCCGTCCGACGTGAACGGAGTAACCATCGCGGAAAGTACACGCCCGAACGGCCGCCCTGGAGCGGCGGTCGGGCCGGCTGAGATCGTGGGCATGAGTCTGACGGTACCCCGTTGGTCCAGCGGATACCGCGCCGACCTCGTGCCCGTTTAGCCGGTGTGCACCTCGTGGCCGGACAGCCGCAGCGCGTCCACCGCTCGGGCCAGGTCGACCTGCTTGACCAGCAGATGATCGGTGTCGAACGTCGACAGCGTGAACAGCGGCACCCCGGCCGACGCCAGCTCGCTCGACAGCGCCGCGATGATGCCGGTCAGCGTGAACTCCAGCGGACCCCGCACGGTCAGCAGCCGCCACCCGTCCTCCGTCCGAGCGCCGTCCGGCAGCGCCGTGTCAGTGGGGCAGACCAGCGAGATCTCGTCGCGGCTGCGGGTGACGGACAGCAGCGCGTCGGTGTCGGCGTCGAACAGCCCGGCGGGGAGGGGCTCGGAGGCGTCGAGACGTGCGACCGAGTACTCCCCCGGCCGCACGTCGATCGCGAGGCGCTTCATCAGCCCTCGGAAACGAGCGGGCTGGTGGCGACCTCGGTGCCGTCGGGCAGCATGGAGATGGTGAAGTCGGCGAAGACGTTCTCCGCGACCTTCTGCAGCTGCCGCAGGCACTCCACCGCCAGCGCGCGGATCTCGACGTCGGCGTGCTCGGTGGCGCGCATCGCGATGAAGTGCCGCCATGCGCGGTAGTTGCCGGTGACGACGATGCGGGTCTCCGTGGCGTTCGGCAGGATCGACCGCGCCGCCTGCCTCGCCTGCTTGCGCTGCAACGTCTTGCTCGGCGCGTCGGCGAACTTGTCCTGCAGGCCCGCGAGCAGCTCGTTGTAGGCGTCCTGGCTGGCCTGCGCCGCATTGAGGAACTTCTCGTGCAGCTCAGGGTCGTTGGCGATGACGTCCGGCTCGACGAACGCCGCGTCCCGCTCCGGCACGTAGCGCTGCGAGAGCTGCGAGTAGGAGAAGTGCCGGTGGCGGATCAGCTCGTGGGTCAGCGAGCGCGAGATGCCGGTGATGTAGAAGGTGGCCGAGCCGTGCTCAAGCACCGACAGATGGCCCACCGAGATGACGTGGTCAAGGTAGCCCGCGTTCGTCGCCGTCTTCGGGTTGGGCTTCTTCCACGACTGGTAGCAAGCCCTGCCCGCGAACTCGGCGAGCGCCTGGCCACCCTCGGCATCGGTGGACCACGGCACGTTCTCCGGCGGGAAGAACTCCGTCTTCGCGATCAACTGGACCTGGGGCGACACCGTCTCAGCCACTGCGGAAGCACCGAACCTTGTCTGTCTTGTCTCGACGATCTGTCGACGTCTGAACTGCTATCGGCAGCAGCCTATCCCGTGGGGCCGACACTCTTCGCGGCCCGGGAGCAGGAGCGGGGGACACGGCGTCGGGTACGACGAACACGGCGTCGGGTACGGGGGACACGATGCTCCGGATGGTGGTTGCGCGGTGTCAGGGGTGACGTCATAGTGGTGTCATGGACTTGACGCCGTACATCACCGCGTTGCGGGAAGACCTCACCACGACGGCATCGGCCGGAGACGAGCAGACCCGGCGGGCCGCCGCGACACTGTCGGCGGCGCTGGAACCAGCCGTACGGCTGGCGCTGATGAACGCGCTCTCCGACCTCGCCGCCGAGGTCACCGCGCACCTGGACGAGCAGGTGGTCGAGGTGCGCCTGGACGGCAAGGACGTGCGCGTGGTGGTCACCGGCGCCATCCCCGAGCAGCGCGAGCGGGAGGAGCCGGACACCGACCCGCCACCGCCGCGCCAGGAAGGCGACATCAGCCGGATGACGCTGCGGCTGTTCGAGGAGATCAAGGGCAGGGCCGAGCAGGCGGCGGCGGAGCAGGGCGTGTCGCTGAACACCTTCGTGCAGCAGGCCGTCCAGGGCGCGCTGCACCGCAAGGGCGGCTGGCCACCGGGCAAGTACGGCGCGCAGGGCGAGCGGCGCGGCAAGCCGGACGCGGGCGGCAGCAGGCTGCACGGCTGGGTCACGGGGTGAGCGCGATGACCGAACCGAACGACGCGGGCAGCGCCGAGCAGCCGGAACTGGTCCGCACCCAGGAGTTCCCCACCGACGGCCCGGTGGAGCTGGACCTCGGCGTCACCACGGGCCACATCGACGTCCTGCTGAGCGGCGCCCCCAACGGCACCGACGGCGACGACACCGCGAGTGACACCACCGGCGCCACCACCATCGCGGTGGAGCTGCGGCACGACACCGCAAGCGGGTCGCCGTGGACACAGGGCATCGCGAGCACGCTGAGCTGGTTGTCCGAGCAGTTCCGCGATCAGCTCGGGCCGGAGTTGGCGGGCTCGGCCAGCGACGCCATCGAGCAGTCCCGGATCGACATGCTTGGCGGCAGGCTCGTGGTGCGCGCCCCGAAGCAACTGCCGCTGCGGCACATCCCGCTGGCGCTGACGGTCCGCGCCCCGGCCGGGTCGCATCTGGAGGTCAAGACGGGCTCGGCGCGGGTTACCGTCACCGGCACGGCGGGCAGGGCAACGCTCCACACGTCGTCCGGCGACATCGCATTGGAGCGGGCCACGAGCGCGGTGACCGTGCGCACCGGCAGCGGCGGCGTGTCCCTCGGCCCGACCGCGAGCGGACTGCACATCCGCACCGGCGGCGGCGACGTCCGAGCCGCCGACACGCGCGGCTCCGCGACGATGGTCACCGGCACCGGTTCGGTGTACGTCGCCGCCGAAGGCGAGCTGGTGGTCCGGAGCGGCAGCGGTGACGTCACGGTGGCCGACGCGGGTCCCGGCAGCATCAACGTCCGCACCGGCTCCGGCGCGGTCCGCGTCGGCGTGCGGTCCGGGGTGCACGCCGAGATCGACGTGACATCCGGCTCCGGCACGGCGTCCAGCGAAATCGAGGTCGCCGACGCGCCGCCAGAGGAGGACGTGCCGCTGCACGTCCGCGCCAGCACCGGCTCCGGCAACGCCGTCATCGGCAGCGCGTCAGCGTAACGGGCCTACACCACCGCCTCCAGCGCCGCCGCCAGGTCGCCCCGGTCGCCCACGGCCACACCGGATAGCCCGAGCCACTCCGCCATCAGCCGCAGCTCGGCGGCCAGCTCGGCAGGCACCATGGCGACGTCCGCCGACGGCTCGGAGAAGGCGCCCCGCACCCGGAGCACGTCCGCGCTGCGGTCGGCCTTGAGGTCGACCCGCGCGACCAGCTCGCCGTCGAGCAGGAACGGGAACACGTAGTACCCGTACACCCGCTGCGGCTCCGGCACGTAGATCTCGATGCGGTAGTGGAAGTCGAACAGCCGCTCGGTGCGGCCGCGCTCCCAGATCAGCGGATCGAACGGACAGAGCAGCGCCCTGCCCTCGACGCGGCGCGGCGCCCGTGCGTCGACGTGCCGATAAGCGACATCGCGCCAGCCGCGCACCCGCACCGGCTCCAGCGCGCCCACCTCAACCAGCTCGTCGACGGCGCGCTTGCTGTCCTCGGGTGAGAGCCGGAAGTAGTCGCGCAGGTCCGGTTCGGTGGCGATGCCCAACGCCGTTGCCGAGCGCACCAGCAGCTCCCGCACCGCGTCGGCGCGGTCCGGGTCCGGTGCGGCGATGACGTCGCGGGGCAGCACCCGCTCGGGCAGGTCGTAGCGCCGTTCGAAGCCCTGCCGGGTGCCGGTGGTCAGCTCCCCCGCCGCGAACAGCCACTCGCACACCCGCTTGACGTCGGTGCGGTTCCACCAACCACCGGCACGTCGCGGACCAGCGCCGAGGCCCAGCTCCCGCTCCAGCGCCCCTGCTCCGATCGGGCCGTGGTCCTTGACGGCGGCGAGGACGTCGTCTGCCAGATGCGGCACCGTGTTGGCCACCGAGTCGGCACGTTCCAGGTAACGGCGCTGGTAGTCGGCCATCCGGTGCCGCAGCAGCGGCCAGTCCGCCACCGGCAGCAGGCACGCGGCGTGCGCCCAGTACTCAACCAGCAGCCGAGGCTTCCGCGCGCTGTGCCGCCAGGCCGCGTCGTCCACGAGATCCATCGGGTAGCCGCCGAGCCGCGCGAACAGCGGCGCGTAGTGCGCCCGCACCGCGACGTTGACCGAGTCCAGTTGCAGCAGCCGCACCCGGTTCAGCACCCGGTTGAGGTGCTGCCGCGTTGGCGTCGTACCGGGCCGGGCGTCCCCGAAACCCTGCGCTGCCACGGCGATCCGGCGCGCGACCGCCGGTGAGATCGTTCGCATGCGCAGATGGTGCCACGAGCCACCGACAACGCTGGGTATCGTGCCGCCATGGCCCGCCCCGACGTTCACCTCGCCCAACCAGACGACGCCGCCGAGATCGCGCGCATCCAGCGCGACACCTGGCGCACCGCGTACGGCGACATCGTGGGCAACGATGCCATCGCCGCCCTTGACGATCCCGGCACAGAGCAGCGCTGGGCGGAGGCGATCCGGCACCCGGACACCGACGTCTTCGTCGCGACGGAGGGCAGCGTCACGGTCGGCTTCACGGTGTCCGGCCAGGCACCGGAGGACGAGCTCGCCGACCCGAACGGCGACGTGCCCGACGACGCCGCGCACACCGGGCTCATCGCGACCGTGCTGGTCGAGCCGCGCTGGAGCAGGCGCGGCCACGGCGGAAGGCTGCTCGCCGCGGCGGCACGCGCGTTGCGCTCGCGCGGCGCGCGACGGGCGATCACTTGGGTGTCGGAGTCCGACTCGGCGACGCTGGCGTTCTACCGATCGGTCGGATGGGACCCTGACGGCACCGTTCGCACCCTCGACACCGGCGGCACGCACATCCGCGAGATGCGCCTCGCGGGCGGGCTGGAACTGTACCTGGACTCCTGAGCCCGATCGGGATGTCGGTTTCGCCATAAACGCCCGACAATTCGCGCGACGTATCCGGCCCACAACGCCCTGTAGCACGGTAGTGTGAGCGGGGTATCTTTCTCCGCTCGACCGGGAGTGCGCGTGCTCGCAACGCTGACGTGGCTTGGCGTCACGTTCGGCATTGCTTTTGGTAGCGCCATCGTGCCGGTCATCAGCATCGAGGTCTTCGTGCTCGGTATGGCCTCCGCCGAGTCCGCGCCGCACTGGGCCCTGATCGGCGCGGTCGTCGCGCTGGGTCAGCTCACCGGCAAAATGCCCTACTACCTGGCCGCCCGCGGGTCCATCAGGCTGCCGTCGTGGCTGCACCGCACCCAGAACAATCGGCCGGCATCGCCGAGGCGGGAACGCTTCCGACTCCGCACCAAGCGGATCAAGATGTGGTTCGAGACGCTGCGGGAACGCTGCCACCGGCATCCACATTGGATGGCGGGGACGCTGGGGTGCAGCGCGGTGATCGGCATGCCACCGTTCATGGGCATGGCCGTGATCGCGGGCCTGGCCAGGTTGCGGCTCTCGATGTTCCTCGGCATCGGCATGGTCGGCCGGTTCGCCCGGTTCGGCGCGCTCGCCGCATCACCCGCGCTGTTCGCTAGCTGGTTTCACTTCTGAACACGCCATCTCGCCGCTCGGTGCGCCACACTGGCTGTGCCGGTAGATACCAATCCGACCGAAAGTCTGCCGACTGGTAGGTCAGACGAGTGTGCCAGTCGGATTACCTTCGGTCTTCTTGGTATGACGGGCCCGGGGCGAGGAGACGATGTGGAGCAGGTCAACGGGATCGGTGGGGCGTTCATCCGCGCGGAGGATCCCGCGCGTCTCGGCCACTGGTACGTCGACCAGCTCGGCGCGAGGGCCATCGCCGAGCTGGACGGCCTGACGCTGTTCGCGGCGGCGCCCGCCGAGCCGGAACCGGCGGGCACATGGTCGCTCAGCTTCCAGGTCACCGACCTCGACGCGATGGTGGACCAACTGCGCGCGGGCGGCGCCACGGTCGACGTCGACCACGCCGAGCACTCGGAAGGCCGGTTCGCCCGGCTGCGTGACCCCGAGGGCAACCTCATCCAGTTGGTCGAGTCCGGGGCGATCCAACGGGTGAGCTCGGCGGAACCCACCGCGGTGCGGGTGCTCGACGACCTCGACGGCGAGCCTACGTCCGAGAAGCGGCCCGGCGGCTGGCGCCGGTGGGCGCCGTGGCTGCCGGTGGTGCTCGCCGTGGTGCTGGCAGTGGCGTTCATCGCCGCCCGGCAGCAGGACACCACGGCGCAGCCACCCCCGCAGCCAACGCCGTCACGGGACACCACAACCGAGGCGCCCGAGGACGACGCGGTCACGGTGCGCGACGTCGGCAGGCGGGTGCTCGGGGTGACCGCAGACTGGGAGCTGATCGCGCACGGCCCCGACGCGGTCGTCCGGATCGAACTCGCCGAGGGCCGGATCACCACCACCGAGATCCCGCAGTTGCAGAGCTCGGGACCGACATCGCTGATCGCGGGGCCCGACTGGGTCATGGTCCGGCCGGTGGACCACGTGCCCGGGTACCTGGTGCAGGACGGCCAGCCAGCACAGGAGCTGCATGGTCCGTTCACCGGCGGGGGACAGGTGTTCCCCGGCCCACGCGCGGGCGAGGTCTGGGTGGAGCACGGTGGCACGGACGCTGCCGGGATGACCTTGCTGTGGCGCTATGACATCACCGGCCGCCGGATCGGACCACCGATCCGCATCCCGCCCACCTCGTCCGGACTGCTCGCTCCTGACGGCGCCGGGTATGCGTTGACATCGAACCCCGGCGGCACCTACGTGGCGCGGCCCGACGGCCTGCGCCGGGTGACCACCGGCGATGTGGACGCCGTCGGGCCGAACCATGTACTGGCCACCGAATGCGACGACCAGGCGCGGTGCGGTCACGTGCTCATCACAAGGGACACCGGTCGGCGTCGCGCGCTGGACGACACCGTCGACACCACCGCATGGCCCCGCGGTGTAGTCGCACCGGACGGCTCCGCCGCCGCCGTGGTGCGCGACGACGTCGGCAACCGGCCGATCCTGTCCATCATCAACCTGAAAACCGGGGAAGAACGCACGCTCGGCGTGACGGTCAGGGGCGGGTTCTCGCAGGCAGGCGTGGAGTTCTCCCCTGACGGCGAGTGGCTGTTCGCCACCGCGACCAGCGGCGCCCTCGTCGCCATCGACACCAAGAAATACCGACCCCACTCAATCCCGTTCCGGCTGCCCTCGCTCAACCAGCTCACCGTCCGGCCTGGCGGCTGAGCCTCAGCGCGGGTCGCGTTCCGCCAGCGTGATGGCCGTGCGCATGGCGTCCCTGGCGCGACGGCGGTCCCCCGCGAGGTCGTAGGCCTGCGCGATCCGGTACCAGCCGCGCCAGTCGTTCGGGTTGGCGTCCAGTTCGGCCTTGCGGTCGGTGAACCAGGCGTCGGCCGCGTCCCGGTCGACCCGTCCGCTTGGTCTGCGCGGCAGCTCGGACGTGTCCGGCAGGCCGCCCTCCTCGGCCAGCCGGGTCGCCAGCCGCTGTACGCGCAGCCCGGAACGCCAGGTGCTGACCAGCACCCAGACGCCGAGCAGTGGCAGCAGCAGCACGCCGACACCCAGCACGACCGCGACCGTCTCGCCGGTGCGCAGCAGCTCCACCGCACGCCCGGCGAGCAGCACAAGGTAGAGCACGACGAAGCCGGTGAGCACGGCGGAGATCACGAGGGTCTTGCTTCTCATGAGCGGCTACAGGTCCATGAACCGATCCAGGCCGATGGTGAGTCCGGGATGCGTTCTGACCTCGCGTACGCCGAGCAGCACCCCCGGCATGAACGACGACCGGTGCAGCGAGTCGTGCCGGATCGTCAGCGTCTCCCCCTGCCCGCCGAACAGCACCTCCTGGTGCGCGACCAGGCCCGCCAGGCGCACCGAGTGCACCGTGACGTCGTCCACCCGCGCGCCGCGCGCGCCGTCCAGCTCCGACGTCGTGGCGTCCGGGACCGCGCCGAGCCCGGCGTCCTTACGGGCGACGCTGATGGCCCGCGCGGTGTGGGTCGCGGTGCCCGACGGCGCGTCGGCCTTGCGGTTGTGGTGCAGCTCGATGACCTCGGCGGTCTCGTAGTAGCGGGCAGCGAGCTCGGCGAAGCGCATCATCAGCACCGCACCGAGCGCGAAGTTCGGGGCGAGCAGCACCCCGACGTCCGGCTTGGCGGCCAGCCACTCGCGCAGCGTCTGGTGCCGCTCCTCGGTGAAACCGCTGGTGCCGACGGCGGCGTGGATGCCGTTCTCGACGCAGAACCGCAGGTTGTCCATGACGACGTCCGGGTGGGTGAAGTCGACGACGACCTCAGCGTCCGCGTCGGTCAGCACGGACAACTGGTCGCCCGCGTCAAGCCGTGCGACCAGCTCGATGTCATCCGCGCCCGTCACGGCCTCGCAGACCTCGGAGCCCATCCGTCCTTCTGCGCCAAGCACGCCCACTCGAATCACGCCATCACCTCGTGCACGTCGTCCGGCAGTTCATCGACGCGAGAATACGGTCCGACGACCGCCACCGCCTGTACTTCCCGCAACAGCGTGGCCGCGATGTCCGCCACGTCGCCGACGGTGACCGCGTCGATACGCGCCACCGTGGCGTCCACGCTGTAGTAGCTGCCGTAGTTGAGCTCGTTCTTGCCCAGCCGCACCATTCGCGACGCGGTGTCCTCGAGGCCGAGTACCAGCCCGCCGCGTAGTTGCCCCTTGGCGCGCACGATCTCGGACTCGGTGAGCCCGTTGGCGACGACGTCGGCGAGCGTCGTGCGCAGCACCCTGGCGACCTCGCCGAGACGTTCCGGCTGGCAGCCCGCGTAGATGGAGAACAGGCCGGTGTCGGCGAAGCAGCCCATGGCGGAGTACACCTGGTACGCCAGCCCGCGCCGTTCCCGGATCTCCTGGAACAGCCGGGAGCTCATGCCGCCGCCGAGCGCGGCGTTGAGGACGTTCAGCGCGAAGCGGCGGTCGTCGTGCCGGTGCAGTGCGCGGGTGCCGAGCAGCAGGTGCGCCTGTTCCGTCTCGTCGCTGCGCAGCACCAGCTCGCCGGACGTCGAGAGCCGCGCGGCGCCGGAGCGCGGCGCGGCGGGGTCGGTCGCCACGGCGTCGGACGCGACGGCGGGCGACTTCCGCACCCGGCGCACGACGTCGTCGTGGTCGACGTTGCCCGCGACGGCCAGCACCATCTCCGGCGGCTGGTAGGTGTCGCGGTAGAACGCGCGGAGCGCGGCTGGGTCGAGGCTCCGGATGGACTCCTCGGTGCCCAGCACCGGCTTGGCGAGCGGATGCCCCGCGAAGATCGTCTCCTGGAAGACCTCGTGCAGCAGGTCCTCCGGGTCGTCGTCGCGCATGGCGATCTCTTCCAGCACGACGCTGCGCTCGGTGTCGACGTCCACGTCGGCGCACTTGGCCTCGAACACGACGTCGGTGACGAGGTCGATGGCCAGCGGCAGGTCGGTGTCGAGCACCTGTGCGTAGAAGCAGGTGTGCTCCTTTGACGTGAAGGCGTTCAGCTCACCGCCGACGGCGTCGATCTCCTCGGCGATCTGTGTCGCTGTACGCTGCGCGGTGCCCTTGAACAGCAGGTGCTCGAGGTAGTGCGCGGCACCGGCGACGGCGGGCTGCTCGTCGCGGGAGCCGACACCGACCCACAGCCCGACGGTGGCCGAGCGCATGCCGGGCACGTGCTCGGTGACCACCCGAAGTCCGCCCGGCAGCACACTACGCCGGACGCCGGTGTCGAGTTCGGTGCTGATGACATCTCCTGCTCTGTGACCTTCGCCGGTGCCGCAGCGTCTCCTACCGGACGCTACGCGGCGGCATGACCGATATCGGAGAGCCACCCTCGCAAGCTCGGGCGGCCCGCCTCTACCGGTCGGCGAAGCTCCCAACCGCGCCCTCTGGCTCGGTGGTGGAAGCGTCGTTCGCCTCAGACGTCACTGCTCGGCGGATTCCGAGGGCTGCTCGGCCTGCTCCTCGTCGTCCTTGACCGGAATCAGGCTGATCTTGCCGCGCTGGTCGATGTCGGCGATCTCGACGCGGAGCTTGTCGCCGACGTTGACGACGTCCTCCACCTTGCCGATGCGCTTGCCGTTGCCCAGCTTCGAGATGTGAACCAGGCCGTCCTTGCCGGGCAGCAGCGAGACGAACGCGCCGAACGCGGCGGTCTTGACGACGGTGCCGAGGAACCGCTCGCCCACCTTCGGCAGCTGCGGGTTCGCGATCGCGTTGATCTTCTCGATCGCGGCCTCAGCCGACGGGCCGTCCGCTGCGCCGACGTAGATGGTGCCGTCGTCCTCGATGGAGATGTCCGCGCCAGTCTCCTCCGTGATCGAGTTGATCATCTTGCCCTTCGGGCCGATGACCTCGCCGATCTTGTCGACCGGGATCTTCACGCTGGTCACGCGCGGCGCGTACGGGCTCATCTCGTCCGGCGACGGAATGGCCTCCGCGATGACATCGAGGATCGTCAACCGGGCGTCGCGCGCCTGGTTCAGCGCGGCGGCCAGCACGTCGGACGGGATACCGTCCAGCTTGGTGTCCAGCTGCAGCGCGGTTACGACGTCCTTGGTGCCAGCGACCTTGAAGTCCATGTCACCGAAGGCGTCCTCCGCGCCGAGGATGTCGGTCAGCGCGACGTACTCGGTCTTACCATCCACTTCGTCGGAGACGAGGCCCATGGCGATACCGGCGACCGGCGCCTTGAGCGGCACCCCGGCGTTGAGCAGGCCCATCGTGGACGCGCAGACCGAGCCCATCGACGTCGAGCCGTTGGAGCCCAGCGCCTCGGAGACCTGCCGGATCGCGTACGGGAACTCGTCGCGCTTCGGCAGCACCGGCACCAGCGCCCGTTCGGCGAGCATCCCGTGGCCGATCTCGCGCCGCTTCGGCGTGCCGACGCGGCCAGTCTCGCCGGTGGAGAACGGCGGGAAGTTGTAGTGGTGCATGTAGCGCTTGGTGCTCTCCGGCGAGAGGGTGTCGAGGGACTGCTCAAGCCGGAGCATGTTCAGCGTGGTGATGCCAAGGATTTGGGTCTCGCCGCGCTCGAACAACGCCGACCCGTGCGCCCTCGGCACCACCGACACCTCGGCGGCGAGCGAGCGGATGTCGGTCAGGGCACGGCCGTCGATGCGGACCTTGTCCCGCAGGATGCGCTGCCGGATCAGCTTCTTGGTAAGCGCGCGGAACGCCGCGCCGACCTCCTTCTCACGGCCCTCGAAAGCCTCGCCCTCGCCGACACCGACCTTGGCCAGCACGGTGGCCTTGACCTCGTCGGTGGCTTCCTCGCGCTCCTGCTTGCCCGCGATGGCCAGCGCCTTGGTGAGGCTCTCGGTCGCGATCCCGGCGACGGCGTCGTAGATGTCGTCCTGGTAGTCGAGGTAGAGCGGGAACTCACCGGTCGGCTTGGCGGCCGCGTCGGCGAGCGCCTGCTGCGCCTCGCACAGCACGCGCAGGAACGGCTTGGCCGCGTCGAGGCCCTCGGCGACGACCTGCTCGGTCGGGGCCGTTGCGCCCTGCTCGACCAGGTCGAGCGTGTTCTCGGTGGCCTCGGCCTCGACCATCATGATGGCGACGTCATCATCGGACTCCCCGGCAGTGCCTATCCTGCGGCCGGCGACGACCATGTTGAAGGTCGCCTGCTCCAGCTGCGACCAGGTCGGGAACGCGACCCACTGGCCCTCGATCAGCGCGACGCGGGTCGCGGCGATCGGGCCGGAGAACGGCAGGCCACCGATCTGGGTGGACGCCGAGGCCGCGTTGATGGCGAGCACGTCATACGGGTCGTCGGGGTGCAGGCTCTGCACCGTGATCACGATCTGGATCTCGTTGCGCAGCCCGCTGGCGAACGACGGGCGCAGCGGCCGGTCGGTCAACCGGCAGGTCAGCACGGCTTCGGTCGAGGGCCGTCCTTCACGCCGGAAGAACGAGCCGGGGATCTTGCCGATGGAGTACATCCGCTCCTCGACGTCCACGGTCAGCGGGAAGAAGTCGAGATGCTCCTTCGGGTGCTTGGACGCGGTGGTCGCCGAGAGCAGCATGGTCTCGTCGTCGAGGTAGGCGACGACCGAGCCTGCGGCGAGCTTGGCCAGCCTGCCCGTCTCGAAGCGGACGGTGCGGGTGCCGAAACGGCCGTTGTCAATCACGGCCTCCGTCTCGTGTACGACGGTTTCTGTCATGGGGTCTTTCTCCTCGTCTGCGTTTCACGGTCAGCCCGCATCGGGGCTACCCGGCCGGACCGCGCGAGGCACCCCACCTCCCTAGGTGGAGAACGCCCAAGTGACGAGGCCGGTCATCGATCGAAGTCCTCGGGAACTTGGCCCGGGAACCACTACCGAGGACCGGCGTCCTCAAGCGCCTCGCACGTGTCCTTGGTTCTCTTGTACTGAAGGGGAGCACCCGCGTGGGTACTCCCCTTCAGTGTCTCATCGACGGAGGCCGAGGCGTTGGATCAACGTCCGGTATCGCGTGATGTCGACTTTCTTGACGTAGTCAAGCAGTCGGCGACGTCGGCCGACCAGCAGCAGCAGACCACGACGTGAGTGGTGGTCGTGCTTGTGCTCCTTGAGGTGCTCGGTCAGACCGACGATGCGCTTGGTCAGCAGCGCGACCTGCGCTTCTGGGGAACCCGTGTCCGTGTCGTGCAAGCCGTACTCGGACAGGATGTCCTTCTTTTCCTGGGTGGACAGCGCCACTCGTCTCTCCTTGTGTTGGTGCCGTGTCATGGTGCGTCAGTCCCGGCCGCCACGGACCGCAGCCGGACTCGGTGACTCAGCGTATCAGGGCACGCCCAGCGCACGACGGCTGGCCAGGCCTTTCCCGCATTCGCACGAACCGGTGACTGAGCCAGCGGCGCCGCACTGATCCGGAAATGCTGTGCGTCGAACACCACGGCACAGCGAGGCAGGCATCATGACGACGTCCCCTGATTCGAGCGGCATCCCTCCGGTGAGCGCCGGTCCCCTCGTCCGCAGGCTGGCGGAGATCGGCCTGATCCTGACGCGGCGGGTGGCCGTGCTCGCGGTATTGACCGTGCGTGCGGTGCTCAGCGGACGCCGCGCCCGCACCTGGCTGCTGGACACCATTACGGAGCTGGGGCCGGCGTTCATCAAGGTCGCGCAGATGCTCAGCACCCGCGCCGACCTGCTGCCGCCCCGGCACTGCCGTACCCTCGCGGCGCTGCACGAGACGGTGCTGCCGATCCCGGCGCGCGAACTCGCGCCGGTGCTGGAGCGCGCCCTTGGCCCCGAGACGACCCGCGCGCTGGTCGTCACCGCTGATCACGGCGGCACGCCCGTGGCATCCGGCAGCATCGCGTGCGTGTACCGGGCGACACTGCCCGACCGGCGCGACGTCGCGGTCAAGGTGCGCCGCCCAGGCATCGAGACGACCCTGCGGATCGACCTGACGATCATGCGCCGCCTCGGCGGGGTGCTGAAGCACGTGCCCGGCCTGCGCGGCGTGCCGATCGCCGAGATCATGACCCAGCTCGGCGACGCCGTCTACGCGCAGCTCGACTTCGACGCCGAGCGCCGCAACCTCGCGTCGCTGCGCGAGAACCTGGTCGAGTACAAGGCGGTGCGCGTGCCCGAGGTGAATGACGAGCTGTGCACCGACGACGTGCTTGTCATGGAGTTCCTGCCGGGCCTGCGACGCCGCAGCCCGGACGAGATGACCGAAGCGGACCGCACGGAGGCCGTGCTCACCGCGCTGCACGCGGTCTACCAGATGCACTTCCACGACGGCCTCGTCCACTGCGACCTACACCCTGGCAACCTCGCACTGAGCGATGTGGACGGAAACGGCGCGCTCGATGCGCTGGTGGCCAACCAGTGGGAGAACTCCGTGCTGCTGCGCAACCGCGCGCCGAACGCCGGAAACGCGGCCTACCTGCGGCTGCTGCGGCCCGGAGCTGCGGGCGGCTGGGTCGACGCGATCGGCGCTGAAGTGGATCACGAGATCAACGGCGAGACCAAACGGGCGCAGCTCTACCCGACCAACGGGCATGCGGGCGCATCAGGGCCGGAGGTCCAGCTCGCGCTCCCGAAAGGCGAACCCACCGAAGCCACCATCACGTGGCGTGACGGCAACGGCGTCCACCAATCGACTGTGGACGTCCAACCGGGACACCACACGGTCAAGCTCGACGGAACGGCGGTCCTGCGATGACGGCCACGACGACACCCACGGCCCCCGCACGCACCGAAGCGGTCCCGGACGCTACGAAGCCAGCCCCGACGCCCAAGCCGTTCGACGCCAGGGTGAGCGCGCTGCGCCGGTTCGCGGCGTCGATCACCGCGTTCACCCTCCTCGGACACATGCTGCTCGGCTTCGACCAGTCGCCGCTGACGCCGATCGTCGCGCTCGCGGTCAGCTACGCGACCGCGCTGCTATTCGAGTGGCTGGACAGCTGGGCGCACGGTAGCACCGCCGAGTACTCGGGCGGCATCGGCAACGTGGTGACGTTCCTGCTTCCGCCGCACATCACGGCGCTGGCGTGTGCGATGCTGCTGTACGGCAACGCATCGCTGTGGCCGTACGTCTTCGCCGTCGTCGTCGCCAACAGCACCAAGTACGTGGTGCGCGTCCGGGTGCGGGGCAGGCTGCGACACGTGCTCAACCCGTCCAACGCGGGCATCGCGGTCACACTGCTGATCTTCCCGTGGGTCGGCATCGCGCCGCCGTATCACTTCACCAACGCCGTCGGCGGCGTCATCGACTGGCTTATCCCGCTGGGCATCCTGACGCTCGGCTCGCTGCTCAACGCCAAACTGACCGGCAAGATGCCGCTGATCCTGGCGTGGGTCGGCGGGTTCGCCGCGCAAGCCGTCATCCGCTGGCTGGTGCTGGACCACTCGCTGGCCGCCGCGCTGCTACCGATGACCGGCGTGGCGTTCATCCTCTACACGCTATACATGATCACCGACCCGGGCACAACCCCCCGCAAGCGACGCAACCAGGTGGTGTTCGGCCTGACCACAGCCACGGTGTACGGGATCCTCGTGGTGTCCGGTGTCGTGTTCGGACTGTTCTTCGCGCTGGTGATCACCTGCGCGCTGCGCGCCATCGTGCTGCTGGCAACCCCGTTGCTGCCCAGCCGGAGCGCGACGTGAGCGCTGACCGCATCGCCATCGTCGGCCTGGCGTGCCGGTATCCCGATGCGGCCACCCCGGCCCAGCTGTGGCAGAACGTCCTCGCCACGCGGCAGGCGTTTCGACGCCTCCCCGACTGTCGCCTCGGCCTCGGATACCGAGACGACGCACCGGACGGCACGTACCTGACGCGCGCGGCGGTCCTGCGGGACTGGACCTTCGACCGGGAGCGCTTCGGCGTTCCCGGTCCGCTGTATCGAGCGGCCGATCACACCCACTGGCTCGCGCTGGAGACCGCGGCGGCAGCGCTGGCCGACGCCGGTGTCACCGACGGCGACGGGCTGGACCGCGACACCACCGGCGTGGTGCTGGGCAACTCGCTGACCGGCGAGTTCAGCCGCGCCGGGCTGCTGCGGCTGCGGTGGCCGTTCCTGGCAGACGCCGCCGCGACCGCGCTGGCTGAGGCCGGGCTCGCGGACGACGTCGCCGCCGATGTGCTGACACGACTGGAGACGCAGGTCAAGGAGCCGTTCCCGCTGCCTGGTGACGAGACGTTGTCCGGGGCGCTGGCCAACACCATCGCCGGTCGGGTGTGCAACTATTTCGACTTCCACGGCACCGGCTACACCATCGACGGCGCGTGCTCGTCGAGCCTGCTCGCCGTTGCCGCCGCCTGCCGCGCGCTGGTGGCTGGCGAGTGCGACTTCATGCTCGCCGGGGGCGTCGACCTCTCGCTCGACCCGCTGGAACTGGTCGGGTTCTCCCGGCTCGGTGCGCTCGCCACCACCGACATGCGGGTCTACGACGCCAACCCGACCGGCTTCCTGCCCGGCGAGGGCTGCGGCGTCGTCGCGTTGATGCGCGCCGTCGACGCGGAGGCCCGAGGCCTGCGCGCCTATGCCCACATCATCGGTTGGGCGTCCTCATCGGACGGCTCCGGCGGGCTCACCCAGCCCGAGCTGTCCGGGCAGGCGCTCGCGCTGCACCGTGCCTACCATGCGGCCGGAATCGCCCCGGAGAAGGCGCGGCTGGTGGAAGGCCACGGCACCGGCACCCCGATCGGCGACCGGGTGGAGCTGTCGGCGCTGTCCTCGGTGCGCGGCAGCAACGCGCCACCCGGCGCGTTGGGCTCGATCAAGGCCAACATCGGCCACACCAAAGCGGCGGCCGGCGCGGCGAGTCTGATCAAGGCAACCCTGGCCACCCATCACCGGATGCTGCCGCCGACGACCGACGCCGCACGGCCCGCCACGCCTACGGGCGTGCGCGGGTGGGTGCGCCAGTTCGAGCCGGTCTGGCTGCCGTTCGAAACACCATCCGCCACCCCCGGCCCCGACGACACCCTCACCGTGACGCTGCCGGACGACGCCAGCCCCGCCGACGTCGTCGTCGTGCTTGCCGAGATCACCGAACGACGCCCCCGCAGGCTCCGCATCGTCCACACCGGACACCCGGCAGCGCAGGGCGTTGGCAGGAGCATCGCGGCGGAGTTCCCCGACTGCCAGGTCGTCGTCCTCGAACGTCTGGACACCACGGACCCAGGCGACGCCGGATTGGGCCACCCCGACCGCTATCTCGAACTCCGCACCCGCCTCGACGGCACCCTCGAACGCGCCGCCCTCCGCGCCCGGCCACCCCGGCCGCGCCAGCACGCCGACGCCACACCGCTACTGCCCGAGGGCGTCTGCCTCGTCACCGGCGGGATCCGGGGCATCACCGCCCACGCGGCGGCCGAACTCGCCGCAGGCACCGACACCACCCTGCTCTTCCTCGGCCGCACCCCCGCCGACGACTCCGACGTCACCGCCGCGCTACAAGGCCTCACCGCCAGCGGGCAGACCGACGTCCACTACCTGCGCTGCGACGTCACCGACTCGGCGTCCGTCCAGGCAACGCTCACCGAAGTACGCATACACGGCGCGGTCACGGGCATCATCCACGGCGCGGGGCTCAACGAGCCCCGGCCGCTCGACGACGTCACCGCCGAGTCGTTCGCGGCCACCCTCGCGCCGAAAGTCAACGGCCTGCGCACCCTACTCGACGCGCTCGGCGACGCCGACGACCTGCGCCTCCTCATGGCGTTCGGCTCCATCATCGGCAGGCAAGGACTCGCCGGGCAGGCCGAGTACTGCATCGCCAACGACTGGCTGCGCGCCGACGTCGAAGCCTGGGCCGGGACGCACCCGCACTGCCGCACGCACCTGCTGGAGTGGTCGGTGTGGTCCGGCGTCGGCATGGGCGTCCGGCTCGGCGTGCTGGACAACCTCCGCAGGCAGGGCGTCGAACCGATTGGCACCCGCGAGGGCGTCGACGCGCTCCGCGACGTGCTCGCGGATCCGCAGGCCCCGGTCACCGTGCTGATCACGGCACGCTTCCCGGACACCGCCACCCTGCACCTCGCCGCCGACCCCGCGCCGCTGCTGCGATTCGGCGAGCACGTGCGTACCCGTATCCCCGGTGTCGAAGCCGTCACCGAAGCCGAGCTGTCCCTTGGCTCCGACCCTTACCTCGACGACCACCGCATCGACGGCACCCCGGTGCTGCCCGCCGTGATCGCGATGGAGGCCGTGGCGCAAGCCACGTCGCATGTGGACACAACGACGTCGCTGCCGATGTCGATGACCCATCTGAAGTTCCGCGCGCCCATTACGCTCACCGGCCCCGACCCCCGCACCATCCAGATAGCCGCGCTGACCGACGCCCACGGCACCGACGTCATCATCCGCGACGACGCCGACCGCGTCAGTGGCACCCTCATCGCGGCACCGGAGCCACCCGCGCCCCAGCGCACCGGCCAACAGCCACCGCCGTCCAGGGACGCCGGGCCTCATGAGTGCTACGAGACGACGTTCTTCCACACCGGACGGTTCCGCAGGCTGCTCAGCTACGAGCTGCTGTCGGCGTTCCGGGTGCGGGCATGGATCCGCGCCGAGGAAGGCAGCGAGGTCGTGCCGTGGTTCTCCCCGTTCCACAGTGGACGTCTGCTGCTCGGCGACCCAGGAGCCCATGACGCCACCCTGCACGTCTTGCTGGCCTGCGTGCCACACCGTCGCGCGCTGCCCGTCGGCGTCGAGAGGATCACGGTGTGGCGGGAACCCACCGGTGTGCTGCGGGTGGACGCCGCCGAGGTGTCCCACACCGCCGACGACTACGTGTTCGACGTCGTTCTCAGCGAACCCGACGGCACCATCGTGGCCCACTGGCAGGGCCTGCGACTGCACGCGACCACTCCCCCGCAGCGCAAGGGCACGCTTCCGGTGCAGCTGGTCGGTCCGTGGTTGTCGCGGCGGCTGGTGGAGTGCGGCCTGCACGACCACGTCGAACTCCTCACCGCACCCGGCCGCAGGACGTTCGGCGCGGCGACCGGACTGCTGCAGCAGCTCACCGGCGCATCCACCGGACACGACCTCGCGGGCGCCCCGCGCCTCGACGGCTCCCACGCCAGTGCGAGCTACGCGCACAACACCCTGCTGCTCGGCGTGTCCGACGATCCGGTCGGCGTCGACTGGGAATCCGTGCCCGCCACCCCTGCACACGCGGGCGCGGTGCCCTGCGACGCGGCCGACCATCCCGTCGCCGAACTCCTCGCCGACAAGCTCGGCGAGGACCCCACGCTCGCGCGCCTGCGCGTCTGGACCGCGCGCGAAGCCCTGTCCAAACTCGGCTACGGCCAAGGCGAACCGCTGCGCATCGACCGCATCACCGAGGACGGGCTCACCATCGTGCGCACCGGCGCCCACCACGTCGCCACCGCCAAAATCCACACCACCGACAGCCGTGGCGCGCAGGTCAAAGTGGCCGCGGTCGCCTGCCCCAAGGAACCGAGAACATGACCCACTACCGCTACCGGCACGTCGTCACGTTCGACGAAACCAACCTGGTCGGCAACGTCTACTTCGCCCACTACCTGCACTGGCAGGGCCACTGCCGGGAACGGTTCCTCGCCGAGCACGCGCCCGGCGCGCTCAAGGACGTCGCTCACGGCTCGCTGACCCTGGTCACCGTGTCTTGCTCGATGACCTACCACGCCGAGTGCTACGCCCTGGACGAGATCGACGTCGCGATGTCGCTGCGTGCCGCAAGCGGCAACCGCATCGTCATGGACTTCGACTTCCGCCGCTCCGGCCAGCTCACCGCCCAAGGCACCCAAACCGTCGCCTGCATGCGCCGCGACGACCACGGCACCACACCCACCGAGATCCCCGACGAGCTCGATCGGGCGCTCCGGGCGTTCGCAGACCATTGACAGGCAAGTTGTCGCTTGCATACCGTGTGTCGAGTGAGCGACATCTTCAAGGCCCTGGCCGATGCCACGCGCAGGGCGATCCTGGATGAGCTCACCGACCGCAACGGACAAACCCTGTTCGAGATCTGCACCCGGCTGGTGACCAAACATCAACTCAGTTCGTCGCGGCAGGCGATCTCGCAGCACATCGACATGCTCGAAGCCGTCGGGCTCGTCACGACCCGGCGCGAAGGCCGCTACAAGTACCACTACCTCGACGTCACGCCACTCGAACCGATCGTCGACCGGTGGTTGACGCCCAATCGGAGGGACACGTCATGAGAATCAACATCACCAGCGTCTTCGTCGACGACCAGGACAAGGCCTTGAGCTTCTACACCGACGTGCTCGGGTTCCAGAAGAAGCACGAGGTCCCCCTCGGCGATGACCGGTGGCTCACCGTCGTCTCACCCGACGACCCGGAAGGCTCCGAACTCCTCCTCGAACCCGACGGCCACCCCGCCGTCAAGCCATACAAGCAAGCACTCGTAGAAGACGGCATCCCCTGCGCCAGCTTCGCCGTCGACGACATCCAGGCCGAGTTCGAACGGCTACGCGGCTTCGGTGTCACCTTCACGCAGGAGCCTCTCACCATGGGGCCGGTCACCACCGCGGTGCTGGACGACACCTGCGGCAACCTCATCCAGATCGCGCAACATCACGGCTGACCATTCGCCTGATGGATGGGCCATCCGCCTTTGGCTCGCAGATGACGTCAATCCGGTTGAATCACCCATCCGGTCGAGAGACCCAACCCACGGTGCGGCGCATGGGTGCATCATCGACATGTGCTGATGCCCAGGCATACTCCGGCGGCTGCGCTTCGACCGTTCGTGGCGGGAGCGCATGGCTACCGGGTGCCAGCCAACCCGACCGGGTTGCATCGCGGCCTCCCCTCGCGGCACCTGACGCTGGTCACCGAGCTGGCAGCGCCACTGCGAATCCGCGGGCTCGGGAGCCCGGTCGCCGCGCACGGGATCGTCGGTGGCCTGCATACCGCACCCGCGCTGATCGACGCATCGGTGCCGCAGGAGGGATTGCAGTACGCGCTTACGCCGCTGGGTGCGCACGCCCTCCTCGGGATGCCGGCGGCCGAGCTGAGTGGCCATGCCGTCGATCTCGTCGACGTCGTCGGCCCCCGTGCCGTCCGGCTCCTGGACCAACTGCACGACACGCACTCGTGGCCGGCACGATTCCGGCTGATCGACGACGCCCTGCTCGAACGCCTCGGCAGCATCGACGTCACCATCCCGGCCGAGGTCACCGAGGCGTGGCGGGTGCTGTTCGCCAGCCACGGCACGATGCGGGTTGGGGCGGTCGCAACGCACGTCGGCTGGGGACGGCGCCACCTGTCGGAGCGGTTCCGTGCGGCCACCGGCCTCACACCGAAGCAGGCGGCTCGCATCGCGCGATTCGAGTCAGTCCGCGCGCTGCTGACCGGTCCACGGTGGTCGTCCCTCGCGGACGTGGCCGTCCGCTGCGGGTACGCCGACCAGGCGCACCTCGCGCGGGAATGGCGTGCACTGGCCGGCTGCAGCATCGGCACGTGGCTACGCGAGGAGCTCCCATTCGTTCAAGACGGCGACCTCGCCGAGCGAGCAGAATCGCCGGCATGAACGAACCAATCAAGAACCTGCCGGAACCGGTCCCCACTGTCTGGCCCAGTGTCGGCTTCACCGACGTCGACGCGGGCGTCCGCCTGCTCACCGAAGGGTTCGGCTTCCTCGTCACCGCGTTGTACCGAGGCGACAACGGCACGGTCGGGCACGCCGAAGCGCGTTGGCCCGACGGCGGGGGTGTCATGTTCGGCTCGCGAGGCAAGCCGGGCGAGTGGGGATCCCTCGGCCCGCAGAGCGCCTACATCGTCGCCGCCGATCCCAGCACCGTCGACAAGGTGTGGCACCGGGTCCGCGTCATGGCCGGCGTCGAGGTGGTCACCGAACTGGCGGACACCGACTACGGCTCGCACCAGTTCGCTGTCCGCGACAAGGACGGCAACCTCTGGTGTATGGGCACCTACCGCGGCGCGTGACGGCGACGAGACCAAGGGCCTGACGCTAGGGCGTGTCTCACGGATCTTGGAGGTGGGGGCCGGTAGAACCGGGACATGCTTGATCGTCATGATCTGACCGATGAGGAGTGGGAGCGGCTGAAGCCACTGCTGCCGGATCGGACGCCGCGGCGTGGTGGCCGGTGGGTGGATCACCGGATG
>WHUD01000380.1 GCA_009377385.1 Actinophytocola sp.
CCCCACGAGAGGAACCCGCGCCCGAGCCGTTTACACCGCTCGTGAGACGCCACCCCGGCCCTCACACAGGTCAACTACCCGGGTCTTACCCGGGTGCAGTTGCAGTCCCAGCCCGCCGAGAAGATCCTCGACCGCAGCCAGCGCAGCCCTGGCTTGCTGTTCGGAGCGGCAGAGCACGACACCGTCGTCGGCTTATGCTGACCGCTGGATTATGCCGACCGTGGGGGTGAAGGCGCTGGTCAGCGGGGGTAGCGCGGTCGTGTAGTCGGCATAATCCGGCAGCACAGAGTGGCTATAGCTTGTCAAGGAAGGCGATCAGGCTGTCCGGTGCGCGGTAGCGCCCAGGTCTGGTGCCGCGGGGTCGGACTCGCGCGAGGGCTTGTTCTTTGATGGTCATGTCGGCGTGTAGGTAGGCCTGCGTGGAGCCGGGGTCTTCGTGCCCCATCCAGAGTGCGATGACCGAGGTGTCCACGCCCGCGTGCAGCAAGGCCATGGCGGCCGAGTGGCGAAGGGTGTGCGGGCTGACGTTCTTCGCCGCGATGGTGTCGCAGCTGGTGGCTGCGATGGCGGCGTATTTTCCGACCAGCTTTTCGACCGCGTCACGAGACAGCGGGCGACCCGTTCGGGTCGCAAAGAGCGGGTCGGCGGGTTCGCCGTGCTGCTCGGCCTGCCAGGCCCGCAGAACTCTGACGGTTTGCCTGGTCAGCGGGGTGGCGCGGTCTTTGCGACCCTTGCCGTGGCAACGGACGTGCGCGCCGACGCCGAGGTGCACGTCGCCGTTGGTGAGGCTGGTCAGCTCGGAG
>WHUD01000381.1:0-269 GCA_009377385.1 Actinophytocola sp.
AAAACGGTATCGGCCCAGTGGTCGTGCATCCAGGCCAGGTGCTCCCAGCGCGAGTCGACGATGCGCATGGTGTCCCAGGCGGGCATCTCCTGCTGCTCGATGATCGTCATCTTCGCCGGGTCGACCTCGTAGACGTGGTCGAAGCGCTGGATGACGCCGTCGGTGATGCGCCTCGCCTCGGGGGGCCGCTGCGCGCCCAATCGGAAGCCGATCATCGGAACACGCTCCCCTCCAGTCCGTACGCTCGGTCGAGCTCGTACTTGCCGGGA
>WHUD01000381.1:279-801 GCA_009377385.1 Actinophytocola sp.
CGGTGATCGAGCCGCCGTGGTCGAGTGCGACCTGGGCGATCTCGCGCTTGCACGCGACCCAGTCGCGCCAGTTGTCCTCGTTCAGCCTCTGCTCCCAGATGCCGATGTCGATCTCGGTCAGGTAGTCGCCCCACGGCTTGTAGGCGCCGTTCGTGTACGCGAACATCCCCCAGTCGTCGAGGATGCCGGTCTTCTCGATGTACCGATCGGCGATGGCGTGCCACTTCTCCATCACCGCCGGCAGCTGGCTGTAGTTGATGCTCGCGTCCTCGCAGTGCCAGCTCATCGGCACCACCTCGCCGCTCCGCAGCCGCCCGTGCAGGGGCGTGGCGTATCGGTCGTGGCGGGACGCCCAGTCGCCGGAGCTGATCTCGTCGCCGAGGTAAGTCCCGCCGGACTCGCGCCCGATGCGCATGATCCGGCGCGCCGCCGGCTCGACCTCGTCGCGGGTGCCGTACATCGCGGTGGCGACCACCGCCTTCACGTGGCCGGGACGCGGGATGTAGGCCTCGTCGTCCCGCC
>WHUD01000382.1 GCA_009377385.1 Actinophytocola sp.
GAATAGTGCCCTGACGGAAACAATGACCCACAGGCGTGGCACCCGGACGCGGCCTGCTGTCGGGTCAGATCGCACCCGAGCGAACCGGTCTGATGAGCCTGATGATCCTAATTGGCAAATTATGTAGAATTAGCCAATTATTCCGTATAGGCGTATTATTCCCGACTGAACTGCTGCATCGGCACGTTGTCGTACCGGCCACTCCGTTGGGCAGGAGGTCTCCCATGGAACGACGCTCTCGCCGAGGTGCCTCCGTGCTGGCGGCAGGCATCCTTGCCCTGCTCTTCGCTGGACCGGTCAGCGCCACCACTCCCGACACCGAGGTCACCGTCGGTAGTTCATCGTCGCCGTTCCCCCAAAACAAGCAGAACAAGCCCGTCCTGGCTGTTGATCCCAGCAACCCTTCAGTCCTGTTCGCTGGCGCGAACGAGAACATCGATCTAGAGGCATGTAACGCCGGCGCCCCGAACGACTGCCCCTTCACCCGTGGTGTCGGCGGCGCCGGAGTTTATGTCAGCTTCGATGGCGGCGACAGCTGGACACAGCCCACCTACACCGGCATCTCGGCACGTGCGTGCCTGGGTGACCCCGATCCGGCCGTCACCGACGATGTGTGTGTGCCCGACCCGGACGGTCCCATCGGCACCTTGCCGTGGTATGCGGAGAACGGCCTGCTCAACTGTTGCGACCCCATCGCTGTCTTCGGGCCGCGACCGGACGAGAACGGCGACTTCAGCTGGGCTAAGGACTTGCCGATAAATAAGCGCTTCATTTAGTGGTCCATCCGTCATGATG
>WHUD01000383.1:0-434 GCA_009377385.1 Actinophytocola sp.
AGGTGGCTCGACAACATGACCGATCGGCCAGCCTGAGTCTGCTCGCCGATCAGCTCGCGCAACCAGCGGATGCCGAGTGGATCGAGCCCGTTGGCGGGTTCATCGAGCACGAGCAGGTCGGGCTTCGCGAGCAGCACGCGTGCGAGTCCCAGTCGCTGCCGCATCCCCTGACTGTACGCACGGACCGGTCTCGACCCAGCCTCGCCGAGCCCGACATACTTGAGCATGGCGTCGATCTCGCCGTGCAGGCCACGCTGTCCGGGGAAGGCGGCCCGCAGGTTATCGTGGCCGCTCAGCCAGCCGAAGAACTGTGGCTCCTCGATCATCCCCGACGTACGCAGCGGCGGCGCATCAGGCCGGACCGGCTTGTCGAACAGGGTGGCGCTACCGGTGGTGGGACGGTCGAGCCCGAGGATCATGCGCATGAGCGTGGT
>WHUD01000383.1:444-794 GCA_009377385.1 Actinophytocola sp.
CGAGCCCGAAGCACGTGCCGGACTCGATCGTCAGCGAGACCGGCCCGATCCGCTGACCGCCTCGGTACGTTCGGGTCAACGAGTTGAGCTTGAGAATCGGACCGCTCAGATCGTCCGCCACGTCACCTGGCCCTCGGAGTCGACCGTAACGAGATTGCCCTTCTCGTCGAACAGCGCATACGCTACGTTTGGAATCTTCTTGACGACCTCTCCGCTGCCGTCGAACACCCGCGCCTGGTCACCGCCAGTCAGAACGAAATGTTCACCGTTCACGTCAGTGGCCGGCCACATCTCTTCCTCGTCAAATGTCTTCGTCGTCCGTACCGTGCCGTCAAGGCTTAGCAATGTCA
>WHUD01000384.1 GCA_009377385.1 Actinophytocola sp.
CAACGGCGTCAACGACGGGGGATTCCTCACCGGCGACGATAGCCCGAATCAACGACAGAGCGACAATCTGATCACCAATAACTCGCTGACCTACTCCGGCGACCAACGCCTGGAATCGGCCGACTCGCTGACCTACGTCACCCCACCGTTGCAGCACGATACCGAGGTCACCGGTCAGCCCCTCATTACGCTCGACGCGTCCTCCACAGCCGACGACACCGACTGGGTCGTCAAGCTGATCGACGTCTTCCCATCGAGCCCGCCGTCGGCATCCGGCCCCCAAAGCGGCTACTGGGAAAAGGTGACGCAGTGCCAACTCAAAGGCACCCACCGGTTTGGACATCAGCGAGCAGTGCCAATACCGGTCAACAAGAAAGTGCACTACGCGATCCGCTGCCTGCCAACGTCTCAGCTGTTCGAGGCCGGTCACCGAATCGGAATCATGATCAGCTCGGGCGCCGCCGCCGACCGGGTGCCCAACCCCAACCCCGCAATCAACACCGTGTTCCACTCAACCCGGGCCACCGTGCCCATTGCACCCCGCGACAATGCTCGAGTTACCGGACCGCCGCAGGGTTGAGAACATGCCCCGGTAAAGATGTCGGCTGGGTGATCCACCAAGCCATGCTCGGCGTGTCCGTGGACACCCGCCGCAGCGCACCAATCCAACATGGTCACGTGCGGCTGCAGGTCGGATAGGGCGCGGGACCAGCCGTTGAGCTGGTGATGTCGCCCAGTTGGGTGTGCCAGTCTGATGTGGCCCCGCCTGGAGCGGTAGTGCTGGCTTGATTTG
>WHUD01000385.1:0-416 GCA_009377385.1 Actinophytocola sp.
CTCCTCGATGACCCCGACGGCGTAGGCCACGAGGTCGGCGGAGGAGAGGGAGCGGGCGAAGTGGAAGCCCTGGCCCAGGTCGCAACCCATGCTGCGCAGGGCGTGGAGTTGGCCGGCGGTCTCGATGCCCTCTGCCACGGTGGTGAGGCGCAGGCCCTGGCCGATCTTGACGATCGAGCGCACGAGGGCGGCCGCCTGGCGCGATGTCCCGATGTCGGCGATGAACGATTGATCGATCTTGAGTACGTCGATCGGCAACCGGGACAGGTAGCTCAGCGACGAGTAGCCGGTGCCGAAGTCGTCGATCGCCACGTGCACCCCCATCGCGGAGAGGCACCTGACCACCTCCATGCTGCGTGCCAGCTCGCCCATGAGGCTGCTCTCGGTGATCTCGAGGGTGAGCGACGAGGGCGGCA
>WHUD01000385.1:426-790 GCA_009377385.1 Actinophytocola sp.
GGCCAGGCTGGCCTCCGGCGATTCGTCGGCCATCCGTTCGACGAAGGAGCGGTCGATCTTCACCACGTCGAAGGGGAAGCGGTGGAGGTAGCTGAGGGAGGAGTAGCCCGTCCCGAAGTCGTCGATGGCCAGCCGGACGCCGAGCCGGCGCAGCTCGTGGAGCAGGGTCAGGGTCTCGTCGGTGCGGTCGACGAGGATGCTCTCCGTCATCTCCAAGATGAGACGGTGGGGGGCGAGGCCCGATTCGAGGAGGGCGTGGGGCACCATCGAGGGCAGCTCGGCGGTCTGCAGCTGGCGGGGTGACAGGTTCACGCTGATGGTCAGGTCCTCGCCGCCGGGAATGACGTCGGCCCAGCGGCGGGCT
>WHUD01000386.1:0-244 GCA_009377385.1 Actinophytocola sp.
ATCTACGCGAATTCGATCACGCTGACACCTGGTACGCTCTCGCTGACGGTGGACGACAACGGCGTCGAAGTCCACAGTCTCAAGGCCTCGGACATCGGTGAGCTGCAGGCCGGAGAGATGCATGGTCGGGTGCGGCGCCTGGAGGTCCGCTGATGCTGTACGCGGCCATGGTCGCGGTCCTCGTCACCATGGTTCTCGCCCTGGCTCGCGCGTTCATGGGTCCCGGACTCTACAACCGCATCCT
>WHUD01000386.1:254-789 GCA_009377385.1 Actinophytocola sp.
CTGCGCCTGACCCACTACGACGAACTGCTGGTCGAGGGAAGCGGAGACGAGTCACCATGAGCGCTTCCCTTGTCGCCGAGCTGGTCAGCGGTGTGCTGCTGGCCGCCGGTGGTCTGTTCGTCATCTCCGGCGGCGTCGGACTGCTGCGCTTCCCCGACTTCTACACGCGCATCCACGCGGTCGGCATCACGGACTCGGCGGGCGCCGGCCTGATCCTGCTGGGCCTGCTCTTTCACACGACCAGCTGGGACACGGCCGTACGCCTGGTGCTGATCCTGCTGTTCATGGTGCTGACCGGCCCGACCGCCACACATGCGCTCGCCCAGGCCGCACGCCGGGACGGGGTGCACGTCTGGCGCGAAGGCGAGAGGCGCCGCTGATGTCGACCTTCGTCCTGATGAACGTCTCGCTGTTCGCCATCCTCATCGCGACGGCGCTTGCCATCACCCGGCTCCGCGCTCTGTACGAAGCCACCATGCTGACTGCCCTGTTCAGCCTGGTCTCGGCCAGTCTTTTCGTGCTGCTCGACGCGGTG
>WHUD01000387.1 GCA_009377385.1 Actinophytocola sp.
G
Source organism: Actinophytocola sp. (assembly GCA_009377385.1). Taxonomy (GTDB): domain Bacteria; phylum Actinomycetota; class Actinomycetes; order Mycobacteriales; family Pseudonocardiaceae; genus Haloechinothrix_A. The sequence continues at coordinate 2 of WHUD01000387.1, forward strand.
CGTTATGACACGCTCAATCCCTCGCTAAATTGACCAGGCTTTTGCATAAGCCTCAGAAACTTTCGTTTCTCTTAGTAGTATGCAAGTTGACGTTCCATGCCCAGGTATACGGGCGCCAGATGTATCGATGACATGTGTCAAATGAACGGTGGGGAAAAATGACTGTATTAGCTTCTTTCCGAAGGCATTCTTCATGAACGAGCTAGCGGTGATTTGACCAACAAATCCGGCTGATCGACCAGTTCCGTGCGAGCGGATGGCCAACTGAAATAGCCGTTCAATGAATGGAACCGCGAGTACCCACAGTCCAAAGCAGGAGGAATATCGAGACTTGTAGTTCTTCTTCTCGACTGCGTCCTTCACGGTGACATACGGCGGATTGCCAACCACTACGTGGTACGAGGATCTTCCCAGCAGGTCACATGAGTTCACGAACTCGTTGACGTCCTCAGTGACGTACGTGTGGGGCTCCTTTTCGGCGAGCAGCTCACCTTGCACACCCGGAACTCCCCGCCCGTGTATCAGCGAGTCCCCGACCGCCACATTGATGGGGAAGCTCGGCGCCTTGTCCAGCCGTCGCTCCCGTGCAGCCCGCAGCGCCGCCACCAGCAACCGGAACCGCGCGATGGACACCGCGAACGGGTTCTTGTCGCAGCCGTGCACCGACTCCTGCGAGCGCCGGATCAACACCCAGTCGTCGGTGTCCGGTTCGGCATTTCGCCATTTCTCTAAAGGGCATATCCATATCGATGCAGTACCTTCGCCAGGACCGGTGCCCGTGCCGC
>WHUD01000388.1 GCA_009377385.1 Actinophytocola sp.
GAATTCCGTCGCGAAACGCTCACTGTATCCAGAAAGTTATGTTCTTCTTAGTATCTCCGATTGTTTCGGGAGTCTCGATCACAATGTGATGATCAAGATTCTGTCGGAGAAGATCCACGATAACCGGTTCCTGCGGCTGGTGCGCAACATGCTCACCGCCGGATACCTGGAGGACTGGACCTGGGGCGCCACCCTCTCGGGGGCGCCCCAGGGCGGGGTGCTATCCCCGCTGCTGTCCAACATCTATCTGCACAAGTTGGACGAGTTCGTTGAGACTGTTCTCATCCCCGAGTACACGCGGGGAACGGTCCGGGCCTCCAACCCGGACTACCTGGAAGTGGTCAGGGCGTTGGCGCGAGCCCGCCGACGCGGGAACCGGACACAAGCCCGGGTCCTGCTGAAACGGATGCGCAGCTTGCCCAGCCGGGCGCGATGTGACCCCGGCTATCGCAGGTTGTGGTACTCCCGCTACGCCGATGATCACCTCCTGGGATTCATCGGTCCGAAAGCCGAGGCCGAGCAGATCAAGCAACGGTTGGCACGGTTCCTGCGCGAGGAACTCAAGCTGGAACTGTCCGCCGACAAGACCTTGATCACGCACGCCCGCACGCGGGCGGCGCGCTTCCTCGGATACGAGATCATCGTGCAGCACTGCGACACCAAGATGACTCACGGTCGGCGCGGCACCCGCCGCTCGGCCAACGGGCGCATCCAGTTGCGGGTCCCTGCCGATGTGATCACGGCGAAATGCGCCCCCCACCTGCGACGCGGAAAACCCGAACG
>WHUD01000389.1 GCA_009377385.1 Actinophytocola sp.
ATCTACATGTCCTTGTTCGTGCAGCCGCGGGGTGCCCTGCGTAAGGAACTAACTCGCTACCTGCGCACACGCCGGATGGTCCGTCGGCCCCGCGCGGCGCGGGCAGCAAATGGGAATGGGCAAGGTCAACTGCGGGACCCCGTACACATCAGCGCACGTCCCGCCGAGGCTGCCGACCGCGCTGTGCCCGGACACTGGGAAGGCGACCTGCTGCTGGGGAGCGGCAACAGCGCCATCGCCACGTTGGTGGAACGGACCAGTCGCCTCGCCCTGCTTGTCGGCCTACCCAACGGCCGCAGCTCCGAGCCGGTGCTGGCGGCGCTGGCCGAGTGCATCCTGACGCTGCCGGAGCAGTTGGTACGGTCGCTGACCTGGGACCAGGGCAAAGAGATGGCACAGCACGCGCGGTTCACCATCGACACCGGCCTGCAGATCTACATCTGTGACCCGCGCAGCCCCTGGCAGCGTGGCACGAACGAGAACACCAATGGCCTGCTCCGACAGTACTTCCCCAAGGGTGCCGACCTCGCCGTGGTCACCCAGGAAGAGCTAGACGCCGTTGCTGCCGAGCTCAACGGCCGTCCTCGACAAACCCTCAACTGGCGGTCACCATCTGAGAAGTTCGCCGAGGCTGTTGCGTTGATCGCTTGAGACCGCCAGTCATCGTGGATGTATGGCTTCAGCGCCTACTAGCTCGCCCCCGAAGTGCCCGAACCAGAAAGAAGGGCTCCTTGGATTATCAGACTTCTAGTCAGAGCAATGTATGAGCTCCATTCGGTG
>WHUD01000038.1 GCA_009377385.1 Actinophytocola sp.
GTGGCAGTGATCGCGGCGTTCGTGCTCGGCATCCGCCGCTCCCGCGACACCGAAGCCCCGGCCGACCGGCACGCCGCCTGAACTGACCGGCTCCCGGCGTCGCGCTCCCGCTCGCGGCGCCGGGAACGGCGAACACGGCGCCCGGGTGAGGGACACAGCGCCCGGAACGGGGGACACGGCGCTAGCGGGCGCGCCAGCCTAGGTCGAGGACCGCCTGGGTCAGCTCCTGGTAACCGGAGCGGACATCGTCGGTGTAGCGGGTGAGTTGCGAGGCGCGGGCGGAGTCGATCGGTTCCGGCTCGGGACCGACCATCACCCAGGACAACCGCGCCACGTTGTCGAGCGCCATCCGCCACCAACGGTGCGCCTGATCCATCGTCCGCTGCTCCCGATCGATCGCGGCCTCTATCTCGCCGCGGGCCGCAGCCGTCGCCGACTCCAGCTCGGCAGCTCGCGAACGCTCCCACGCCTGTAGGTCCACAGTGGCCTTCTGGGCCAGCCCGGCGATCTCCTTGTAGCGCATCGCGGGCGATACGTGGGATTCCGCAGACTCGCCCGTCACGACGTCTCCTCCGGAGGCACTATCACAACTACTCCTCCGACAAGCCCCATCACGAGTTCTCCTCGGGCAGCGCGTACGGGATCATGACCTCCGGCGAGCTGTGCGTGGTGCGGTCGAAGAACAGCGCTCTGCCCGGCCGGGGCGACCAATGCACCACCTGCCCGGCACAGAACGGCCCGAGGTCGCTGCCCTGGACGTCAAGCGCCGCGAGCGCACCGACGTCTTCGGTACCGCCGAACCCGAGCGTGTCCTTCAGCCGCGCCACGGAACGCCACCAGCCGAACACGTGCACCCCGCGCGCAGGGCCTTGCTTGAGCACCGCGCGAAGCACGTCGAGCCCACTCTGCGTGCCGGGCTCCTTGCGTTCCAACGTCGGAAGGGCGGCGTCGACGCCGTAGAGCAGCAACACCCGGCGGGCGCCGTCCTCGCTCAGCCCGGCGTGGACGGACGAAAGCCGCTCCCCCAGCTCGTCGCCGTAGACGAGCTCCGCCTTGTGCCCCTCCCGCTGCAACTGATCGGTAAGCCGCGCAACGGCGGGCGCGCAGGAGTCGACAAGGCAACACGCCAGGAATTCCACATCGCCCTGTCCGAACTGCCGCGCGAGCGAGCGCGCCGCTGAGTCCAGAATGGACATCGCAGGCCATTGCGCGGCACCGAGCACGGCCAGGTTGCGCCCCGGCGCACGAGGTAGCTCCACTCCGAACGCGACGTCGGACACCGCGATGGCCTGCCCCACCAACGCACGAGGCTGCCCCACCAACGCAGTCGCCTGCGCCAGCTCGGCGTACGCGGCGCTCTCGTCAAGCACCGGCGCAACCGCGCCGTCGAACAGCCGGGGACTGCCGTGCCCGCTCGCGTAGCGCTGCCACAGCGACCGCTGCAACCGCGCGAACACACCCGGCGAGCTGGCGTCCGGGATGTGCGCGAGGCGGTTGCCGTGCGCGACGCCGGAGTCGTGGTTGACCACGGCGTGCCAGCGTGGCGCGGTCACGGCGGCCTGGTTCGTCTCGGTGAGCACCCGCCGCGCCTTCGGCATCGCGATTCGCAAGGTGCATTGCTCGAACACCGCTGGCTTGCCCCAGAACGCCTCGATACCCGCGACGTCCTGGCTGGCAAGCACCAGGTGGATGCCCTGCGAACGGCCCCTGCGCGCGATGTCCTCCAGCAACGACGTCGCCAGCGCCGTCACGGTGTCGCGCCCGGCGAACAGGTACTGGAACTCGTCGATCACCGCGACGATGCGGGGCCAACTCCCGTGAGGGTCGGCCGCACGTAGCTCGGCCAACGTCGTGACCTCGTGCTCCTTCGCGGCGGCCGAACGGTGGCGCAGCTCGTCGGCGAGAAACCGCAGCAGCGCGAGCCCGAACTCCCGGTCAGTGTTGACGTTGACGCCGATCAGCCGGGCGTGCGGCAGCCAGCTCTCGTCCTTGCGGCCCGGCGCGAGGCCCGCGAACGACACGCCCTCCTTGAAGTCCAACAGGTACAGCGCCAGCTCATCCGGCGAGTAGCGCGCTGCCATCCCGCCGAGCAGCGCATACAAAAAGTTCGTCTTGCCGGACCCGCTCGGACCGCCGATGAGCGCGTGCGGCGTCGCGTCCCCGATGACGACCTCGACCGGATCGCCCTCGTCGAAGCCGACCGGAGTGCGCAGCTCATCGGTCGAGCGCTCCTGGCCGAGCTCGGCGGGCACCAGGTCGGTGAAGCCACGCGGGCCACCCTGCTTCGCGACCAACGCCTTCGCGATCGCGCCTGACGCCGCGCTGACCTGCGCGGCTGGCAGCGACGGGTCGAGACGCACCACGAGGTCGGCGCCGGTCATGCTGCAGAACGCGGAGTGCTCGTCGCGCAAGCTGACGGTCTCCACCGAGCCACCGAGGACGGTCGGGACGTCCACCAGGATCAGCGAGATCCCGGCGTCAAGCGCGCCGCTCGCGATGCGTCTCAGGTCGCGACGTTGCTCCGGCTCCAGCTCCTCGCCGTTGCCGTAGAGCACGGCGACCCGCCACGGCTCGATGCGCCTGCGTTTCGCCTCCCGCATTGCCCGCAACGACGGGTAGCCGCCCTGCATCGCGTCGGCGTGGATCCGTCGGATGTGGCCGGAGAACTCGTCAAGCAGGTCGACCAGCCGGGTGGGGTCGTGCACGGTGACAGCGCTGGTCCTGCTCAGCGGGTAGAAGTTCGGCAGCACGGCGGTGAGCTGCCCGATGTCCCACAGGTGCACCCGCACCGCACCCGGCTCGAACGTGCTCAGCACCCGCATCAGCAACGACTCGACTAGCGCGTCCACCGCGTGCCGGGTGCCTTGCGCCGAGCTGATCGACAGGTGCGACTCGTCGAGCAATGGCACCGCGACGTCGAACTCCTCGGCGTCAGTGGAGCTGTCGAACTCCTCGGCGTCAGTGGAGCTATCGACCGCGCAGGAGCCGATCCGCCACAGCCCCGGCGCGGTGAGTCCGCTGTCCGTGCCGACCCTGCCGAGCCAGCGCCCCGGTGGTTGCCCTGCCGCTCCCGGCGCACTGGCGGCGACAAGGGACCGCAGGCGCGCTGGGCCGTCCGCCCATTCCTGCCCGAAGGCGGCGCGCACCTGGTCCAGCCGCTGCCACACCGCGTCGGACACCGGATCCTCAGGCCGAGGCGCCAGCGACGGGTCACCCCGTGCGCGGTCGCTGCCCACGGTGACGATCGCCCGTTCCAACTCCTGTGTCGCCAGTTCGAGCTCAGCCTCGACTCGCGCGTTCCGCGCCGCACCCATGGCGAGGCCGATCCGCGTGCGCAGCTCGTCGAGCGCCGCGACCACCCTGCCGCGTTGCTGCCGTGCCTTCTTGCCGATCACGCGATCACAACCTCGCCTGGTAGGTGTCGAGCAGGTCACCGGCGTCGGCGATGACGCCGCGCTGCCGTTCGAGCTCGTCGAGTGCCGCGTCGAGCTGCTTCGGGAGCCACGGCTCACCGCCGGCGTGGGCGAGTTGGGCGTCCCGCATGGCGCGACGGGCCTGCTCCAGCAGCCGGGTTGCGCTGGTGAGCTGGGCGTTTGCGTCGCTGAGCCCGGCGTGGACGGCGGCGAGGGCGTGGTGAAGGCCGTCGAGCGACATCGGCGCTACAGCCGCGCGGAGTAGGCGTCCGCAGAGGACATGCACGCCTGGATCGTGCTCTGCGTGCCGGTGATGCTCTGCAGTGCCTCGGCGAGCATGCCGTGCGCCTGGTTCACCTCGTCCTGCGAGGAGCCCGATGTGGCTTCCGCAAGCGACTGCTGGGCTTCCTCGAGGGACTGAGCTGCCTGTTGCAGTGCGGCGATACTGGCGGATGCCTTCTCGTTGGCGAGCGCGATGCCCGCGCGGATCTCCTCAACACCGGCCATAGGGTGTACTCCTCGTCAACGGGTCAGTGGGCGGCCGGGACTAAACGTAGCGTGATCGACCGACTCCGGAAAGCTCAGGTCGCTCGCGAATGGCACCATTGGCGGGCCAATTCATGATCCGGTGTAGGTTGACCGCTATGACTGGGCTGATCACTGGTGGGCAGCGGCGGGAGCGTGTGCTGGTCACCGGGGGGAATGGGTTCATCGGTCGGGCTGTGGTGGCCGCGTTTCGGGAGCGGGGAATCGCGGTCACGGTTGCCGATCGTGAGCAGGCGGTGAAGCCGGTGGATGGTGTCCGCTACATCCACGGTGACCTCGCGGATGCTGAGGTGCGGGACGCGGCGCTGGCTGAGGACACGACCGGGATTGTGCATTTGGCGGCGTTGACGTCGGTGCTCAAGTCCGTCGACCGGCCGGCGCACACCTATCGTGACAATGTGGTGGTCACCCAGGAGTTGCTGGAACTCGCCCGCCAGCGAGGGGTGGGGCGGTTTGTGTTCGCCTCCACCAACGCGGTGGTCGGCGATGTCGGCACCGGCACCATCACCGACGACCTGCCGCTGCGGCCGCTGACACCGTATGGGGCAACCAAGGCAGCGTGCGAGATGCTGCTGGCGGGCTACGCCGGGGCGTATGAGATGCGGACGTGTGCGCTGCGGTTCACCAACGTCTACGGGCCGGGCATGGGCCACAAGGACAGCTTCGTGCCCCGGATGATGCGCGCCGCGCTCACCGGCGACACCGTCAAGATCTACGGCGACGGTAGGCAGAAACGGGATCTGGTGCATATCGACGACGTGGTGCGGGCAGTCCTGCTTACGTGGGAGCGCGAGCACACCGGGCGGGCGATCATCGGCGCGGGCCGGTCGGTGTCGGTGCTGGAGATGCTCGAGGCCGTCCGGCAGGTGAGCGCACGCCCGGTGCCCGCCGAACACGTACCCGCCCCCGGTGGGGAGATGCCGGCCGTGATCGTCGACGTCACCCGCAGCAAGCAGACGATCGGCTACCAACCCACGGTGGGGCTGGTCGACGGGTTGGCGAGCACGTGGACCTACTTCCAAGAAGCGGTGGCAGAGGGGAGACCGGCGTGACGATCACGACCGAAGCCGACAGCGAACGGCCCGGCGCCCGCCACCCGCGGAGGGGGTTGGCGCCCTACCCCGACGAGGTCGACGCCCGCGCCGTCGAGGAGTTCCACGCCCGCTACCAGCACCCGCGGCTATCCGAACTGGTCGTAGTGATCGCCGCGTTCAACGAACAAGACGGCCTCGGCCCGGTGCTGGCCGACATGCCGAAGAAGTGCAACGGGATGGACGTCGACGTGCTCGTTGTCGTCGACGGCGCCACCGACGACACCGCCGAAATCGCCCGCGAGCAGGGCGCCTACACCTGCGTCGCCGACACCAACCGGGGCCAAGGCGCCGCGCTGCGGCTCGGCTACCACCTCGCCGCCGAATGCGGCGCGACCTACCTCGTCACCACCGACGCCGACGGCCAATACGACAACACCGAAATGGACAGCCTGCTGTCCCCGCTCGTCGACGACGAAGCCGACTTCGTCACCGGCTCCCGCCGACTCGGACACGAGGAATCCGACAACCGGATGCGCTGGATCGGCGTACGGGTCTTCGCCTGGCTCGCCTCCCTACTCACCCTCCGCAAGATCACCGACACCTCCTTCGGGTTCCGCGCGATGCGCGCCGAACTGGCCTGCACGATCACCCTCACCGAACCCCAATACCAAGCCTCCGAACTCCTCCTCGGCGCACTCGCCACCGGCGCCCGCCTCCGCGAACTCCCCATGAGCATGCGACTCCGCAACAACGGCACCAGCAAAAAAGGCAAAAACCTCCGCTACGGCGCCAACTACACCAGAGTCATGCTCACGACATGGCTCCGCGAATACCCATACCGCAACGTCCGAAAATAAGCCGATCAAACAGCACGAACTTCAGGATGAACATGAACCCGTAGGTGCCGAGGTAGACCGCGCCGACGAGGATGGTGCGCACGCTGTGCGAAGCGATGTGGCCTTGCGCCCAGCTGTCGGCCAGTGTGGTGACACCGATGGCGGCCACGGCCGTGACGATCACGATGACGACGTAGGGCAGCGTCTCGCGCTTGCGGTCGGCCTTGCCGCGCTGCTGCCACGCCCAGTAGCGGTTGAGCAGGTAGTTCGGGACCGCGCCTGACACCCACGCGATCACGCTCGCCACGAACGCCGCGGCGCCGAGCCCGTACGCGGTGAGGATCGCGATCTCACTGACCGCGGCTGCGGCGACGGACGCGCCGGTGTAGCGACCCCACAGCAGGAGTCGCTGCTTCTTGTGAGCCGTCAGTGTCAGCTTCGTCACCGCCTCATCGCCGGAAGTCCATGACCTGTGGTATGCCTCACTATTCGAGCACACGGGCACGACACGCCCGATCGTAGCCGTTCCCGCGCGTCTCCCCGCCGGGGTGTCCACATCAAACTGGTGGTAACGCGCTGGTTGGCTCGGGACACAGCGACGGACTAGCCGATAACCGAAGGCGCCCGGTTTATTCGTCGCGCTATGTGTTGGCTTTACGTGTCCTTTTTACCTGATCGTCAGGGTCGTACCCGTTCTTCCCACCGGTCGGTGGAATGGTTAACATCAGCGGCCGAAGATGGATAGCATCGGGTTATCCCAGGCGGTGCCATGGCCGGTGTCGTTGCCGTAGGTGCCAGGCGATTTTTCGGGGAGTGGAGCGATTTTGCGAGTCCTAGTACTAGGCGGAGACGGCTATCTTGGCTGGCCGACGGCCCTGCACCTGTCCGACCGTGGTCACGACGTCGGGGTTCTGGACAACCTGGTCCGGCGCGACTACGACGAGGAGCTCGGGGTGGATAGCCTCGCGCCGATCGAGACCTTCGAAACGCGGGTCGAAGCGTGGGAAGAGGTCTCGGGTAAGCGGATGGACTGCTACGTCGGTGACCTGCTCGACGCCGACTTCGTCTACCGCACGCTGCGGGAGTTCCGTCCCGACGCGGTGGTGCACTTCGCCGAGCAGCGGGCGGCGCCGTACTCGATGATCGATCGTGAGCACGCGGTCTACACCCAGCACAACAACGTGATCGGCAATCTGAACCTGTTGTTCGCGATCGCCGAGATCGACCCCGACATCCATTTGGTCAAGCTGGGCACCATGGGTGAGTACGGCACCCCGAACATCGACATCGAAGAGGGCTGGCTCGACATCGAGCACAAGGGCCGCACCGACCGGGTGCTGTATCCGAAGAAGCCGGGCTCGTTTTATCACCTGTCCAAGGTGCACGATTCGCACAACATCGAGTTCACCTGCCGGATCTGGGGGTTGCGGGCGACCGATCTCAACCAGGGTGTGGTCTACGGTCAGCAGACCAGCCAGACAGCGCGTGACGAGCGGCTGGCGACCCGGTTCGACTACGACGACGTGTTCGGCACCGTGCTCAACCGGTTCGTCATCCAGGCCGTGCTCGGCCAGCCGCTGACCGTCTACGGCACCGGCGGGCAGACCAGGGGCATCATCGACATCCGTGACACCGTCGAGTGCATCCGCCTCGCGGTGGAACACCCTGCCGAGGCCGGCGAGTTCCGGGTGTTCAACCAGATGACCGAAAGCAAGTCGGTGAGCCAGATCGCCGAGACCGTCGCCGAAGCCTTCCCCGGCCCGGTCCAGATCGACCACCTCGACAACCCAAGGGTCGAACAACCCGAGCACTACTACAATGTCACCCACACCGGTCTGGAAGCCCTCGGGCTCAAGCCACACCTGCTGTCGGATACGTTGATCGAGTCGATGTTCGGCATCGTCGAGGCCAACAAACATCGCGTCGACGTCGAGAAGATGTATCCGAAGGTGCAGTGGAAGCGAAACAAGACATAGCAACAATCGACGCCGGGCCGCTGCCCGGACCGTCAGGAGATCGCGAGCGCAGCATCCTCGCCAAGCATTGGCCGCTGGCCATCCTGCTCGTCGCGGGTGCCGTGCTGCGCCTTCTCGCCTGGCTGGCGTACCAGCCTGCGCTGCTGTACTACGACTCGTTCCGCTACCTGAACAACATCGGGACGCACGACCCGGCCGGACTGCACCCGATCGGCTACGACCTGCTCGTGCTCGGTCCGCTGCTGTCGGTTGGCGGCCTCGACCTGGTGGCCGCGGTGCAGCACATCGCGGGCCTCGGCTGCGCGCTGGCGCTGTACGTGCTCGCGCTGCGGCTCGGCGCGCCCCGATGGCTTGCCGCCATCGCGGCGGCACCGGTGCTGCTCGACGCCTACATCGTCCAGATCGAGCAGATGGTCATGGCAGACACCTGGCAGCTCGTGGCGCTGGTCGCGATGCTGTGGCTGCTGCTCGGCACCAAGTCCACCAACGGCGCACCCAACGCCCGCCGGGCAGCGCTGGCCGGGCTGCTGCTCGGTATCGCGGTCGCGATCAGGATGATCGCGATCTCGCTCGTGGTGCCCGCCGTGGTCTATCTCTTGGTCGCGGGCGGGGCATGGCGGCTCTGGCGCGACCGGGACGCCCTGCGGGCGGCCGCACTGCGCACCGGCGCATTCCTGACGCTGTTCGCCGTCGTGATCGGCTCCTACGCCGGATATTTCTACACGCAGACCGGCAAGGTCGGCCTGAGTACAGCATCGGCCAACGTGCTCTACAGCAGGGCCGCCGTCGTCGCCGACTGCGACGAACTGGACCTCGGCCCGATCCTGCGGCGCGCCTGCCCCACCGAACCGATCGAGCAGCGAGAGCCGGACTACTACGCGCACCGAGCCGCCGACGACGAGTGGACGAGCACGTTCCCCGAGGGCACCGACATCGCCAAGGTACAACGCGAGTTCGGCCGCAAGGTGCTTCGCCAGCAACCGCTCGACGTCCTCGGCGCCGCCACCGTCGACTTCCTCAAGGGATTCCGGCCGGCCCGCACCGACTCGCCCAATGACGTCAGCGTGACGCGCTGGCACTTCCAGGACGGGTACCAGTACTACAACCACCGGGACATCACGGTGCAGTACTCCCGCGCGTACAGCGGGGAATCGCCGTCCGACATCCCCGCGATCGGGTCGTTTCTGCACGCGTACCAGTTGGGCGTCGGCTACACCCCCGGCCCGCTGCTCGCCGCGTTCGGGCTGCTCGCGATCGCCGCGATGCTCGGCATCGGGCGCGCCCGCACCAGCGGACTCCGATCGGCGGCGCTACTGTCCGCAGGCATGCCGCTGACGATCCTGGCTGCGTCGGCGGCGTTCGAGTTCTCCTGGCGATATCAGCTACCGGGCATCGTGCTGCTACCGATCGCGGGCGTCATCGGGATCGTCGCGCTGCGGGGAAGACGGCGGCAGAGCGGGGACTGACCGGTCGTTGGCGCTTCGAGCTGCCCCACGCGCACCGCGAGCCGCGTAATCTGCCCATCGTGGTGTCCGTGCTGACCTTCGCCGTCGCCTGGTGGCTCGGCATGTACCTGCTCGCGCGCGACCGGACGAACCCGGTGCTCGTACTGGCGGGCGGCGGGCTGCTGAGCTATGGCGCCGCCATCGCCCTCGACGACCTGCCGTGGACGGGCGCAGTCGCCGAGGTGCTGGTGTGGCTGCCAGCCGTGTTGTGGGCCTTCGTGCTGGCACTGCTGCTACGGGACAACGGAGCCGCGCGGGAGCGTGGCGAAACCAGGGGCACGGTCGGGCTCGCCGTCGTCTGCGCGCTGCTGGTCGGGCTCGCCACCGGCCTGCTGCTGCTCGGGGCAGGACTGCTGCCAAGGGAGCTGACGCTGGCCTCGATCGGGCTCGACCTGGTGCTGCTCGGCGGCTGCGTCGCGGTGATCGACGCCTTCGACGCCGGTGAGTCGCTGCGCGGCGACATGCTGCGCTCGGCAGCGCTGGGCGCACTCGCGACGGCGCTGTTCGGCGGGCAAGTCGCGGTGGTCATCGCCGTCGTTGGCTCCGATCCAGCGCTGACGGCGCTGCTATACGGCGTCGTGGCTGGTGCCATCGCCCTGCACGTGCTGACGAGTCCGCTGCAGTCGCTGGCCGACCGGGCCGCGTTGGCCGTGCCGGTGCGGCAGGCCCGCGCGGAGCTCCGCGAGGTCGCCGACGCGCTGCCGCGCAAGGCGGACTCCGCGCTCGCCGACGTCGACGAGGCCGAGTTCGCCCGGCTCACCCGCAGGGCGCTCTCGCACTACGGCGACCTCGGGAAGCTGGTGTCCAGCCCGCTGACGGACCTGCCGGAGATCGGCAAGCGGCTCGCGGAGCGCGGTGCGCCCGACACCCCGCTGGAACGCGCGAAGGAGGTCAAGGCCGTGCTGCTCGACGCGATCCGCAGGCTCAAACCGGACGGCGGCGAGTTCGGCACCAGCGAGGAGTGGCGACACTACAACGCGCTGTACTTCTACTACGTCGTCGGGATTCGCCCGTACAGCGTGCGCACCAAGGTGACCGAGCTTGACCCGACGGCCCGGCAGGCGTTGACGTGGTTCGCCGACCAGGTGCCGGAGCGGACGCTGCACAACTGGCAGTCGGTGGCGGCGCGGCTGGTGGCGGCCGATCTGCGCGCCACCGCCGTGGGTGGCTGACGGCGCTTGACGTCGCTGCCGCTGCGGCCGCCCGCCACGGCGCGGTTGTCAACCCGCCGCGCCACCGCGCTGAGCTGCGGTTTCGCGGCGCTGGCAGTGGTTGGCAGGACTTCGCAGTCCATTTCGTCGCCGTGGCAGTGCCGCCCTTCCTAGCCTCAACGGCGTTCGATCCACGACGGAAGGAATCCACCATGACCACCGCAACCGCCGACCTGACCGCCCCGGCCACCGGACGTCTGCTCCGCACCAGCCTCGTCCTCGACGGCATCGCGACCGGGCTCACCGGCGTGCTGATCGCCGCGCTGTCGGGCATGCTCGACACGGTGCTCGGCCCGAGCACGGCGTTCGTGCTTGGCGTCGGGCTGTTCTTCGTCGCCTATGGCGCCACGGTGCTGGTAATTGGCACCAGGGGCATGATCAATCGCGGCGCGGCGGGCGCCGTCGCGGGCGCGAACCTGCTTTGGACGGTGGTCAGCGTCATCGTCGTCATCGCGGGGACGCTGTCGCTGACCACGCTCGGCGTTGTGACCGCACTGGCACTAGCCGTCGTCACGACGGTGTTCGCCGAACTGCAGATCACCGGGCTCCGCCGGTCCTGACGCTCATCCGGCGCATGTCGGCAGCTGGCCGAGTCTCGCTCGGTCAGCTGCCTGCTCGCGCACCAGGCGAGGTTCAGGTTCTCGACCGGCGCAGCGCGCCTGCCACCAGACCGACGCCGATCACCGCCAACGCGACCTGCACGATCAGCTCGAACAAGTCGTAGCCTTTGGCGTCGCCGATACCCATCTGGTTCGTCAGCCACGTACCGACCAGCGCGGCGAGGATGCCGACCGCGATCGTGGCCAATAGGCCGATCGCCTGCCTACCAGGCAGGATCAGCCGCGCCAACGCCCCGATGACCAAACCGACGAGCACTGCGCTGAGCAGCCCGGAAATTGTCATGGTCACTCCATTCCGCTCTTCACCATCCACTATGGAGATATCAGAGCGTACCGGGGCAGGCAGTTCGAAGTGATGACCGGGAGTGACGGCACCATGACGTAGGTAACCGTGCCGCCAGTCGACCGGCGGCACGGTGTTTGCCTCGTCAGATCGGGGCTAGGACTTGATCTTGGAACGACGCAGCGTGCCCGCGACGATGCCGACACCGATCAATGCCAATACGACCTGCGCGACAAACTCGAACACGTCGTATCCTGCGGCATCACCGAGACCCATCTGGTTGGTCAGCCAGGTGCCGAGCAACGCGGCGAGGATACCGATCGCGATCGTGGCGATGAGCCCGATCGCCTGTTTGCCAGGAAGAATCAATCGTGCCAGCGCGCCGATAACCAAGCCAACGAGCAACGCGCTGAGCAGCCCGGAAATCGTCATGGTTACTCCTTTGTCTGCTGCCACCCGGTTCGGTATAGCGCCCCAGGCATACCCCCACAGCGAGTTCCGAAACGGCCAGACGCTGCGGCCGCCCGCCCGGATCGCCCATGTTGCGCCACCCGGACGCGCGGATTACGCCGTCCGGATCCGGCCGGCCAGCCGCGCGACCCACTGACTCGGCCCCCGCTGGAACAGGGTGAGCGCGCGGTCCACCCGCTCGGCCGCGTCGTTCGGCAGCGACAGCAGGACAATCTTCCGCCACGCCGACGCGACCTGCTTCGGCAGCGGGCCAGTCACGTAGTTGAGCTGGTACCGCTCGAACAGGTCCCGCACCCTGGGTGCGATCTCGGCGTAGCGGTTACTCGGCAGGTCAGGGAACAGGTGGTGCTCGATCTGGTGCGACAGGTTGCCGGTCATCAGGTGCATCAGCGGGCTGCCGGAGATATTGGCCGAGCCGAGCATCTGCCGCAGGTACCACTGGCCGCGCGTCTCGCCCTCGATGGACGACTTCTCGAAGGTGTCCACACCGTACGGGAAGTGCCCGCACATGATCACTGAGTGTGTCCACAGGTTCCGCACGAGGTTCGCGACGAAGTTCGCCGACAGCGTCTGCAACGCCGACGGCCCGGACAGCAGCGGGTGCACCACGTAGTCCTTGGTGGCCTGCCGCCGGATCTTGCGCAGCACCCTGTTGGCGCGCTCGCGGAACTCGGGAGTCTTGTACCGCCCGTCGGTCAGGCTGTCGCGCAGTTCGAGGTCGTAGGCCGCGATGCCGAACTCGAAGAAGCAGGCGTTGATGAAGTTCCACAACGGCTGCCCGAGAAAGAACGGCGACCACGGCTGGTCGGGCGAGACCCGCATGAGGCCGTAGCCGAGGTCGCCGTCCTTGCCGATCACGTTGGTGTAGTTGTGGTGCATCTCGTTGTGCGCGCGCTTCCACTGGTCCGAGGGCGAGACGTTGTCCCACTCCCAGGACGTCGAGTGGATCTTCGGGTCACGCATCCAGTCCCACTGGCCGTGCATGACGTTGTGCCCGATCTCCATGTTCTCCAGGATCTTGGCCACCGACAGCCCCGCGGTGCCGAGCACCCACGCCGGCGGGAACAGCGAGAACAGCAGCACACCCCTGCTGCCAAGCTCCAGCTTGCGCTGGACGTCGATGACCCGCCGGATGTAGGCGGCGTCGCGCTCGCCCCTGCTGGCGATGACCTCCTCGCGCAGCGCGTCGAGTTCCTTGCCGATGTTCTCGATGTCTTCGGTGGTCAGGTGGGCCGTTGGGTCGTCGGGATCGGGACGAACGTCGGGGCATTCGCTCAGCACCGCGGTCATGGGTCTCCCCTTAGAGTTCGATGTCGCAGGTGCCCGCAGCGGCGGACACACAGGTCTGGATGCGGACGTCGTCGCCGGGCTCTGCCGTAGTGATCTGGCCGTTGCGCAGGTCGCGCACCGCACCAGTGCGCAGCGGCGCGACGCAGCCGAAACAGATCCCCATCCGGCAGCCGGACGGCATCAGCACGCCCGCCCGCTCGCCGGTGTCGAGCAGCGGAGTGGCGCCGTCGGCGGCGACGGTGGTCCCGGTGTTGCTGAACGTCACATCGCCGCCTTCGCCGGTGACGACGACGGTGGGCCGGAACCGCTCGATGTGCAGCCGATCCGGAACCCCGGCGTCCGACCACTGCTTCTCGGCGGCGTCGAGCAGGCCAGTCGGCCCGCATGCCCAGGTCTCGCGTTCAGCCCAGTCGGCGACGATGCCGTCCAGTGCGGCCAGGTTGAGCATGCCCTCGACGTCGGTGTGGCGTTCGACCAGCCGGATCTGGCCCTGCTCGGCGAGCCGTCGCAGCTCATCGGCGAAGATGACGTCACGTGGCTGCGGCGCGGAGTGCACCACCACGACGTCGTCCAGCTCGCTGACCGCGTTGCGCAGCATGCCCATCACCGGGGTGATGCCGCTGCCCGCCGTCACGAACAGCGCCTTCGCCGGCCGGGGCGCGGGCAGGGTGAAGTCGCCCTTGGCCTGGTCGAGCTGGATCAGCGTGCCGGGCCTGACGCGCCGCACCAGGTAGTTGCTGACCACGCCGTCCGGCATGGCCTTGACCGTGATCGAGATCCGGCCGTCAGCGCGGTCGGCCCGCGAGGTGAGCGAGTACGCCCGCCACTGCCGTACGCCGTCGACGTCGACGCCGATCCGCACGTACTGCCCCGGCACGTGGCCGCGCCAGCCCCCGCCCGGCTGGATGACCAGCGTCACAGCGTCGCGGGTCTCGGGGTGGACCTCCTCGATCCTGCCGCGCAGGTCGGCCGACGCGCGCAACGGACTGATCATGTCCAGGTAGTCCGAGGGCAGTACGGGGGTCGTGACGAATTCCGCGATCCGCGCGGCACGCGCGCGCAAGGACGCGAACGCACCACGCCAGGGGGTTGCCACTACTGCCATGCGTCCAGCATGTTCTTTTATTGTGCGTAAAGTCCTGACCTTTCGATGTGAATACGTAACATAATATTGTTCACGAGGAACAAGACATGACAGACCGAACTGAGCCCGTCGCCAGCCGCGCCATCCAGGACGCGGCTGACCTGGACATCGACGCCACGACCATCGCCGCACTCCGCGAACGGCTGCCCGCCGTCGCGGACGACGTCGTCGCGGCCATCATGGTTGAGGTGCCCAGCTACGCGGGCGCGCTCACCGGCCGCAGGGGCGCCAACATCCGGCACGCCGTGCAGACCGCCCTGGACAACTTCCTCGAACTGGCGGGCGGCACGGCTTCGCAGGTAGCAGACCTCGGCGCGGGCGCCGACGCGGCCTTCAAACTCGGCAGGGGCGAGGCCGCCAACGGCAGGAGCATGGAGGCCCTGCTCGCCGCCTACCGCGTCGGCGCACGGGTCGCCTGGCGCGGCTGGTCGTCGGCCGCCGTCGAGTCCGGACTGCGCGCCGACACCATGGCCAAGTTCGCCGAGCTGGTGTTCGCCTTCATCGACGAGCTGTCCGCGACCAGCGCGGCAGGCCACGCCGATGCGCTGGCCACCGAGGATCGGGCACGGCAACGCCAGCTCGAACGGCTCGGCAGGAGCCTGCTCGACGGCGCCGCCGACGACGTCTTGTTCGCCGACGCCGAGCGAGCAGGCTGGACCCCGCCGACCATGCTGGTCGCCGTCCTGCTGGCCGAGGCACGGGCCCATGCGGTGCGGCAGCTGCTCGACCCCGCGACCCTGCTGCTCGCCGACAACCTGCCAAGCGCGCCCCTGACCGAGTCCATGGCCGTGCTGCTCGTGCCGGCCGACCAGGACACGAGCAGGGCGCACCTGCTGCAACTCCTCCGGGGTATGCACGCGATCGTTGGCCCCGCCCGGCCGTGGCGAGACGTCAGGGCTTCCTTCGCCCGTACGGCGCGGGCCGCCGAGGTCGTACCCGCCACCGGCGAGCCGATCGACACCGAACGCTGCCTTGTCGAGCTGGTACTCAACGCGGACAGCGACGCCTACGACGACCTGCGGGAACGTGCCCTCGCACCGCTGCGTGAGCTCCCGCCGGCCACGGTAGCGCGACTCACCGACACTTTGCGGTCGTGGCTGCTGCACCAGGGCCGCAGGGACGCCGTCGCCGAGGATCTGTTCGTACATCCGCAGACCGTGCGCTACCGGATGAGCCAGCTCCGCGAGCACTACGGCGAGACGCTGTCGGACCCGAGGCAGGTGCTTGAGCTGACGGTGGCGTTGGCGCTGCTGCGGTAGGCGCAGCGAGGGGGCCTGCGACGGAGCCGCTGGGCGGGCGCTCCTAGCGGACTTACGGCGCGCGGCGCTCCCAGGCGCCGCTCAGCTCACGACGTCGAGGACGATCTTGCCGACGGCGGTGCGCTCGTCCATGCTCGCCAAGGCGTCGGCCGCCTTGTCAAGCGGATACCGCGCGCCGATGCGCGGGTCGAGCTCGCCAGCCTCCAGCAGCGGCAGCAGGTCGTCCCACTGCTCGTGCAGGTACGCCATCCGGTGCAGGAAGTACTCGCCCCAGGCCACGCCGACGACCGAGATGTTGTTCAGCAACAGCCGGTTGACCTTCACCGTGGGGATCTCGCCAGCGGTGAAGCCGATGACAAGCAGCCGCCCCTCCCGCGCGAGGCTGCGCAACGAGTCGGTGAACCGGTCTCCGCCGACCGGGTCGACGATGACGTCGACGCCGCGCCCGCCGGTGAGTTCCTTGACCGCGTCCTTGAAGCCGTCCGCGAACACGACGTCGTCCGCGCCGGCCACGCGGGCGAGGTCGGCCTTGGCCTCGGTAGACACCACGCCGATCACCCGCGCGCCAAGCGCCTTCGCGAGCTGGATCGACGCGCTGCCGACCCCGCCTGCCGCGCCGTGCACCAGCACCGTCTCCCCCTCGCGGAGCATCGTGCGGTGTCGCAGCGCGAAGTGCGCGGTCAGCACGTTCATCGGCACGGCGGCGCCATGCTCGAACGACATCCGATCCGGCAGCGGAAACACCGTGGCCGGGTCGGCGGCGATCGTCTCGCAGAAGCCGCCAAAGCCGACGAACGCCGCGACTCGCTGGCCCGCCGTGAAGCCGCTGCCCTCCGGCGCGGAGCGCACCACGCCCGCGACCTCGGAGCCCGGTGTGAACGGCACCGGTGGCTTGACCTGGTACAGACCCCTGGTCTGCAGCACGTCAGGGAAGGTGACGCCCGCGGCGTGGACATCGATCAGGATCTTGTCGTCGTCCGGCGTCGGCGCGTCGACGTCGGCGATCTCGACGGCGCGTGGCCCGTCCAGCGAGGTGATCCGCACTGCGCGCATGAGCATCCTTCCGAGTGATCTCCGTTGTTCTCCGCCACCGTAGCGGCTACGACGTCGCAGGCTGGGCGGCGACCGTGCGGATGGCGGTGGCCACGCCGTCCGGGCGTTCGTACGGCAGCATGTGCCCGGCGTCCGCGAACAGCACGAACTCCGCGTTCGGCAATTCGTTCGCGATGGCGTGGGCGTGCGCCGGGGGTGTGAGGCGGTCCCTGTCCCCGACGAGCACCGCAGTCGGCACACCCGCGAACGCGCACAGCGCGGCCACCCTGTCGTGCGTCATGATCGACCGGTTGAACCCGGCCGCGCTGCTGCGATGCGTCCGCGCGCACTGCTCAACGGCGGCGCGGACGTGCGCCGCGTCCGGACGCCCGCCGAACGCGACGGTGCGCAGAATGTAGCGGGAGAGCCGCATGTTCGGCACCGGCAGCGCGCCGCGTGCCGTCGACTCCGGGCGGGTCGACGTCGCGGGCCTTCCCGAACGCCACGCGAGACGCCTGCGCCAGCGGTCGGCCGCCACGATCGGCGCGGGCATCCGTGACATCACGTCTTGCATCTGCCCGGAGGACGTCGACACGAACACCGCGCCGGTCACCCGCTGCTCGACGACGTCCGGATGCCGCTCGGCCAGCGCCATCATCGTCATCCCGCCCATGGAGTGCCCCGCGAGCACGATCCTGCCCTCGGGCGCCCGCGCGGCGATCAGCTCAGCGACGTCGTCGGCCAGCCGGTCGAGGGTGGCCGAACCGCGTGGTGCGGGATCGGAGTCGCCGTGTCCGCGCAGGTCGAGCGCGAGCACCCGCATGGTGTCGCCGAGCCGCGCGGTGACGTCGTCCCACACGGAGCCGTCCTCGGTCCAGCCATGCAGCAGCACCGCGCAGACGTCGGCGTCCGCCCTGCCGCGCTCGGTGACTGACAGCGTCACGCCGTCCGACGTCGTGAACTCCGTCATGCGCACCTCCTCAGCCGAGCGAACCGGTCGGCTTGACCTTGCCGCGCAACAGGTTGTTCGCGATGGTGCGGCGCTGGATCTCGTCGGTGCCCTCGTAGATGCGAGCCAGCCGCAGCTCGCGGTACCAGCGTTCGATCGGCAGCTCGCGGGTGTAGCCCATGCCGCCGTGGATCTGCAGCACCCGGTCGACGATCTCGTTCGCCTTGGTTGCGCCGTACAGCTTGGCGATCGACTGCGCGTGACGGGAGGCAACGCCGCCCTCGGTGTCGACCAGCCACGCCGCGTGCAGCACCAGCCACCGTAGCGCCTCGATCTCCACCGAAGAGTCCGCGATCATCCACTGGATCGCCTGCCGCTCGGCGATCGGCTGGCCGAACGTCTCGCGGGTGTTGGCGTAGTCGATGCCCAGCTCAAGCAGCCGCTCGCACGAACCGAGCGCGCGGGCGGGGATCAGGTACCGCCCCCTGCCGATCCACTGCATCGCGAGCTGGAAGCCGTTGCCCTCCTCGCCGAGGATGTTGGACTCCGGCACTCGGACGTCATCGAAGATCAGCGCGGCTGGCGCCCACTCGCCCATGGTGTCGATCGGCTCGGACTTCCAGCCCCTTTCGCGATCGACGAGGAAGCAGGTGACACCGCCGTTCGCGCCGCGCTCGGGGTCGGTGACGGCGAAGACCATCGCGAAGTCGGCCTCGTTGCCGCCGGTGATGAACGTCTTCTCGCCGTTGATGACCCAGTCGGCGCCGTCCTTGCGGGCGCTGGTGCGGATCGCCTTGGCGTCGGATCCCGCGCCGGGCTCGGTGATCGCGAAGCACGACTTCCGCTCGCCCGCGATGGTCGGCAGCAGGTAGCGCTGCTGCTGTTCCTCGTTGGCGTGGTAGAGGATGTTGTCGGCGTCGCCGCCGAACTGGAACGGCACGAACGTCCGGCCGACCTCGACCATCAGCAGCGCAGTCATGACGGCCGACAGCCCCATGCCGCCGTAGGACTCCGGCGTCTGCAGGCCCCAGAACCCGGCGTCCTTGGCTTTGAGCTGGAGCTCGGTGCGTTCGTTTGCGGTCAGGCCAGGCTCGCCTGCGCGTTCCCGGCGCAGCACCTCCTGCTCAAGCGGCATGACCTCGCGGCGGACGAAGGTGCGCACCCAGTCGCGGATCTCGCGTTCCTCTGTGGTGAGTGAGAAGTCCATTGTGGTCCTTAGAAAGCGTTGATACCGGTCAGCGAGCGGCCAATGAGCAGTTTCTGCACCTGCGTCGTGCCCTCGTAGAGGGTGAGCACGCGGGCGTCGCGCAGGAATTTGCTGACCGGGTACTCGTCGATGTAGCCGTAGCCGCCGAACACCTGGATCGCCAGGTTGGACGCCTTCACGGCCGCCTCGCTGGCGTAGAGCTTGGCCATCGACGCCTCGGTCTTGAACTTCTCACCGCGCTCGATGAGGTCGGCGACCCGCCAGACAAGCAGCCGCGAGGCGTCGGTCTCGACCGCCATGTCGGCGAGCATCTCCTGCACCAGCTGGAAGCTCGCGATCGGCTTGCCGAACTGCTCGCGCTCCTTGGCGTAGTTCACGCTGGCCTCCAGCGCCGCACGGGCGAGGCCGACGCAGCCCGCCGCGACCGCCATGCGGCCCTTGTCCAGCGCGAACATCGCGATGTTGAAGCCCTGGCCGCGTTCGCCGAGACGGGCCGACTCGGGCACCCGCACTCCGTCAAGGGTCAGCTCGGCGGTGGCCTGCCCGCGTAGGCCGAGCTTGCCCTTGATCTCCGAGCGGCTGAAGCCCTCGGCGTCGGTGGGCACCAAGAACGCCGTGACGCCCTTGGGGCCCGGGCCGTCGGTGCGCGCGAAGATCAGCGCGACGTCGGCCCAGGTGCCGTTGGTGATGAACATCTTCTGGCCGGTGATGATCCAGTCGTCACCGTCCTGGACCGCGCGCGTGGTGAGGTTGCCCGCGTCGGAGCCGGTGCCGGGCTCGGTGAGGCCGAAGCAACCGAGGGACTCGCCGGAGCAGAGCTTGGGCACCCAGTGTCGTTTCTGTTCCTCGGTGCCGTACTTGACGATCTGCTTCGTCACCAGGCCGAGTGACACCGACACGATGCCGCGGATCGCCGTGTCACCCCGGCCGAACTCCTCCATGACCAGGCAGTAGCTGAGGTGGTCGCCGCCGGACCCGCCGTGCTCCTCCGGCACGGTCAGGCCGAGGAAGCCCAGCTCGGCGAGCTGCTTGACGATACCGATGTCGACCTGCTCGGCGCGGTCCCACTCCTTGACGTTGGGCACGATCTCGCGGTCGACGAAATCTCGCGCGAGCTGCTGGACCGCGCGCTGCTCGTCGGTGAGGGACAGATCCACGGCTACCTCCAAACGAACACTGTTCGCTAACATAGTGGCACGCGTTGCTGGCCGCGACAAGCGGCGGCGGGAGTGACGAACACAGCGTCGTGCGTGTGGGACACGATGCATACGATGGACGGGACCTTCGGAGGACGGATGGGACGGCCAAAGACACCGCTCTTGAGCCTGGCTCGCATGGCGTCAGCCGCGCTCGACATCGTCGACTCCGACGGCCTCGACGGGCTCTCTATGCGCAGGCTTGCCACTGTGCTCGGGGTGCAGGTCGCCTCGCTGTACAACCACGTCAAGAACAAGGACCAGCTGCTGCACGAGATCAGCAACCAGATCATGGCTCAGGTCGACGTCACCGGGTTCCACGACGGCGACTGGCGCACGGGCGTCGCGACCTGGGCGCGCTCCTACCGTGCCGCGCTGCGGGCGCATCCGAACATGGTGCCGTTCCTCGCCACCGGACCGGCGAGGCGGGAGACGTCGCTGGCCCGCGCCGATGCGGTGCACGGCGGACTGGTCGCGGCTGGCTGGCCACCCCGACAGGCCACGCTGATCGGCGCGTCGACGAAGTACCTGGTCATCGGTGCCGCCATGACGTCGTTCGCCAGGGGTTTCGACGACGACGTCCAGGTGTACGTCGACCGCTATCCGCACCTTGGCCAGGCACACAAGCTCCGCGCGCACGCCGACGAGATCGACGACGAGGCGTTCGAGCTCGCGCTGCTGTCCTTCCTCGACGGCCTGGAGCGCCAGTTCACGGAGGTGCGCGAGGCGCGCTGACGGCGTCATTTCCGCCGCCATAACGCGACGGCTGGTCGAGGACATCCGACTGCCGGATCGCCGCTGGCCCGACGTCCGCATCACGCGGGCGCCACTGTGTTGCGCCGTCGACCTCCGCGACGGCAACCAGGCCCTGATCGACCCCATGTCGCCCGCCCGCAAGTCGACGCCCAGACGATGTGGAGCGCCTTCGCGGCCGAGTACCTGACCGGCGACGTCTCCGCTCGAGCTGGTGCGCTCGCACATCACCGATGAAGCCGGGAAGTACGCGCTGGCCGCCACGGTCAACGTCGACGGCGAACAGCACGAGATCACCGGCACCGGCAACGCGCCGATCGCGTCGTTCTTCGACGCCCTCGCGACGATCGGCTACGGGAAGGTGCGACTCGCGGGTCAGACGCGGTCGAGGGCTTCCGTCGAGGTGGTGGGGGTGGTGGGGGCGCCGTCGTCCGTCGCTGCTGCGTCGTCCGAGACGCCGGGCGCGTCGGCACCACGGCGTCGAGGGCCCAGCGGACCGAACCACCCGCCGACCCGCGCCTCCACCCGGCGCAGCAATGACGTCGGCAAGAAGATGAGGTCCGCCGAGATGATCGCCAGCGAGAAGAACGGCAGGCCGAGCAGGATCGCGATGCCGATGTGCTCCGCGATCAGGCACGCCAGCACGACGTTCTTGATCCGCCGGTTGAACAGCGTGAACGGGAACGCGACCTGCATGATCACCGTGCCGTACGTCATCAGCAGGATCGGCAGGCCGTAGGCGGACACCGCGTCGGACAGCGCTGGCCACGGCGTGAAGACGTCGACCTGCAGCGGGTAGTACGCGGCCGTGCCGTCCTGCCATCGCGTGCCCTCGATCTTGTACCAGCCCGCAGAGGCGTACAGCACGCACACCTGCACGATGATCACCAGCACCGCGCCGTTGTGCACCAGGTTCGTGGCCATGTCGCACACCGCGCGCGGCTCGCCGCCGGTGAACCGGTCGACGATCCACCACACGGCGTGCACCGCGAGGAGCCCAGTGAAGATCAGCAGCCAGCCGCCGCCGAGCACGCCGAACGCCCACGCCGTCAGCACCGTCAGCGCCACCAGCGACCAGAGCAACACTCCAGGGACGTCCCGGCCCTCACGGCGTCGGAACACCGCATCGAGCGAGAACCGCTCACCACACCGGGCGAACACCAGGTAGATCGCCATCAGGTGCAGGACGTTGTCGCCGCCGTCGTCGATGAAGCCGTTCCTGTTCTGCACCGAAAGCACACCGATCATGAACAGCACCGACGCCGTCCGCGTCCGCCAGCCGAGAAGCAGCGCGAGCGAGGCGAGGATCGCGAAGACGTAGCACAGCTCGAACCACCACCCGGTGTCCGACCACAGCAGCACGGTGAACGCGGCGTCCTCCTGCAGCAACTGCGTGGCGAGGTCGGAGCTCAGCGGCCCCTCCGGCCCGTAGAGCTCGTGCCGGTTCGGCCACTCCCGCAGCAGGAACCCGAGCCAGGTCGCCGCGACGCCGATGCGCACCACCGCCGTCTGATAGGCACCGAGCGTGCTCCGGGTGATGCGCTCGTAGCCTCTGGCCAGTGCGTTGCCCCGCTTCGTCTCGCTCATCGCGTGGCCTCGGGGAAGTCGTGTTCGCTCACCGGCCACCACGGCAGCACGGTGTACGAGACGTCGTCAGACGTGGTCAGGTCACTCCAAGCCGGCTCCGGCACGTCGCGGGCGGCCGACCGGAGCTGCACCTCCGTGATCTCGCCGTCGATGCGGTGCTGCATCCGCATCAGCGCCACCCGTTTGAGGTACGTCGCCACGATCAGCCCGGTCGTCGACGTCGCCTCGTAGTCGGCGTTGTGGGTTTCGAGGAACGTGCTCCAGCCCTTGCGAAGCGGATTTCGGGTATGGCTGGGCAGCAAGTGGCCCCTGGTGCCGTCGACGTCGATGGCGGTGAGATCGATCCACTCCGAGCTCACCATGCCCGCATCGGTCTTCACCCGTGCGCGGGCATGCAGTGACCGGTTGACGTGCAGCGGCTCCGGTGCGAACAACCGCCAGTCCTGCACCAGCTCGGGCGACATGTAGTCGTAGATCTCCGTGGCGTACCTCTCGCTGACCACGTTCGACGGCGCGACGTAGAAGAACACCATCCCGAGGTGCACGACGACGGCGGCGGCGACAGCACCGGCCACGACGGCGACGAGCGCGCGGGCGCGGCGGGACAGCCCGGCGTGCTCGCCGGTCGGCTGGCTCTCCGACTCCATAGGCGCTTCTTTCGTCTCACGGCCGGTCGTGGCGGGTCAATTCTGCCCTTCACGCCGGACGTGCTCGCGCCCACCCGGGCGGATCAGGACTTAGCGACGAAGCCGATGCCCTTGCCGGAGTCTGAGGTCAGCGTGAGCCGGTTCGCCTCGATCTCGACCCGTGGCGAGCTTTCCAGCACGGCGAGCACGGACCGCTCGATCCGGTCGCGGGACTGACCGCACGACATGCGCGTCGTGATGATCTGGCTGAACGTGAGCTGGTTGCCGTCGCGCTCGAACCGCGCGGAGAGCTGGTTGCAGCCCCCGTTGCCACGCACCGTGCCGTCCTCGCTGAACAGCAGGTGCGCCCGCATGTCGCCTGGCGCGCTGGACGCGGTGGCCCCGTCAATGATGGTGTCGAGCTGCCAGCGGGTGCCCCGCAGCGACTTGTCCGGCTCGGCGACCTTCCGGTCCACCAGCGTGACGGTGGTCTCGCCACTGGTCAGCGTCAGGGTGTCGCCCTCGTGCTGCCAGCGCGGGCCGCTGGTGAAGAAGTCGGTGAGCCACTTGTCCTGCTTCATCAGCGGCTTGGCGCAGCCCATCTCGGTGCCGCCCATGTTCTCGACGACCAGCCTGCCCGAATCGAGCCGCGCGTCGCCGAACAGCGTGTTACAGCCCGCGTTGATGGTCAGCTCGCGTTCGGCGAAGGTCAGCCGGATCCTGGTGTTCTTGACGAGCGGCCGCTGCTCCCCCGCCTCGGTGACCTCGGTCGACAGGAACTCCTGGCCGACAGGGAGCCGGTCAGCTGGCTCCGCATCGCCCTGGCTGCCACAGCCGCCGATCGCGGCGGTCACGGCGGCCAGCAACGTCATGCTCAGAAACGCCCTCATGCTGCCAGGACGGAACGGCCGCGCGCGGGGTTGCCTGTCGCCCGACGTCTCACCCGTTCATTGCCTCAGGCGCCGGCGGGCTTGCTCCGCGCTCATTGCCTCTGGACGCTGAGGGCGCGCGGTGCCGGTCTCACCCTTTCTTGGCGGCCTTGGCAGCACGTTTGAACTCGCGCATCTCGCGCAGCGTGTCCGGGTCGACGACGTCGGCGATGCTGCGGCGCGAGCCGTCGTCGCCGTAGGACCCAGCGGCCTCGCGCCAGCCGTCCGGGGTGACGCCGAGCTGCTTACCGAGCAGGGCGAGGAAGATCCGCGCCTTTTGGTCGCCGTAGCCGGGCAACGCCTTGAGCCTGCGCAGCACGGTCTTGCCGTCCGGGTCGCCGTCGGTCCACAGCGCGGCGGCGTCGCCGTCGTAGTGCTCGACGATGTACTGGCACAGCGCCTGAATGCGCTTGGCCATCGAGCCGGGGAAGCGGTGCACGGCAGGCGTCTGCGCGCACAGCGCGGCGAACTCCTCCGGGTCGGCGTCCGCGATCGACCGCGCGTCGAACCGGCCGAACCGGTCCTCGATCTTCTTCGGTCCCGCGAAGGCGACCTCCATGGCTACCTGTTGATCAAGCAACATCCCCGTGAGCAGGGCCAACGGGTCACGCGACAGCAGCTCGTCCGCCGCAGCGTCTTGGGTCAGGGTCAGCTTGGGGCTCATACATCGAGCATCTCACGACCGGCGCGTCCCGCCGCCCGCACGACTAGGTGGCGCGGTACCTTCGTCGCCGTGTCAACCCCCGTCGTGATCGTCACCGGCTTCCTCGGCTCTGGCAAGACGACGCTGCTCAACCACCTGCTACACAACGACGACGGCGTCCGCATCGGCGTCATCGTCAACGACTTCGGCAGCGTCAACATCGACGCCATGCTGGTCGCCGGGCAGGTCGACGCCATGGTGACGCTGGACAACGGCTGCCTGTGCTGCGCCGTCGACGCCAGCGGCATGGACGCCATGCTGACCAAGCTCACCCAGTCGGACAGCGACATCGACATCGTCGTGATCGAGGCAAGCGGGCTCGCGGAGCCGCGCGACCTGCTGCGGCTGGTGCTGGCCAGCGAGGAGGCCGACATCGTGCCCGGCGGGCTGGTCGAGGTCGTCGACGCGGCGGAGTTCGAGGCGACCAGCGCGGAGTATCCGCAGCTCGACCAGCACCTCACCGTGGCGGACCTTGTGGTGCTGAACAAGATCGATCGGGTGGACGCCGACGTCAGGGACCGGCTGGTCACCACCGTCGGCAAGCTCAGCGACGGCGCGCCGGTGGTGCCGACGTCGCACGGCGCGATCGACCCTCGGCTGTTGTTCGACCCGCCGGAGCATCCTCGCCAGGACGACGGTCAGCTCAGCTTCGACGAACTGCTCCGCGAGGACTTCGGCACGGACTGCTCGGCGCACCTACACGCCGCGTTCGAGAGCGTGGATTTCCGCACCGAGGAACCGCTCGATCCCCGGCAGCTCATGGCGTTGCTGTCCGACCGGCCCGCCGGGGTGTACCGGGTGAAGGGCTGCGTGCACTTCGGCGTGCCCGGCCATGGGCAGAAGTTCTGGGTGCACGCCGTCGGCGGGTTCACCCAGGTGCGCCGCGACGACTGGCAGCGCGACGAGCAGCCGCACACCCAGCTCGTCGTCATCGGCGCATCGGTCGACGGGTCCGAGGTGCTGGCACGACTCCGGGCCTGCGAGGTCGGCGGATCCTGCGCACTCGACGAGCAGAGCATGCTCGGCGTCCTCCGCTACGTGGATGCCTGATCACGCCGCCGACCCTGACGGCAGCCAGCCCATCAGCAACCGCATGCCGGGTGGAGTCAGCTCAAGCAGCGACCACGGGTTGTCGTCGGTGGCACCAGCCATGACGTAGCCGCCGTGGCGCAGGTCCGCGAGCGCGTCGGACACCCGCGCTGGCACCTCGGCGCCGTGCCGCCGCAACTTCCCTGTGACGAGGTGCACGCTGACATCGCCGCGCGCGACCTCGCGCAGCGCGAGAAACAGGTAATGGTCGAAAAGCGGTTGGTCCATCGCACACCACCTCGGGAGTCTGTGATCAGCCTGACCGACGTCGATAGTGTGCGAAGCGGGAGTTCTACGTATTTCCGCACGTAGATCGAGACGACGTGGGCCGTCTGGTTGACGTGGGCCGTCTGGTTACAGTGAGACGCGCCTTGAGACGAACCGTGTGAGGAGCCACCGTGACCGAGTCGTTCAGTACCGCCGATCTCGTCGACGAGCACGGCCCGTCGCTGCGGGTGTGCGACACCCAGTTCCACCAGTTCGGCAAGCTCAGCTCGTTCTCAGGCCGGGTGCGCACCGTCCAGTGCCATCAGGACAACGGCCTGGTCAAGCAGCTACTCAACAGCCCTGGCGATGGCTGCGTGCTTGTCGTGGACGGCGGCGGCTCGCTGCACACCGCGCTGACTGGTGACCTGATCGCCAAGGCGGCCGTCGATAACGGCTGGGCGGGGCTGGTGCTCAACGGCGCGGTGCGCGACAGCGCCACGCTCGCGACACTGCCGATCGGCATCAGGGCGCTCGGCACCAACCCTCGCAAGAGCGCTAAGGACGGACAGGGCATTGTGGACGAACCGGTCAGCTTCGGCGGGGTCACGTTCCACCCCGGCGATGTGCTCTATTCCGACGAGGACGGCGTTGTCGTGCTGCCTAGCGCTGGTTCCTCCGAGTGATCACGCCAGCACGATTGGTTGATCCTTGGTGTGGGCTGTAACACCGCGCTTGGCTGCGTGACATAACGGGTAGCCGGTGTTTTTCTGCGGACGCCGGGAAGCACAGCCGAGAACGACGCGGGGTGAGCACCATGAGCACTACCCACGAGCAGCCAGCCGCACAACATACCGACGCCACGATGCCGCCCGCACCGCGCTCGTCTGGCCGCGACGAGTACCGCCCGGCGCCACCGGACGTTCCCTTCGGCATCCCGACACCACGCGACGACGAGGGCTTCGAGCCCACCATCATCCGAGGCAGGGAGTAGGGCCTTCGGACCTCGTGTCCCCCACCCGGGGCGCCGTGTTCGTCACCTGGGGCGCCGTGTCCCCCACCTGGGGCGCCGTGTTCCGCGTTCCCGACGTCGTGTTCCTCACTCCGCAGCGCTCGATGCCTTGATCGCGGCGAGGGCTGACGTACCGTTGGCGTGATCGTGTCCCGAGACCTGTGAGGACCCATGAGCGAGCGCGTCAGCACCGTCATCCGTGGCTCCGTCGCCTACGTGACGATGACACGGGGCGAGAAGTACAACGGCCTCGACCTGGAGATGTTCCACGCGCTAGTGGCAGCGGCGAAGCGCATCAAGCGCGACCGCGACGTCCGCGCCGTGATCTTGCAGGGTGAGGGTCCCGCGTTCTGCTCAGGGCTGGACTTCGGCTCGGCGGGCAAGCACCCGGTCAAGTTCGCGCTGAACTTCCTGCGCGTCCCCGGCCGCAAAACCAACCTCTACCAGGAGGTGTGCTGGGCGTGGCGGGAGCTGCCGGTGCCGGTGATCGCCGTGATCCACGGCCGCTGCTACGGCGGCGGGCTGCAACTCGCGCTCGGCGCCGACTTCCGGTTCACCACACCGGATTGCGAATTTTCGATCATGGAGGCCCGCTGGGGCCTTGTTCCCGACATGACCGGTTCAGTCACGCTCCGCGAACTTGTCGGGCTGGACGTCGCCATGCGCCTCACCATGACGGGTGAGACCTTCAGCGGCGAGCGAGCGGTCGAACTCGGCCTGGCGACCGAGGTCAGCGACGACCCGCTCAAGGCGGCCGAGGCCCTCGCTGAGGAGCTGACCGCCCGCTCCCCCGACGCCATCGCGGCGACGAAGACGCTGTTCCAGCGCACTCGGCAGCTCTCGCCACGCGCCGCGTTCCGCATTGAAAGCCGCTGGCAGCGGAGGCTGTTGCGCGGCAAGAACCACAAGATCGCGCGTGCGGCGGGCAAGGCAAAGGAGATCCCGCAATACGTGCGCAGGACGGTGCGTTAGCACTCACACCCGATCGGGCGGGAACCTACGTATCGCGGGCCGACGTCAGTTCGGCCTCGTTGGTTGCCCTTCGGCTGCCGTTCACTCACTATTCGACCTGAGACCATGTTCGGGGAAGGTGAAACACGATGAGTAACGACGCACGGCGAACGTTGACCGAGCGCGTGACAGGAGACCTCCCCGAGGGGGTCGCCGCACTCAGCGACGAGGACAAACAGTTCCTCGCCGACGCGCTCGGGAACGCGAAGCGCTCGCAACGCGCCGAACTCGCCGCCGCGACCGAGGAAAGCCTCGGCTACGTGCCCAAACTGCTGCGCAGTCCGGTCCGCAAAGCGGTAGGCCTGTGACCACCGCCGACCGTCCGGAGATCGGCCGCATCGCGCGGCTGCTACGGCTCCGGCCCGAGCAGCTCAGCTTCCTCGGCGACGTCGATGACGCCGACCTCATCGCGTTCCGGGGCCAGCTCACGAGCACGCTGTTCGACGCCAACGCGGGCGTGCTGACCCGGCTCGGTTCCGCCGCGAAGCTGCTACCAGCGCCGGTGCTCGCCAAGATCGCCGAGCGGGTGTTCGGGCCGCTGCTGTGCGCCCGCATCGCTGGCGTGATCGACCCGGCGAAGGCGAGCGAGGTCGCAGCGCGGCTGCCGGTCGACTTCCTCACCGACGTCGCCGTCGAGCTGGACCCGCGCCGGGTCAAGCAGGTCATCCGCGCCTTGCCGAACGACATGGTCGCCGACGTCGCCCGCGCGCTCGCGCGACGCGAGGACTGGATCACGCTCGGCCAGTTCGTCGGGTTTCTCGCCGAGGGTCACCTCACCGCTGCCGTCGACGCCCTCGACGACGTCCAACTGCTACGCACTGCTCACACCGTCGACGATGTCTCGGCCATCCCCGTCGTGGTCGACGTCGTGAGCACCGCACGGCTGTCCGCGTTGTTCACCGCCGCCGCGCAGGAGGACCTGTTCGACGCGCTGCTGCGACTGGCCACCCACCTGCGGGACGACCAGCTAGAACCGCTCGCCGAGGCGATCATGGCCGCCAAGCGCGGCACGCTGGATCGGCTCGTCGCTGCGGCGGCGACCTGCGGGCGCTGGGACGCGCTGCTGCCGATGGCAGCGGCCCTGCCCGCCGACGCCAAAGCCGGGGTCGCGGATTCGGTGCGGGAACTCGCGCCCGAGGTGCGCGCGGACATCGCGGAGCAGGCGACGTCCCTCGGGGTGCACGAGGACCTCGGCCCGATCGCCGACGCCCTCGCCGAGCGGGCAGCCTGATCGCTCAGTACTCCCGCGCGCCGTTGCGCCAGACGGCGCAGGTCAGCGGCACGCCGGGCCGGTAAGCCAGGTGCGTGACCGAGGGTGCGTCGAGCACGTGCAGGTCCGCACGGGAGCCTGGGCGAAGCACGCCGACCGCGCCGTCGCCGGTGTCCGCGCGCAACGCCTTCGCCCCGCCGCGCGTCGCCGCCCACACCGCCTCGTCCACCGACAGCCCCTGCTGCAGCACGGCCGTGGCCACGCAGAACGCCATCGACGTCGTGTACGAACTGCCGGGGTTGGCGTTGCTGGCCAGCGCGACGACCGCGCCCGCGTCCAGCAGCCTGCGCGCCGGCGCGAGCGGCTGCCGGGTGGACAGGTCGCAAGCCGGAAGCAAGGTGGCTACGGTGTCGCTCCCGGCCAGCGCGTCGACGTCGTTGTCACTCAGGTAGGTGCAGTGGTCGACGCTGGCCGCGCCGAGCCGCACCGCCAGCTGGACGCCGGGACCCTCGCCCAACTGGTTGCCGTGCACCCGCAGCCCCAGCCCGCGCACGGCGGCGGCGCGCAGCACCCGCTCGGACTGCGTCGCGTCGAACGCGCCCTGCTCGCAGAAGACGTCCGCCCAGCGCACCAGCGGTGCGACGGCGTCGAGCATGGGGCCGGTGACGGTGGCGAGATAGTCATCGGTGTCGGTGCCGGGTGGCACGATGTGGGCGCCGAGGAACGTCACCTCGTCGACGTGCTCGGCGGCGATCCGCGCGCAGCGGGCTTCGTCGTCGACGGTGAGTCCGTAGCCGGTCTTGGTCTCCAGGTACGTGGTGCCCTGCGAGACCGCCTCACGTACCAGCCTGCGCACGGTCTCGCCCAAGTCCGCGTCGGTGGCGGCACGGGTGGCGTCGACCGTTCGGGCGATGCCACCCGCCGAGTACGCCTGCCCCGCCATGCGCGCCTCGAACTCGGCGGTGCGGTCGCCCGCGAAAACGAGGTGGGTGTGCGAGTCGACCCAGCCGGGCAACGCCGCGCGCCCGCCGACGTCGACCCGCGCGTCGGTGGGCTCGGCGTTCGCGGCCGGACCCACCCAGCGGACCCGCTCATCCTCGATGATCACTGCGGCGTCGTGCAGCCTGCCCAGCTCATCGTCGTTGGTGGTGAGTTCACCGATTCCGGTGATGAGCGTCGCCGTCACCGCAGCAGCTCCTTGATCTCGGCGGCGAGCTCCGCTGCCGGATTCGCCGTGTGCTTGTGCCTCCCGTCGCGCACCAGCCAGCGCCCGGCAACCATGACATCACGAACGTCGCTCGCGAAAGCGCTGAGCGCGATTCCGGCGGGCTCACTACCGGCCGTGCGAGGCGTGTCGGTGGCGATGCGCACCAGGTCGGCCTGCGCACCAGGGGCGATGGCGCCGACGTCGTCCCAGCCCAGCGCGCTGTGGCGGGTGCATGCGGCGAGTAGTTCCGCAGGCGAGAACACGCCGCGCGCCTTGGCCGCGAGCCGGTCGTGCATCTCGACGCCGCGCATCTCCTCGAACGGGTCGACGATGGCGTGCGAGTCGGTGCCGACGCTCAGTACCGCCCCGGCGTCGGCGAGCCTGCGGCCTGGTCCGATGCCGTCGCCGAGGTCGCGTTCCGTGGTGGGACACAGGCAGACGCCCGCGCGGGCGGCACCGAACAGTCTGATGTCGTCCTCGCTCGGATGGGTGACGTGCACACCGACGAAGCCCGAGGTCACCGCGCCAGCGTCGGACAGCAGCTGCGTGGGCGTGCGACCGTACACTGCGAGGCAGTCGTCGTTCTCGCTGGTCTGCTCGGACACGTGCGCGTGCAGCGGTGCGCCGTTGGCCTTCGCCCACGCCACCGGCACGGTGAGCTGCGCGGCTGGCACCGCCCTCACCGAGTGGATGGCCGCACCGACCCGCACCAGCGGAGATCCTGGCCGGAACGAGTCCAGCCGCTCCGCCCAGGCGTCGGCGTCGCCGTCGCTGTAGCGCTGCTGCACGCCGTTGGGTGGCGAACCGTCCACACCGGACGTCAGGTAGCAGGTGTCAAGCAGGGTGAGCCGGATACCCACGTCGCCCGCCGCAGCGACCAGCGAGTGCGACAGCGCGTTCGGGTCCGAGTAGGGCACACCGTCCGGGCCGTGGTGCAGATAGTGGAACTCACCCACGCTGGTGAACCCGGCGAGCACCATCTCGGTGAAGACCAGCCGCGCCAGCCGGTAGTACGACACCGGGTCCAGCCGCTGCGCCACCGCGTACATCCGCTGCCGCCAGGTGAAGAACGTCCCGCCGCCGGAGTGGGTCCGGCCCCGCAACGCCCGGTGAAAGGCGTGCGAGTGGGCGTTGGCGAAGCCCGGCGTGACGAGTCCGGACAGGACGGTGCCGCTGCGGGGTGCGTCCGGTGTGACGCCGGTGATGTGGTCGCCGTCGACGGTGACGGCGACGGCGGCAGCGGGGCCGTCCGGCAGCAGGGCGTGTTCGCACCAATAGGTGGTCATGCAAGCTCCCGGAGGACGTCGGCCAGCGCGTCGACGCCGGCCTCGCAGTCGGCGTTCTCGGCGTGCTCGGCCGGCGAGTGCGATATGCCGGTGGGATTGCGGACGTAGAGCATCCCGGTGGGCACGTGCGCGGCCAGCACGCCCGCGTCGTGGCCCGCGCCAGTCGGCAGCAGCGGCGGCTCGCCCAACGTCGTCCGCAGCCGGTCGCGCAGCCGGGCGTCGAACGACACCGGCCCTGACCAGGACTCCTCGGTGACCTCGACCCGGCACCCCTCGTCCTCTGCCGCCGCCCGCGCCGCCTCGGTAATCGCGGCGACGGCCTCCCTGGTGGCTTCGGTCGCGGTGGCGCGGCTGTCCAGCCACAGGTCCACCCGCGCGGGGATCACGTTGGTACCGCCGGGCACGGGTACCAGCCTGCCGACGGTGGCGCGGGTGTCGCGGGGGCCGTCGCCCGCCGCCGCCCGCGCGGCAAGCACCGTCCGGGCGGCGGGGATCATCGGATCGTTGCGGTCGGCGACGGCGGCTGTCCCCGCGTGGTCGCCACGCCCGGTGAAACTGAGCCGCCAGCGCCCGTGCGGGTCGATGCCGGTGCCGACCGCCACCGGCGAGCCAGCGTCGATCAGCCCCCTGCCCTGCTCGACGTGCAGCTCGACGAACGTCCCGATGCGGGCGAGCGCTTCCGGATCGGACCCGAAGTGGGCGGGGTCGAAGCCCGCCTTGGTGGCGGCGTCCGCGAGCGTGGTGCCCTCGACGTCGGTCAGCCGCAGCGCGCGTTCCGGCGAGATCGCGCCGGTCAGCAGCCGCGAGCCGAGGCACGGCACGCCGAACCGGCCGCCCTCCTCCTCGGCGAACACGACGACGGCGATCGGCCTGCGCGGCTGGAACCCCTCCCCGCGCAGCCGCTGCACCGCCGCGAGCGCGGACGCCACGCCGAGCGGCCCGTCGAACGCCCCACCGCCCGGCACCGAGTCCAGGTGACTTCCGGTGACGACCGCGCCGTCCGCCGGAGCGCCCCACCACGCCCAGAGGTTGCCGTTGCGGTCGGCGTCGACGTCCAGCCCTGCGCGCTCGGCTGCCGCCGTGAACCACTCCCGCAGCTCACGCTCGGCCGGGTCGAACAGGTGCCGCGAGTAGCCGCCTCGGGTGCGGTCCGTGCCGACCGTCTCGATCTCGGCCATGCGCTGAATGACGCTTTCGCTGCGTTGGGTGCGGTGAATGACGCTTTCACTGCGCTCAGTGCAGGGAAGGCGTCTTTCGCCGCGTCCGGCGACGGTCACTGCTGCGTCTCCTCC
>WHUD01000390.1 GCA_009377385.1 Actinophytocola sp.
CCGACGGCACCGCCGATATCGGCCGCAGCTACGCCGCGGCCGACCCGCGGATCAGATATTTCAGGCAGCCGACGAACACCGGCGCCGCGGAGAACCACAACTTCGTGTTCAGGCAGGCGAAGGGTGAGTACTACAAGTGGGCCTCGCACGACGACCTCTACGGTCGTGACCTGCTGCTGCGGTGCGTACAGACCCTCGAAGAGAACCCGCAGCTGGTGCTCACGCACGCATGGCAGGCGATCATCGGCGCCGACGGGGAGATCATCGCGCCCGTCGAATACCCGCTCACCACCGACTCGCCAGACGCCCCAGAGAGATTCCGCAGCATGCTGTTCGGCGTGGGCGGCGACGACTTCTACGGAGTGATCCGCAGTGACGTACTGCGGAGAACGAACCTGCAGGAGAGCTACCACCACGCCGACCGCGTCATCACCGCCGAGCTGGCCCTCTACGGCGCCTTCGCCCAGGTGCCAGAGACCCTGTACTTCCGCCGCGACCATCCCGACCGCGCCGAACGGGCGACGCCCTCGATGCGGGCCCGCTGCGCCAATCTGGACCCGCGCCGGGCCAACCGGCTGCACAACCCGCCGGTTCGACTGGTCGCCGAGTACCTGCACGGCTTCGTCCGCGCCATCCGGCGCGCACCGCTTTCCAGCGCCGACCGACGGCGGTGCTACCTGTACTTCTCGCAGTGGCTGGCCAGTCGCGCGCTGCCTGGCTCGGCACGACGGATGGAAGACCAGCTCGCCACAGCCTCGGGCGAGTACGCGGCGATC
>WHUD01000391.1:0-531 GCA_009377385.1 Actinophytocola sp.
GGTGATCGTCGCGACGGTTCGCGCGCTCAAGGCACATTCCGGCAAGTACCGCATCACCGCGGGAAAGCCGCTGCCCGACAAGTTGTTGCTGGAAAACCCTGAGGATGTGGTGGCAGGCATCGACAATCTGCGCAAGCAGATCGAGAACATCCGGCGACACGGTGTCACGCCGGTGGTGGCGATCAACTCCTTCCCCGAGGACTTCCGATCCGAGCACGAGGCCATCCGCGACTTCGCTGAACAGCTGGGTGTCCGGGTAGCAGTGTGCACCAACTTCGCGGAAGGCGGCAAGGGATCCGCCGAGCTGGCTGAGATGGTCGCGGCGGCCGCCGACGAACCGAACGAGTTCCGGTTTCTGTACCCGGACGAGGCCGACCTCCGGACGAAGATCGAGACGATCGCCAGCGAGGTGTACGGAGCCGACGGCGTGCAGTACTCGCCGGACGCGGCCAAGCAGCTGGACACCTACACCCGTGCCGGGTTCGGCGCGCTTCCGGTCTGCGTCGCCAAGACCCACCTCTCCATCTCCTC
>WHUD01000391.1:541-772 GCA_009377385.1 Actinophytocola sp.
CGTACGATCGGCCGCTGCACTGGTGCGACTCAACGTGAACGCCGGGCAGCTGGGGACCGAGCTGGCCGATCGGGCGGCGGAGCTGGTCTCGGCCGCTGAGAACGCGACCGACCGGGCGGGCGAGGTATCACGCCGTGGGTAGCGGGCCAAGCAGAGTATCTTGCTGTGCGGCGACATAGTCGCTGAGATAGTGAAATGTCTCCTTGACCCTGCTGAGGTTGAGAGATTCCT
>WHUD01000392.1 GCA_009377385.1 Actinophytocola sp.
GCATCGTGCCATCCTTCCCAAGATCGGAAGGGGGTACGAAACCCGGGATGGTTCAGTGATTTGAGAATGACAAGTCGGTTTGGCCCCGCTGTGCTGTTTTGATTTGGCCCCGCCCTTGCTGGTTGTTAGTCGTGTTGGTCGGTGGGTCGGCGTTGTTGGGTGGCGGGTTCCTTTCGTGCGCGGGTGGTGTTGAGCCGGTAGGACTTGGTGCCGGTTTGGATGATGTTGGCGTTGAATGTGAGCCTGTCGACGACGGCTGCGGCGAGGCGGGGGTCGGTGAAGGTGGCGCCCCATTCGGAGAACGGGGCGTTGGAGGCGCAGGCGATGGATGCCCGTTCCTCGCGGGCGGTGATGATCTGGAACAGCAGTTCGGCGCCGCGTGGGTCGAGTCGGACGTAGCCGATTTCGTCGAGGCAGAGCAGGTCCAGGCGGGCGTAGCGGCCGACGACGCGGGAGAGTTGTTTGTCGTCGGCTGCCTCGACGAGTTCGTTGACCAGCGCGGCGGTGGTGATGTAGCGGACTCGTCGTCCTTGTTCGGCGGCCGCGGTGCCCAGGGCGATGAGCAGGTGTGTCTTGCCGGTGCCGGAGTCGCCGAGCAACACCAGCGGCTCGCCACGGTCGATCCACGCGCACGTCGCCAGCGTCGTCAGCAGCCCGCCGGGGATGTTCGGCGTGGCGGACGCGTCGAACGCTTCGAGGGTCTTGATGCGGGGGAACCGCGCTTCGTGGACGCGGCGTTGCCTGCGGCGGATCGCGCGCGCATCGGTCTCG
>WHUD01000393.1 GCA_009377385.1 Actinophytocola sp.
GATGTGATGGCCGCGCTAGCGACGGCCGAGGAAGTTGTGCAGCCCTACATGCAGCGCCAGCCCACCATGGATCGCAACTCCGTCGTCATGGGCTATGCGGGCGTCTATTCGAGCTTTCTGCTGCATGCCGAACGAGCCAGCGAGCGCTACGGCGTCGCGGCTCACGAGCTGCTCCTCGAAGCCGGCCGACGCGGGTACGTCGGCGGCCAGGAGGACATGATCATCCCGATCGCGCTCGAAATCCAAGCCGAACAAGCAGGCGCCGCGTAGCGCGAACGGCGAGTGCGGTCCCCACCGCACCCGCCGCCCGTGCATCTGTCGACCTATGATCAGGTGAAGTGCTGGCGGCCATGCCGGTTCGCCGCCATGCCGGAGTCCCCATGAGCGGGAGTCGGCGCACCGGCCTGGCATAGTGTCCTGACCAGTGAGATACGCGCGGCCGATGGTGCCCGCGTCCAGCAGCATGGATCGGTTGTCTGACCGAGGAAGGAACGTGATCTGGGTGGAGAGCGGCATGACTCGTGCCCACCACGACAGCGACGCGACGCGGCACGAGGCACCGCCGGCAGCGGCCGACAATGACCACGTGCTCGCCGCGTGGCTGGCCACGACGGTCGGTGACACGCCCGCCGATGCCGCGAGCGCACGTTGGCTCAAGCCACGCTGCCGACGTGCCCGCCGCACGAGGTTGCCCGCCAAGGCGCGGAGATCGGGCAGCTCTGCCACAGCGCGACCGGCAGCAGCTGCCGTCATGAGGACCTCCAGGAC
>WHUD01000394.1 GCA_009377385.1 Actinophytocola sp.
AGGACAGCCAGCGCACCCCCGGTAAGAGCCGGGTGCTCGCCCACCGGTGCGGCCTGAACCTCGACCGGCGCCCAGGGCGCCGCCAGCACCCGCGACATCAGTTCCGCGTGAACCGCCGGCCGGAGCAGTTCAGTGATCCGGGCGTAGACACCACCGAGCAGCACACAGTCGACGTCGACCAGGTTGACGGCGTTCGAGATCGCCAGCCCCAGCGCCTGCCCGGCCCGGTCCAGAACGGCGCGCGCGGCCTGGTCCCCCTGGCGCAGCCGCTCGGTCAGCACGTCATCGGGCACGTCCAGGCCGAGCCCGACCGCTCCGGCCAGCGCCTCCTTGCCGGCGTAGCGCTCCAGGCATCCGGTCGCCCCGCACCGACAGCGAGCGCCGGACGGATCGACGACGACATGCCCGATCTCGCCGCTCCACCCGTGTCGGCCGGGGAACAGCGCGTCGTCGACCACCAGCGCTGCGCCGACACCGACGTCCCCGGACACGTAGAGAAACGTGCGCGTGGCCCGGACGGCCGGCGGCGTCCCCCAGACCTGCGCCAGCCCGGCCAGGTCCGCCTCGTTGGCGATCGTCACTCTCACGGCGCCCGGCAACCCGACCAGTGGCACCGGCTCGACGTCCGACCAGCCCAGGTTCGGCGCGATCCGCAGGCTCGACGACCGCGCGTCCACCAAGCCGGGGAGGGCGAGCCGAGCCCCGGCCACGCGCATCCCCAGCGCTTCTGTGCGGGCAATGAGGTCCCTGGCTAGCCGCCCCACCCG
>WHUD01000395.1 GCA_009377385.1 Actinophytocola sp.
GGCCAGCTCGGGCGTGAGGGCCTCGCCGCCCGCGAGCAGGCGGCGCAGGCTCCCCCACCACGGCGCGGTGTCGGAGTCCGTGTGGTCCAACAGGGCTCGCAGCAACGTGGGCACCAGGTCCATGACCGTGACCCGCTCGTCGCGCACGAGACCGGTGAGATAGGCGGGGTCGGTGTGCCCGCCCGGCCGGGCGACGACGATCGCCGCACCGGCCAGCAGGGGCGCGAAGACCTCCTCGACGTGGGGGTCGAAGCCCGGCGAGTACTGGTGCAGCATCCGGTCGTCGCCGCGCAGTCCGAAGTGGTCGATCACCCACGTCAGCTGGTTCAGCAGCGCGTGGTGGGTGATCAGCACGCCCTTGGGGCGGCCGGTGGTCCCCGAGGTGTACATCAGGTAGGCCGGGTGATCGCCCGTCGTCACAACGGACGGCCCGGTGGTCACGGGTGTGACGTCGTCTGTGACCAGGTAACTGACGTCGTCCACCAGCGGCAGGCGCATCACGTCGGCGGCCGTGGTGATCACGACCCGCGCGCGGGAGTCGGTGAGCAGGTACGCCACCCGATCGTCGGGGTGGTCGAGGTCGACCGGCAGGAACGCCGCGCCAGCCTTGAGCACGCCGAGTTGCGTCGCGATGAGGTCCGCCGAGCGCGGTATCGCCACGGCGACGACGTCCTCATGGCCGGTACCGCCGTCCCGCAGTCGCTGCGCGATGCCGTTCGCGCGGCGGTCCAGTTCCGCGTAGGTCATGCGCGTGTCGCCGTCGATC
>WHUD01000396.1 GCA_009377385.1 Actinophytocola sp.
TGACCCGCTCACCGACGAAATGACTGAACAGCTACCGGTCGCGCTGTTCGAGCCACGACGGGCGATGGTGATGCGTGACCCCACCGGCGCCTCGGCGCCGAAGGAAAGCCACACCGAGGCGGCGCTGCTGTTGGGCATGCAGCGCATCCCCTACGGGGCGTACAACCTGACCGCGCTCGACGGGTGGGCGCTACGACGCACCAACAACGGGCTCGCGCTGAACGGCAGCCGCGGTGACCTGTTCGCCACCGCCGAGCTCCCGCTCGACCCGCGGTGGGTGTCGGCGGCCGCCTCGCAACGCTGGGTCGTGGTGCTGCACGGCATTCGGCTCGGCGTGCGTACCCCACCGGGGATGACGCCGAACCAGTACACCGCTGCCGAACGTCGCGGCGAGGTCACCGAGTCCCGGAAGATGGGGCTGGTGACCGGCGGTCTCGTCCGGTGGCAGGGCTAGCGGACCCTGCATGCCCGCCGGTCCTGCTGGTTGTTGTCTACAGATTCTCGCCAGACATGTTCAGCGGAGCGGGCCGATGCCATGATGGCGATACCCGGCCCGCGCCGAGGTCACCCCGAGGGGGCCAGGATCGCGACCGATGACCCGCACCTCGCCGCCGCCGGCGAAGGCCAGCGTGGGCCGGGACATCGCCTCGGAGTCGGTTGAAGTGAGCCGCATCGATCTGTGGATAACCCGGCGCGTCACCGCTGGTTCAGCGAAACGGCGCCGACACTTGAAGGATGGCCGCCTTCAACGACACCGACACCCAG
>WHUD01000397.1 GCA_009377385.1 Actinophytocola sp.
GACACGCCCGCCGATAGAATGCAGGCACTGTTGCGCTGACCCATTGACTCCACCGCGGCGTTCTTCGCCCGCGAGAACGTGCTGCCAAAATGAGCTTCCGGTTGGTCCATGACCTTGCCGCCGACGGGACGCCCGTCGCGGTGGCCTGCCGGGTGCTGCGCGTCTCGACGTCGGGCTACTACGAGTGGCGGGACCGGGCCCCGTCCGCGCGGGCGTTGGCCGACGCCGACCTCAGCAGGCAGATCATGGAGGTCCACGCGAGGTCGCGTGGCACCTACGGCGCGCCACGGGTGCATGCCGAACTCCGGCTGGGGCGTGGCGTCCGCTGTGGACGGAAGCGCGTCGCCCGACTGATGCGCGCGGCTGGCCTCTGCGGCCTCTTCTGGCGGCGGAAACGACACCGGCCGCTGCCGCCCGTGCATGACGACCTGGTGCGCCGACGCTTCATAGCCGACGCCCCTGACCGGCTCTGGCTCACCGACATCACCGAGCACCCCACGCGCGAGGGCAAGGTCTACTGTGCGGCCGTGCTCGATGTCTTCTCGCGCCGCATCGTGGGCTGGTCGATCGCCGACCACCTGCGCTCCGAACTCGTGGTGGACGCCCTAGAGATGGCGCGCTGGCGGAGGCGGCCGCCGCCCGGACAGACCGTGGTCCACTCGGACCGTGGATCGCAATACACCGCCTGGGCCTTCGGTCAGCGGGTGCGCGCGGCCGGGCTGCTTGGCTCGATGGGCCGGGTCGCCTCGGCCCTGGACAACG
>WHUD01000398.1 GCA_009377385.1 Actinophytocola sp.
GAGCGTCCGCCTGAAAAGCGGAAGGTCGCCGGTTCGATCCCGGCCCTGGCCACCCCGATGACCAGCGAAAACGGCCCCACTAGGACTCGGTTGGGGTCGTTTTTGGCGCTTTGGGGTCAGTAGCCGCCGTAAGACGCTCTTCTCGGGACAGCGTTGTCCGCCGTCACCCTCGATGGCAGCGGACAAGCGAGTCTGCAGGCCGCCGAGGGCGTGGTGATAGATGTGACGCGGACCTGGCGCAAGCAGGCGACGCAAGTCCACCCATACCCGCGCGGATGGGTGCACTGGTTGCGCGAAGGATGGCCTATCGCCGCTCGAATGCATATTCGAAGCAATGGCCGCGTCTTGCGCGCCGACAAGCCCACAGAGGTTTCGTCTCGTCGCTGAGTTCGTCCGTACCCAGCACACGAGCCTCCGCGCGGCCCCCGTTACCCCCCCACACACACCACTACGGGGTTCCAATGGCAGAGAGGCCAACCTATGGAGCGTTGAGATGCCCTCTGGGACGCAAACGACAGCTTCCAAGTAGCAGGTGGCCGGGGCCCACGTTCGATAGGCGACCGCAGGACGGTCATCGACAGCGCATACGGGTCTCAGTTTGGGTCTCAGTACGCTCCCGTGCAGCTCGCCCCCTCATGTTGCAGCCCCCTCCTGAACAGTAAGATTGCGAACGGAGAGGTAACCAGAATCGACCTTCCGAGCACTGAAAAGCGGAAGGTCGCCGGTTCGATCCCGGCCCTGGCCACCCAGATGACCAG
>WHUD01000399.1 GCA_009377385.1 Actinophytocola sp.
TTCCCTCATGAGGCAACGAAGCCGCTACGCGGGCATCTTTGATGAGTCAACGCGTTGTCTGGCTCATCCGGCTGCTGTGGCCCATCCTGGACTGGGTGTGCCGGCCACGGTGAGCACGCCGAGGCGTGCGAGGTTGACGGCGGCGGCGAGTAGCGCGAAGTCGGCGGCGATCTTGGCCTTGCCGCGGACCCGGGCGCGGCGTCCGCCGTGGCGGCGGCGCATCAGATGGCCGATCTTGCGTTCCACTTTGGGTCGGGTGGCGCGGTAGTCGGTGACCCAGTCCGGGTGCTGTTGTCGGGCCCGGGCATCGGCGAGTTGCTGCTCGTAGAGCCCAACCCGGATGCTGCGTCCGGCGGCGGCCTTGGTGCACTGCTCGCGCAGTGGGCAGCCGGTGCACGCGTCGCCGAAGCTGGCGGCGCCGGTCCCGTTGCTGCCGCGGCGGATCGGGGCGGTGTGCCCGGCCGGACAGGTCACCGTGTCGTGTTGCAGGTCGATGTCGAAGCGGTCCTTGGCGAACAACCCGCCCGCGGCGACCGGCTGCTGTGTTTTGCACTTCGACTCGATCCCGGCCCGCTCCAACCGGTCGTGGAACTTCCCGGTGCCATAGGCGTTGTCGCCGTAGACGCTCGCGGCGGGCTCGCTGCCATCACCGCTGCCGACCTCATCGCCCTGCCCGGTCTCGAT
This sequence comes from Actinophytocola sp., assembly GCA_009377385.1. Classification (GTDB taxonomy): domain Bacteria; phylum Actinomycetota; class Actinomycetes; order Mycobacteriales; family Pseudonocardiaceae; genus Haloechinothrix_A. The sequence continues at coordinate 685 of WHUD01000399.1, forward strand.
GTCCGCGGTCTCGGCGGCGTGCTCGGGATCAGTGCTGTCGCCGTCATCGGTGGCAGCGAGCAGGTCGGTG
>WHUD01000039.1 GCA_009377385.1 Actinophytocola sp.
CGGACTGCCACCAGCCCTGCGGGCCGGGGTCGGGGAGGCGAAGGTCTGTGCTGGTCATGGCACTGACCTTACCCATCTATCGAACGCATATTCGAGAGGAGGTTTAGCACTTCCGTAGAACTCCCGCTGCACTTCCGTGGACACTCGGGGTCAGCGTTCGGCCGATGCGCCCGCGCGCTCTCCGTCCGCATCGCGGACATGTCCGGCCCGCCGGGCGTGTGCCGACCACGCCGCTGGCGTGGGCTACCGTGATCAGGTGCCTGACGACGGCGACACCAGGTGGGTGCATGGCTGAGGAGAACTCGCGGGAATCGTTGCTGCTGGTGCACGCGCACCCGGACGACGAGACCCTCACCACCGGCGGCACCATCGCAAGCTACGCGGCGGCAGGTTACGACGTCACGGTCGTCACCTGCACGCTCGGCGAGGAAGGCGAGATCATCCCGCCCGCGCTCGCGCAGCTCGGTGCGGCCGACGCCGACCAGCTTGGCGGCTACCGGCACGGTGAACTGATGGCCGCCTGCGCGGCGCTCGGCGTGCGGCACCACCGCTACCTCGGCGGCATCGGCCGCTGGCGCGACTCCGGCATGGCGGGCATGCCGTCCGCCGACCACCCCCGCGCGCTCGTCGGCGGCAGCGTGACCGAGCAGGCGAACCAGCTCCGCACGGTCATCGACGAGTTCCGGCCGAGGGTCGTCGTCGGCTACGACTCCTACGGCGGGTACGGCCACCCCGACCACATCAGAGCCCACGAGATCACCATGGCCGCCGCCCCCGGCGCGGATTCCGTCGAGCGGGTGTTTCACACCATCGCGCCACACACCCCGGTGCGCCGCGAGCTTGCGCGGATGCGTGCGGACGACGACGTGCCGTTCCGGGTGCCCGATGACGACGAGCTGCCCGTTGTGCCTGACGAGCGGGTGACCACCGAGATCGACGTCGCCAAACACATCGATGACAAGCTCCGCGCGCTGGATGCGCACGCAACACAGGTCACGGTCGCCAGAGGTGCGCGGCCGAGCTACGCGCTGTCGAACGGCGCCGCGTTGCCGAACCTGGACACGGAGTACTTCGAGCTGGTGCACGGTCCACGCACCGGCTGCGAGCGCGACCTGTTCGGTGGGCTGTCGTGACCGACGCTCGTGCCGGTTCCGCCATCGACGGCGTCGCGTTGTCCCTGCTGCTGATCAACTCCGTCGCGCTCGCGATGCTGGAGCTGTTCTTCCTGCCGCTGCGGTTCGACGGAATCATCCTGCCGGACTACGGCGGTGCACACGCGCCGGTGAGTGTGCTCGTCGCCTTGGTCACGACGCCGTGGCTGGTCTCGCAGACCGCGCGGCTCGCGGTGCGGCTGGGTGGCCCGGCCGGGTTCGCCGGTCTGCCGCTGGCGCTCTGGTTCGCAACTATGATCATTATGGGCTTGTCCGGGCCGGGCGGTGACCTCGTGCTGCCGCAGGACTGGCGCGCGATCGCGCTGCTCGCGGCTGGCGCGCTACCGTCGGCGGTGGTGCTCGGCCGCGTGCTCGCGCAGGCCCGCGTGGCGCGGTCGGGCAGATCGACCCGTTGAGTCGCGAGGAGGAGCGGTGGGCGAGGCCATCACCGATCGACAGGTCGTCGCGGTGCTGCGGCCGTTCGTGCGGGCGACGGCGCCCGTGCTCGACGCGCTGCGGGAGGCCGACCCGCTCGGCCTACGCGACCGCGCGGCTGAGGCGGCACGCAAGGGTGAGCAGCTCGCCGAGCTGGCCAACACCTCACCAGGGTTACGCAAGCGGCTGCTCAACGGACTGAGCACCGTGAAGGTGCCCGGCACCGTCGCGTGGCAGGCGATGAACCCGGATGAGCGCACGCGCTGGTGGATCAACCGCGTCGGCAGGGTCACCTCGCTGCTGACATCGGTGCCCGGCCTCGGCGGCGCGCTCGCCGACCGGCTTCCGGTGCAGGACGCGCTCGGCACGGCGTCGCAGGGGCTGCTGCTGTGCGCCATCGCTGGGGAGCGCGGTGTCACCGGCCACGCCGACCGGGTGCGGCTGCTGGCCTGGGTGCTGTTCGAGCGCGACGTCGATCCCAAGCTCGCAGCAGGCGACTACCCGGAGCACGATCCGTCCGATGAGGACGCCCGCACCGCGGAGCTCACCGCCGAACTGCGCGGGACCGAGAAGCGGGACGGGCGCAGGATCTCGCTGAAGGCGTTCGCCGTCACGTTGTGGCGGCTCGGCCGCTCGCTCTACGCCGTCACCGAGGAGCTGGAAAAGCGTCCGCGCGGCCGGTTCTGGCACCGCATCATCGGCGTGCTGCCCATCGTCGGCATGTTCGGCGACTACCTCGGCGAGCGTTCCGGACTGCGGCGCGCCGCGAAGCGCGCCGACCGCTGGTTCGCCCGTACGGGTGTCAGCGCCAGAACTGCAAGATGAACAGCCCGGTGTAGGCGGCGTCCGGTTCGCCGCCGATGGCCTCGAACAGCAGGTCGGATACGCCGAAGAACACCGCTCGCACCGGCTCGAAGGCGATCAGCAGCGCGAACAGCGCCAGTGGCGCCCACGGCCGGGCCTTCATACCGATCTCGCGGGCCTGCGGCGAGAGGTACGGCTCAAGCGCGCCGTAGCCGTCGAGACCTGGCACCGGCAGGATGTTGAGCACGAACGCCACGATCTGCAGCAGCGCGAGCAGCGACAGCCCGAGCAGCAGCCCCGCAGGCATGCCAGGGATGAGCGCGATCGTCACCGTGAGCGCGACTCCGATCACCAGGTTCGACAGCGGCCCTGCCAGCGACACCGCAGCAGCGACGCCCCGTGAGCGCAGCGCCCAGTGGTTGATCCACACCGCGCCACCCGGTAGTGGGATGCCACCGATGGCGAGCAGCAGTAGTGGCAGCACCAGCGAGAGCACCGGATCGGTGTAGCGGCGCACGTCCATGGTCAGGTAGCCCTTGGCGGCGACCTCGGTGTCACCGCCCCGGTATGCCACGATCGCGTGACCGAACTCGTGCAGGGTCAGCGACAATGCCCAGCCGCCGAGCACGAGCAGCACGATGCCGAGTGTTGTCACCGGATGACGTTCGATCCCCGCTGCGCTGAGCTCGGCAGGCGGGTAAAGTGTGGCGAGCACGCCGCCCACCACGGTGGTCGCGAGAATCCCCAGGAAAATCGGGCTTGGCCGCACTGCTGATCGTTGCACGGCCTCAGTCTCGCGTACGCGGGGTCTGACACCGTAGCCGAGGGTCGCCAAAGGTCATCAATTCGAAATGATGGGTCGTCGTCCGCTCGGCGTGTCAGCTTGCGCGTTCGCCGCTCGACTATCCCCCAACCATGGGACATTGCTTGACCGGAGCGGATCACAAGGGTGTAATCACAGTGATGTCATTCGCTGCGGCTACGCCGTAACGGCAGGGGGCAGCGGGTGGTGTTCGCCAACTTCAACTGCGTGGAAGCAAGGAGGCGGACGTGAGGAACGCGGACGTAGGCCATCACACGGGGGCGGTCATGAGCTGGGCCGAGAACATCGGGTTCGAGGACGGTGTTCTCGCGGAGATGTTCGACATCACCGAGGAGCAGGAGTGGCAGGAGCGCGCGCTGTGCGCCCAGACCGATCCTGAAGCCTTCTTCCCGGAGAAGGGGGGATCAACCCGGGAGGCCAAGCGCATCTGTCAGGGCTGCGAGGTACGGTCTGAGTGCCTCGAATACGCGCTGGCGCATGATGAACGCTTCGGAATCTGGGGCGGTTTGTCGGAGCGGGAACGTAGGAAGCTGAAGAAGCGGGCCGTGTAGCGGCGGGAAGGGCGACACTGCCTATGCAGACCGCACCGGTGGTCGCGGTCGTGGTCTGCCACGACGGTGACGCCTGGTTGCCAACGGTGCTTTCTGCGTTGCGCCGGAGTACGGTGCGGCCGCAGCGCGTGGTCGCCGTCGACACCGGCTCGACCGATCGCACGCCTGAGCTGCTCGACCACGCCCAGGGCGAGCAGGACGCGATCATCGACTCGGTCCTGACGCTGCGAGCGGACGTCGGCTTCGCCGAAGCCGTCGCCGCAGGGGTGCAGCATGCGACGGTCACCTTCGAGGAGCGGCTCACCTGGGTCTGGGTGCTGCACGACGACAGCGCGCCGGAGCCGGACTGCCTGACCGACCTGCTGCACGCCGCAGACGCTGCGCCGTCTGCTGGGGTGCTCGGCCCGCTCGCCGTCGACTGGCTGGACTCCCGGCTGATCGTTGAGGCGGGGCTGTCCACCGATGCGTCGGGTCACCGGCACGACGGCATGGGCATCGACGCCGCCGAGCTGGCGGAGCAGAGCTCGGAGGTGCTCGCGATGCCAAGCGCGGGCGCGCTGATCACGCGCACGCTGTGGGACCAGCTCGGCGGTTTCGACGAGGAGTTCCCACTGCTGCGGGAGGACATCGACTTCGGATGGCGCGCGAACGTCGCAGGCGTAACGGTGCTGTGCGTGCCGCGCGCCAGGATCAGGCACGCGCGGGCGCTGCGCAGGGGGGAGCGCGCTGTCAGCGCGCTGCCTGGTGTCGCGTCCGACAGGGCGAAAACGCTGGCCGCCGACCGGATCGGCGGGGTGCGCACCCTGCTTGTGAACTGCTCGACGCCGTCGTTCCTGCTTGGCGTGCCCCGGCTGGTCGTGCTGTGCGTGTTGCGGGCGATCGGTTTCGTCCTCGCACGGGATCTCGCGCGGGCGCGGGCCGAACTGGCCGCCGTTGGCTTCATGCTGCGCGGTGGGCAGTTGCTGCCTGGGCGGCGGCTCAGGGCGGCGGCTGGGCAGCGCGCCGACCCTGGTGACGGCAGGACCGGCAGGTACCGCCATCGCGCCGGGGTGCGCGGGCTGTTCGTGAGCAGGTGGACGCGGATGCGGTTCGCCGTCAGGGCCGCGGTGCGGGCGCTCGTCCGGCGGAGGATCGCCAGCGAGGCGGCGGCGCTCGGCCGGTTGCCCGAGTCCGCGACGACCCGCGCGACCTGGATACCGCCGGAGGAGCTGCGGGCGGCCGCCTTCGCGGGCGGTGACCCCAAGGACGTCGTCGCCGTGCCGCTTGCCCCGGCGCAGCGTGTCGCGTCCGCGCCGGTCCGCGATGAGACTGCCGATGTCGAGGCACCGAGGGAGGCCACCGAGGTTGAGCCGCAGCGGCCGAGCCCCGGCGAGGCCGCGCACGCCGGACTGGTGTTCGTCGAGGTCAACCGCGCCCGCGTGCTCGCGGCGACGTTGTTCGCTCCGCCACTGCTGCTCGTGCTTGGGCTCACCGGCCTTGCGCTGCTGGTCAACGGGCACCGGCTCGGGCTCGACCTCGCCGGCGGACGGCTGCTGCCTGTCGGGGAGCTGAGTCAGGTCTGGTCCAGCTACCTCGCGGGCTGGCACGCGGAGGGTGGCGGGACGTCCGCGCACGCATCGCCCGCGCTGGCGATCGTCGGCGCGCTCGGCGTGTTGCTGTACCCGATCGGTGGAACATCGGCCGCGGTCGCGCTCCTGCTGCTGCTCGACATCCCGCTCGCCGCGCTCAGCGGCTACGTTGCGAGCGGCAGGCTCGGCGTGCACCGCTGGGTGCGCGCCCTGCTCGCCACCGGCTACGCGCTGCTGCCGCCCGCGACAGCCGCTGTCGCGGGCGGCAGGGTCGACGTCGTCGTGGTGCACATCCTGCTTCCGCTCGTGATCGCCGGAATCGTGGCGGTTCTGCGACCGCGCTCCAGCGGTCAGCGGTGGCTCTCGGTCGCCGTCACGGTCTCCCTCGGGCTCGCGGTGATCGCATCGTTCTCGCCGCTGACCTACCTGCTGGCGCTGGTCGTGCTGCTCGGCGGGTTCGTGTTCGTGTCATCCTCAGTGCCGCTCGGGCGGCGGCTGGCCGGGATCGCGCTCGTCGTGCTGCTACCGATCGCGCTCACCCTGCCGTGGCCGGTCGCGCTTGTCACCAACCCGGCGCTGCTGCTGCACGGACTCGGCGCGCGGGTGCCCGACGTCGACGTCGGCATCGCCGAGCTGCTCTCGCTCTACCCCGGCGGAACAGGTGGGCTGCCGATCGGCGGCCTGCTTGTCGTCGCCGCGTTCGCCGCCGTCGTGGTGCGGCCGACGACGCGGGTGCTGCCCGGTGCCGGGTTGGTGCTGCTCGGCGCGGCGGCCGTCGCGCTGGTCCGGCTGGTGCCGGTCGCCCCGGTCGCCGGTGGTGACGCCCGGCCAGGCTGGGCTGGTGCGCCGCTGCTGCTGGTCACGGTGGGCCTGTTCGCCATCCTGCTCGGCATCTGCCGGCGGGACGTCAAGAGCGGCGGCCGCACGGTGCTCGCCAGGCGATTCGCCGTTGGCGCTGGCGCCGCGTCGCTCGTTGTGCTCGCGGTCGCGGCCGTGACGACCGCTGCGGAGGGGCCGCTGCGCGACGCAGCTCCCGGTCGGCTGGCGGCCCCACTCGGGGCGGAACTGGCCGACACCGGCCGGTCGGTGCTCGTGCTGCGTGGCGACGGGCAGCCGCGCGTCTCAGGTGGCGGCATGCCCGCGTTCGGTGACGACTCGCTCGACCTGCCCGACGGCGCCCCGGAACGCCTCGTCCGATGGCAGCGGACGCTGCTCAGCTCGGACGACGCCGACGAGGTGCGCGACGTGCTTTCGTCCGTCAGTGCGGCTGGCGTGCTGTTCGTGGTGCTGCCGGAAGGCGTCAGCGCGGACACGCTGCTCGACGCCGGGGACGACCTGGTCGCCGAGACGACGCCGCTCGCAGACGGCAGGCGGGTGTTGCGGCTGCTGCCAACCGGCGGCCCTGTCACGCTGATCGCGCCATCGCTGAGCAAATTCGCGGTCGATGGCGATGCCCCGCCCGTCGACGTCGATGGCGAGGGCATCGCCGTGGTCGAGGCCGAGCTGCCCGACGTGCGGGTGCGGGTCTCCGACGGGCCAGCAGGCAGGCTGCTCGTGCTCGGCGCGAACCTGGAACCGGGCTGGGAGGCTCGCGTCAACGGCGAGCAGGTGCCGATCGTGCCCGCGTGGGGACATCAGGTCGGCGTCGAGGTCCCCACCCGCGCTGCGGACGTCGTCGTGCGCAATCAGGCCACCGTGCGCACTCTGCTGCTGTTGGCGCAGGTCGGCGCGCTGCTGTTCACCCTGCTGACCGCGATCCCTTCCCGGCGTCGCCGGGTGTGAGGTGCCACGAAGGGCATCTTACTGGCGCCAGACGCCAGCAAGATGCCCTTCGTGACACCCCGGACACCCCTCACGGCCCGTCGATCACCTCGGGATCCACCCCGAGATAGGTCGCGATCTGCTCGACGAGCACCTCGTTGATGAGGTCCGCGAGGTCGGCGGGATCCTTCGCCCGCGCCTCGAGCGGCCTGCGGTACAGCACGATGCGGGCGCGCGTCGGCACCCCGTTGCGGTCGACACCGACCGGCACCAGCCGCGACAGCGGGATGGCGCCGTCGAGCAGCACCCCCTCGCCGAGCCCGCGCACGTCGGCGCGGCGGACGTCTGGGACCTCGTCCACGGCGACGTCGAGCATGTCGAGGTCGTCGGCCCAGCGGGACTCGATCGGCTCGAGTGCCTCAACCACGAGCGCGTCGAACTGCTCCGACCTGCTCGACGCCGCAGGCAGCGAGGCAGGGAGCAACGGACCGCGCAAGCCGCGACCACGCCGGTCACGGCGACGCCGGTGCCGGGAACGGAAGCTGCGTGTCGTGCCCACACAAGCAGGGTACGCGCGCGGTGTCGCCGCGCCGCCCCTCACCGGTCAGCCGGGGCGAGCATCGCGCAGTCGTCGCAATTGGCGAGATCGGGTCGTCCGCGACACGGTGTGCCTCCCCGTGACGGCACCGCCGAGGCGCTATGGTCGGGGCCGTGTCGAGCGTACGGGTGTGTTCGCGAACCGGGTGCCTGTTGCCCGCCGTCGCCACGCTGACCTATGCCTACAGCGATTCGACTGCGGTCGTCGGCCCGCTCGCGACGGCATCGGAACCGCACTCCTACGACCTGTGCGAGGAGCATGCGGTGCGGCTGACCGCGCCCAAGGGCTGGGAAGTGGTCCGGCACGAGGGCGAGTTCTCGTCGCAAGAGCCGTCGACCGACGAGCTGACCGCGCTCGCGGAGGCCGTCAGGGAAGCGGGGCGCTCCGAGCCGATACCAGCGCCGCAGCCGGAGCAGCAGGCAGGCAGTGGCCGCAGGGGCCACCTGCGAGTTCTGCCTGATCCGGTCAACCGGTAGGTTTTCGAACTCAGCCTCATCCGACGCCCCATCGACGTCCCGGTGGCACTGTGTAGGCTCTGCGCCACTGAGCTTACGAACGTCGATTCGGGAGAAGGCGTGACTGATCTGTCGGGGATCGTGAAGGCATACGACATCCGAGGTGTCGTCGGCGAACAACTGGATGAGGACCTCATCGAACGGTTCGGGGCCGCATTCGCGCGGCTCGTCGTCGACGAGGCGGCGTCGGCCGTTGTCATCGGCCACGACATGCGCGACTCGTCGCCGGGCCTGGCCTCGGCGTTCGCGCGCGGCGTGACGTCGCAGGGCGTCGACGTCGTCTCCATCGGGCTGGCAAGCACCGACCAGCTCTACTTCGCCTCCGGCTCGCTCAACCTGCCAGGCGCGATGTTCACCGCGAGCCACAACCCAGCCAAGTACAACGGCATCAAGCTCTGCCGCGCTGGGGCGGCGCCGGTGGGGCAGGACTCAGGGCTTGCCGAGATCAAGGAGTCCGTCGAGCAGGGCGTGCCCCCGTTCGAGGGCGCGCAGGGCGTCGTCACCGAGCGAGACGTCCTTGCCGACTACGCCGCCTATCTGCGGAAACTGGTCGACCTCTCGGAAAGCAGGCCGCTGAAGGTCGTCGTCGATGCGGGGAACGGCATGGGCGGGCACACCGTGCCGCAGGTGTTCAGCGCCCCTGACGGACTGCCGATCGACATCGTGCCGATGTACTTCGAGCTTGACGGCAGCTTTCCGAACCACGAGGCCAACCCGCTCGACCCAGCGAACCTGATAGACCTCCAGGCCAAGGTGCGTGAGCTCGGCGCGGACGCTGGCGTCGCATTCGACGGCGACGCCGACCGCTGCTTCGTCGTCGACGAGAACGGCGATCCTGTCGCGCCGAGCGCGATCACCGCGCTGGTCGCGGTGCGTGAGCTGGCCAAGGAGCCTGGCGCGACGGTGATCCACAACCTGATCACGTCGAAGGCAGTGCCCGAGATCGTCGCCGAGCACGGCGGCAAGCCGGTGCGCACCCGCGTCGGGCACTCGTTCATCAAGGCGAGCATGGCGGAGACGGACGCGATTTTCGGCGGCGAGCACTCCGCGCACTACTACTTCCGCGACTTCTGGCGCGCCGACACCGGCATGCTCGCCGCGATGCACGTGCTCGCCGCGCTCGGTGAGCAGGACGGCCCGCTCTCCGGGCTGACCGCGAGCTACCGTCGCTACGCCGCGTCCGGTGAGATCAACTCAACGGTGGACGACCAGGTCGCGCGGCAGCTCGCCGTCAAGGACGCCTTCGGTAACCGGCATGGCGCCGTCGTCGACGAACTGGACGGGCTGACAGTAGAGCTGCCGGAGGGCTGGTTCAACCTGCGGCCGTCCAACACCGAGCCGCTGCTCCGGCTCAACGTCGAGGCCCGCGACGAGGACGCGATGCGCGCCCTGACCGACGAAGTCCTGGCGATCGTCCGCGGCTGAGGCGCATCCTGGGACAGGCAGAGGGATACCGGACAGACACCGGATTGACACCACGGCAGCGACGCCGCGTGGTAGGGAGGAACTATGGCCGTCACCCTTGACGAGCAGTTGCTTGAGATTCTCGCGTGCCCGTCGCCCGACCACGCCCCGCTGACGCGGGGCACCCCTGACGATCCCGAAGCGGACGCGTTGACCTGCACGGAGTGTGGCCGCCACTACCCCGTGAAGGACGGCATCCCCGTCCTGCTGCTCGACGAAGCGACCGAACCGACAGGCAATTCCGGTTCAACGACCGATGGTGTTTGACGACTCGCTGCTCGATGACCCGGTGAGGTTGGCCGACGCCGACACCTCGGGTGTCCTGCGCACGACCGCGATGGCTGGCGCGCAGGCGCGCTCGGTGCTGGAACGGGCGACCGAGCTGGACCTGGACGCCCGGCTTGACTTCGACCGTCCCCGCTCGCTGGTGCTGGTGGGCCGCACCGGCGTCGGCAGGGCGGTGATGCGGATGCTTGCCGCGCTGCTTGGCCCGAGCTGCCCTACGCCGGTCGTGCTCGCCGACGTGGTGCCGAGCTGGGTGGGCGCACTCGACGTCGTCTACGTCCACACCGACGACCCCGGCGACGACGAGCTGGCCAGCTCGCTGGGGCGGGCAAGCCGCTACGGCGCCGCCATTGTGCTGACCGCCCCCGAGGACGGCCCGGTCGCGGCGGCGGTGGCTGGGAAGGGCACGCTGATCACGCCTCGGGTTGTCGTCGGGCCGGACCGGGTGTTCGCGACCGTGTTCGCCGCCGGTCTGCGCACGCTGTCCGCGCTCGGCCTGCTGGACGTCGACGTCGACGCGCTCGCCGACGAGCTTGACGCCGAGGCGGAGCGCGACCACCTGCAGCACGAGTCGTTCGTCAACCCGGCGAAGTCGCTCGCGCTGGCGTTCGCCGACCGCACCCCGCTGCTGTGGGGCCTCGACCCGGTCGCGGGCGCGGTGGCCGAGCATGCCGCGTACATGCTCGCGGCGGAGGCCGCCGTCGTCGCTGACGCGGTGGAGTACCGCCACGCCTTCGCCAGGGCAGCGCTCTATCGCGAGGTCGTGTCGGGGAGTGGCGGACGCGACATCTTCGCCGACCCTGACGATCCCGATAGTTCGGTCAGCAGGCGTAGGCTGCTGCTGCTCTCGGTCCGGCAGGACGCGGCGGCTGCCGCGGCGCGCCGTGCCGCGACCGAGGTGGTCTCCTCGGCGGAGGTCATCGACGTCGCTGATGAGATCGGTGCCACCGAGCCGGTCGTCGCCGCCGTGCTCGGGCTGCGCTTCGAGCTCGCCGCCGTGTACCTCGGGCTCGGGGCAGGCACCATCGGTGGCGCGAACCGGTTCACTCCGGTGCAGTCCTGAGCCCGGTCGAGGAGCGAACGACGTGGAGTTACTGCACAACGCGGTGCGGCCGTACGCATGGGGGTCGCGGACGGCGATCGCGGAACTGCTGGGAAGACCCGTTCCCGCACCGCATCCCGAGGCCGAGCTGTGGATGGGCGCCCACCCTGGCGACCCCTCCCGCATCAACTGCTCACAAGGGCACCTGCGCAGCCTGTGCGACGTCGTGGCGGAGGACCCGGAAGGCGCGCTCGGCGCGTCCTGCGCGCGGCGCTGGGACGGCAGGCTGCCGTTCCTGTTCAAGGTGCTCGCCGCCGAGGAACCGCTGTCGATGCAGGCACACCCCACGGCGGAGCAGGCAGCTGAGGGCTACGCCCGCGAGGAGGCGGCTGGCATCCCGCGCGACGCCCCGGAACGCAACTACCCCGACCCGACGGCCAAGCCGGAGCTGGTCTGCGCGCTGACGGAGTTCGAGGTGCTCGCCGGGTTCGCCGACGCCGCCCGCACGGTGCGGCTGCTGCGCGCCATCGAGACGCCGGAGCTGGCCGCCTTCACCGACCTGCTGGCGGGGCAGCCGGACACCGACGGCCTGCGTGCGCTGTTCACCACCTGGATCACGCTGCCGCAGCAGCGCATCGACGACCTGCTGCCCGACGTCCTCAAGTCGTGCGCACGGCACGCCGAGGCGCACGGCGAGTTCGAGGCCGAGTGCGCCACCGTCGTCCAGCTCGGTGACGAGCATCCGCACGACGCCGGGGTGCTGACGTCGCTGTTGCTCAACCGGATCGAGCTTGGCGCGGGCGAGGCGCTGTACCTGCCCGCTGGGAACCTGCACCTGTACCTGCGCGGCACGGCGGTGGAGATACTGGCCAACTCCGACAACATACTGCGCGGCGGGCTGACGCCGAAGCACGTCGACGTCCCAGAGCTGCTGCGGGTGGTGGACTTCGCGCGCGGCAGCATGCCGGTGCTGCGCGGCGAGCCAGACGCCGATCCGAGGCTTCTGGTGTACCGCACCGACGCGCCGGAGTTCGAGCTATCCAGGGTGGAGTGGCCCGACGGCGACAACGGCGACGTCGAGCTGCCTGCCGGGCCGCAGATCGTGCTGTGCACGAGAGGTGGGGCGGTGCTTCGCGAGTCGGCGACCGGCCGCGAGCTGCGGCTGTGCCGGGGCGAGTCCGCATGGCTCGCCGCGAGCGACGGCGCGGTGTCCGTCCGGCCGACGACGTCGACCCAGCCCGCACAGCTGTTCCGCGCCACATCGGGGCGGGGCTGACGCCGCGGCCGTCCGTACTAAGCTGCCGCTGCGAGACGGCGAGTGAGAACCAGGGGAGTAGAGCGTGTCAGCTGACGGCAGTACCAAGGCGATTCTGGCCGCGTTGTTCGCCAACGCGGGCATCGCGGTCGCCAAGTTCATCGGTGCGGGCATCACCGGGTCGTCGTCGATGCTGGCCGAGGGTGTGCACTCGGTCGCGGACACGTCCAACCAGGGGTTGTTGCTGCTTGGGCAGAAGACATCGCAGCGGCGCGAGACCAAGCAGCACCCGTTCGGTTACGGCAGGGACCGCTACTTCTACTCGTTCATCGTGGCGCTGCTGCTGTTCTCCATGGGCTCGTTGTTCGCGCTGTACGAGGGCGTGCACAAGATCATGGAACCGGAGGAGCTTCACTCGCCGGTGGTGGCCATCGTGATTCTTCTGGTCGCCATCGGGCTGGAGATCTACAGCTTCCGCACCGCCATCGTCGAGTCGCGCAAAGTCAAGGGTGACGCGACGTGGTGGGAGTTCATCCGGCAGTCCAAGGTGCCCGAGCTGCCTGTCGTGCTGCTCGAGGACGCCGGTGCGCTAGTCGGGCTGATCTTCGCGCTGTTCGGCGTCAGCCTGGCGGCGGCGACCGGCGACCCGGTCTGGGATGGCATCGGCACCCTCATGATCGGCGTGCTCCTCGGCATCATCGCGATCGTGCTGATCATCGAGATGAAGGGCCTGCTGATCGGCGAGGGCTCATCGGACGACGAACTCGACCTGATCGTCGCGGAGCTGGAGCAGGATCACGTCGAGCGGGTGATCCACATCCGCACCCAGTACATCGGACCGGAGGAGCTGCTCGTGGCGGCGAAGGTCGCGCTGCGGCGGGGCATGTCGCTGACCGAGATCGCGACCGCGATCGACGACGCGGAGGACCGCGTCCGCACCAAGATCCCCGCCGCCCGGCTGATGTACCTGGAACCGGACCTCGACCGCACCCCGGACGCCACGTCGTCCCGCTGACGACGCCGGTGCGGTGACGTCGTTGCGATGAATGACGCTTTCACCGCACACAGCGCAGCGAAGGCGTCTTTCAGCGCCCGCCGCCGGTGGGCCGGGACAGGTCGGGGAACAGCGACGGCTGCTCCTGCGCGGGGCGTACGGCGGCGCCGGGGATCTCCAGCCCGGCGGCCATGGCGACGGCGCGGTCCCACTCCGGGTCGACGAGGTAGTCGTTGTGCCGCAACACGCCCGCCGCCCAGCGGCGGCACTCCTCGGCGTGCGGCACCGGGTCGGCCAGCCAGTGGTCCCCGCCAAGCACCAGGCTGTTCGCCTTGCCCCGCTCAGCGGCGGGCAACGGGCCGATGGTGCCGTCGGTGAGGTAGCCGATGCCGAGCAGTTGGCCGCCGACGACCTGATGCCGCCAGGTGGTGACGCCGCCGCCGAACGAGTCCGTGCCCCGACACAGCCCGCGCCAGCGGCCGTCCAGCGCGCCGTAGAGGGTGCCCAGCGTCGCGGGGGGGAGCAGCGAGGGGAACGCCCGCTGGTAGCCCCACTGCGCCGGGGTGCCCGCCGTGATCAGCCCGACGCGCTCGCGCTCCTGGTCGGTGAGCTCTGTCGTCAGCCGTGCTGCGGCGATCATCGCGAGCAGCCCGCCGTGGCTGTAGCCGGACAGCACCACCCTGGTGTCCGGCTCACGCAGGTGGTACCTGACCCGCTCCACCAGGTCGGGCACCACCTTCACCGCGTACGACGGCGGCACGATCGGATGCGCCCGCCTCGGCCAGAAGAACACCAGGTCGGCCAGCGCGCCGAGGTGCCTGCGGTGTTCCGGGTAGCGCGCCGCTGAGTACACCGTCCGCACCAGCCCTGCGGCGAACAGCCCTAACGCCAGAACGCCGAGTCCCGCGAACGGGTCGAGCCACACCGGCAGCGGCCGGTCGTTCAGCCGTAGCACGACAAGCGGCCCCGCGCCCGCGCCGAGCAGCAGCGCCATCACGGTGACCAGCCGGTGCAGGTGCTTGCGCTCGATGATCGCGGTGGCCCATGCGTCGGCGGCCGTGCGCTGCTCCCGCGCGCCGGTCTGCAGGATGCGCACGATGCGGGGGATGCCGCGCAACCGCCTGCGCAGCGGAATCGCCACCAGGTAGGTGCCTGCCCACAGCAGTGCGGCGATCACCGTGCCAGCGCCCCACAACACCGTCAGCGCGGTGTAGCTCGGCGGTAGCACGAGCTCCTCCCCGCCGAGTAGTTGCCGCACCGTGATCGCGATGCCCGCACCGAAACCCGCACCGAGCAGGGAGGCGAGCACCACCGTCGGTGCGGCGACCCAGCCGCCGAGCCACGGCCGCAGCCGGTGCGGCAGCGTGCGCCACTGCCGTCGCCCCAGGAGTGCCAGCGGCGCGAGCACCAGCCCGAACACCGCCGCCGTCGCGAGCAGTAGCACCAGCAGGCCCTCGGCCATCGCGTCGACGCCGGGCAGTGTGGCCCCGACGCCAGGCGTCAGTGGCGAGCCGATCAGCGCGGCGGCCACCACCAACGCGACGCCGATGGTGAGCAATGCGGCCACGACCACTGGCGGCAGCAGCCTGCGCAGCCAGTCGGCGATGTCGTCGAGCAGTGCGGCGGCCACCGCCGTCAGGCCGAAGAACGCCACGGCGACGAGCCAGACGACGCGGGCGTCGGTGCCGTCGGGCGGCGCGAACACCCCGCCGAGCGGCAGCAGCGCGACGCAGGCGAGCGCGGCCATGGTGTGCAGCCCGCGCAGCACGCCTGCAGTGCGGTGCGGCTGAAGCGAGTGGCCAGGCACGGCATCCGGCGACGGCCGCGACGTCGCCGTCATCACCGGTATCCCGGTGCGCTGCCAGCTACTGGCAGACACCCGGTACAGGACGGCGATCAGCAGCAGCGGTGGCACCAGCCCGAGCAGCGTGCGGATGACCTCGCCCTCGCGGATCACATCGGGCACCGCGGACAGGCAGCCGGTGCCCGGCGCGAGGCACTGGGCGGCGATCAGGTCGAGGCTGATCACGCCGACCTGGGTGACGAACAGCGCGGTCAGCAGCAGCCCGAACACGCGCAGTACCGCCTGAGCCAGCGCAACAAGCGCGCGGGTGACCCTGCTGCCCTCCGGCGCTGGCGGCAGCATGCCGTGCGCGACGTTGGCGAGCGAGAACGGGAACAGCAGCGCCCACGCCGTCTTGGTCGCCCCGCCCGATGTCATCTTGTGCCACAGGTAGCCCTCGAGGGTGCGGGGGATCGCGCGCCCGAGCGCGTGCAGCACGGGGCCGGCCACCGGCCTGCGCAGTCGGTCGGCAGGCCGGACGATCTCGCCGGTCTCGTCGCCCGCGACGGTCACCGTGGCGACGGAGTCCAGGAGTTGTTCACCGCTGACGCCGACGAGTCCTGGCACTCGTAGTTCGATGACACGGGCGTCCGGGCCGGGCAGCGACATTCACGACCTCGCACACGACGACGGCACCATGACAGGACGGGACACAGCTCCTCCGCTGGTGTTGGTGACCAAATCTTGGCACGGTAATCTGCCTGGTTCGGCGAGGCGCGCAGGAAACGCCAGCCAAGTGCCGAAAACACGCGGACGGGGATATCGAGTAGGCGCTGCCCGCGGCGAGCGAGGATGAGGTCGGTACCGTTCAGCTCGCAGGCTGAGAACGGATCGAGGAGGAAAGCTGCGGTGATGGGACGGGCGGGTGTGCTGGTCGCCAGTGTGCTGCTGGCCGTGCTTACCGGCTGCGAACCAGGGGGCGGCACCGGCGCGACCCCCACAAGCACGGTGCCGAACCTCGAGGCGCATACGAGCGTCCTCGATGTGGTCAGGGCCGCTGACGAGGCGGCGAAGCAGAAGGGATCGGCGTTCTTCAAGCTCAGCGGCGGCAAGCCGCCGAAGCCCTTCGGCGCGGGGCGGCTGGTCTACCGGAAGCGGGGGAGCGACATGCTGATCCGCACCCTGCAGCGCAAGCAGAACATCGAGGTCCGCGCCATCGGTGATGCGCTGTTCGCGCGGCCGAGCGGCCAGGTCACCGGCATGGTTCTCGGCAAGCCATGGATCACGCTGCCCATGGCGGCGCAACAACCACTCGCGCAGGTGCTCGCCCCCGCAATGGTCAAGGCGCGGGAGAAGGTCGACCCGACGCAGGCGTTCGATCTCCTCGTCGCGTCGGGCACACTCGCGGCGAGTGACCGGGTCAGGCTGGGCGATGCCGAGCTCACCCGGTACGAGATCGATGTCGACGTCGCCGAGCTGGCCGAGCACATCGAGAACAGCTCGCCAGCGCAGGCGCGGCAGCAGCTGGTGACGTCCCTGCGCACGGCGGCCGATCAGGGCAAGGCGATGGTCTCCGCATGGGTGTGGCTTGACCACAACAACCTGCCGCGCAAGCTCAGGATCACCGACATCTGGGCGCTGCCAGCGCCTCGTGCGGGCAAGGTCGCGCTGCCCAAGATCACCGTGGCCTACCGCGACTGGGGCAAGGCGCCGAAGCGGCTGGCGCCGCCGCCACCTGGTTCGGTCGCCGCCATGCCGGGCTGACCCCGCGGCTAGGGTGAGTCGGCGTGGGCAAGCTGATCGTGATCGAGGGCCTCGACGGCGCTGGCAAGAATACCCTGGCCAGCGCCGTCACCGAGGAGCTGACCGCGCGCGGCGCGTACGTCATCGGCAGGGCGTTCCCTCGCTACGGTGATGACATCCACGCCGACCTCGCGCGTGACGGGCTGCACGGCAGGCTCGGCGACCTCACCGAGTCGGTCAACGGCATGGCGCTGCTGTTCGCCCTCGACCGCCTCGGGGCCGCCGACGAGCTGCGCAAGGACATCGCAAGCGCCGACGTCGTGCTCGTCGACCGCTACATCGCGTCCAACGCCGCCTACGGGGCGGCGCGGCTGCACCAGGACGCCGACGGCGAGATCGTCGAGTGGGTGCGCGCGCTCGAGGTCGACCGGTTCGACATCCCGGTGCCTGACCAGCAGCTCCTGCTGCGGGTGCCGGTCGACGTCGCCGCGGAGCGGGCGCGATCGCGGGAGTCGGAGGATGCCGCTCGCGCGCGCGACAGCTTCGAGTCGGACGACTCGCTGCAGACCCGCTGCGGGCGGGTGTACGAGCAGCTCGCGGAGCGGAACTGGCTCTCGCCGTGGCGGGTCGTCGACGGCGCGGGGCAGGTGGACGCGGCGGCGCTTGTTGACGCCATATTCGTCCGATCGGGCTAAAGGGCGTCTGACCATCGACGCAAAGCGGCCGTATCGCCGGGTCGCGCAGTGCGAGTCTGACCAATAGTGCGAACATGAACGCATGAAGGCACGTGTTCTCGTAGTCGACGACGACCCCGCGCTCGCTGAAATGCTCACCATCGTGCTTCGTGGTGAGGGGTTCGATACCGCGGTGGTCGCCGATGGATCACGCGCGATGGCTGCGTTTCGCGAGTTCAAGCCCGACCTGGTGCTGCTCGACCTGATGCTGCCCGGCTTGAACGGCATCGACGTGTGCAAGGCGATCAGGGCAGAGTCCGGCATCCCCGTCGTGATGCTGACCGCCAAGAGCGACACCGTCGACGTCGTGCTCGGGCTTGAGTCCGGTGCCGATGACTACGTCGTCAAGCCGTTCAAGCCGAAGGAACTGGTCGCGCGAGTGCGGGCGCGACTACGCCGAACGGAGTCAGAGCCCGCCGAGACGCTGGGCATTGGCGACCTCAGCATCGACGTGCCCGGCCACGAGGTCACCCGCGATGGCGAGCCGATCGCGCTGACCCCGCTCGAGTTCGACCTGCTCGTCGCGCTCGCCCGTAAGCCGAGGCAGGTCTTCACCCGCGAGGTACTGCTCGAGCAAGTGTGGGGCTACCGGCACGCCGCCGACACTAGGCTGGTGAATGTGCACGTGCAGCGGCTGCGCTCCAAGGTGGAGCGCGATCCGGAACACCCCGAGGTCGTGCTCACCGTGCGTGGCGTCGGGTACAAGGCGGGCCCACCGTAAGTGAAACAGTGGTTGACTTCGCTCGTTCAGGCGATCGCGCCGGTGACGGAAAGGGTCGTCACCTTCTGGCGGAACACGGCGACCGCCATCGGCGAACGCTGGCGAAGCTCGCTGCAGTTCAAGGTCACCGTCTCGACGCTCGCGCTGTCGACGGCGGTGGTCTTCGTGCTTGTCATGCTGCTGCAGTACCAGATCGCCGAGCGGCTGCTCGACACCAAGCGACGCGCGGCGATCTCGCAGACCCGCGCCGTGCTCGCGACCGCTGAGTCGGAGCTGGAAGGGATCGACGCCAGCCCCGAGACGCTGAAGGAACGCCTCGAGCAGGCCAGCAGGAAGATCACCAGCTCGTCACCCGCCGCGCACGAACTCGAGGGCTCAGCGGCAGGCGCCTTCGAGCCGGTCTTGGCCAGCGGTGACCGCTCGTACCCCGGTGACGGCCCTGCGACGTCCGACGAGTCGATCTTCGTAGGCAGCTATGGGAACGTGCCTTCCGATCTGCGGGACTTCGTCGAGCGGGGCAGGGAAGCCGAGCAGATCCACACCGTTGACGGCACAACGTACCTGATCATCGGCGCGCCGATCACGAGCAACGCGCGCCCGCTGCAGCTCTACCTGCTTTTCCCGCTCAGCGCGGAGCAGAGCACCGTAAGCACGGTGCAGAACACCCTCATCGCAGGCGCGGCCGTGCTGCTGTTGCTGCTCGCGGGCATCGCCAACCTGGTGACCCGCCAGGTCGTGCTCCCCGTCCGCAGGGCGGCCAACGCCGCAGGCCGGTTCGCGGAAGGTGAGCTGGACGAACGGCTCCGCGTCATCGGTTCTGACGACCTTGCCAAGCTGGCGAGGTCGTACAACGAGATGGCGGAGAGCATCCAGTCGCAGATCCGCCAGCTCGAGGAGTTCGGTCAGCTCCAGCGCCGTTTCACATCGGACGTCTCGCACGAGCTGCGCACGCCGCTGACCACGGTGCGGATGGCCGCCGACGTCTTGCACGCCTCGCGCGAGCAGTTCCCGCCGGGGCTCGCCCGCTCGGCGGAGCTGCTCGCCGACGAGCTTGACCGGTTCGAGGCGCTGCTCGGCGACCTGCTCGAGATCAGCAGGCTTGACGCGGGTGTCGAGGAGCTGACGGCCGAGCTCGTCGACGTCCGGTCCATCATGGAGCGGGTGCGCGAGCAGGTGAAGGTGCTCGCCGGGTCCGCTGGCAGCGTGATCGAGCTGAACCTGCCGGACTACGAGGTGATCGCCGAGGTCGACGCTCGACGGGTGGAGCGGATTCTGCGCAACCTGGTCGCCAACGCGGTCGACCACGGCGAGGGCCAGCCCGTCAGGGTCACGCTCGGCGCGAACGACGACGCCGTCGCCGTTACGGTGCGCGACTACGGGGTCGGGCTCAGGCAGGGCGAGGAAGACCTGGTGTTCAACCGGTTCTGGCGGGCGGACCCGTCTCGGAACCGGCGCACCGGCGGCACGGGGCTCGGCCTCGCGATCAGCCAGGAGGACGCCCGGCTGCATGGCGGCGAGCTGGAGGCGTGGGGCGCATACGGCCACGGCGCGTGCTTCCGCCTGACGCTGCCACGGCAGCAGGACACCAGACTCACCGACCTCACGGTGATCCCGCTCGACCTGCCGCCTGACCCGCCGTCGGTGCCGGTCGACGAGGTGCGGCTGCCCGCGAGCTTTCCCGGCGCTGCCGACGGCACAGCCGCGTCCGCGTGGGGCGATGACGCTCCCCGTGCTGTCGACGTCGACGCGACGGACGTCGCAGCCAGTGAGCCGAGCACCGACCGGGAGGAGGTGAACCGATGAGACGGCGGTGGGTGCTCGCGCTCCTTGGCTGCGTGCTGCTCGTCGCGAGCGGCTGCGCGAACATGCCGAAGGAGACCGACCCCCAGGTCATCGGCAGCGAGGACACCGCGGATGCCGGCGACGCGCTGGACGACATCCGGCCTGCCCAGAACCTCTCGCCGTACGACACCGTGCGCAAGTTCGTGCTCAGTGCCCAGGAGGCGACCGACTACAAGGAAGCGCGGCTGTACCTGGCGAAAGACGTCGCCAAGGACTGGCAGCCGAGCTCAAGCATCGTCATCCTGCGCGACCAGTTCAGCACCCTTCCCGTCGACGCGGCCCGCCAGCCAAAGGACCCTGACGAGACCATCATCCGGCTGCGTGGCCGCAGGATCGGCGCGCTCGGCTCTGACAACGCCTTCATCCCCGGCGGCGAGACGTACGAGATCGAGATTTCGCTG
The DNA here is from genome assembly GCA_009377385.1 of Actinophytocola sp. Classification (GTDB taxonomy): domain Bacteria; phylum Actinomycetota; class Actinomycetes; order Mycobacteriales; family Pseudonocardiaceae; genus Haloechinothrix_A. The sequence goes on from WHUD01000039.1 coordinate 20,471, forward strand.
CGGCGCACGCCGGGTGGCAGGCAGTGGCGCATCGTGGACCCGCCGACCGAGATGATCACCACGGAGTCGCAGTTCATCGAGAACTACTACCAGCTCCCGCTGTACTTCTTCGCCCCGGACAGCACGGTGCGGGTGCCGGACCCCAGGTACGTGCTCGCTCAGCCCCGCGAAGGCCTGCCCGCCAGGATCGTCGACGCCCTGCTGCAGGGGCCGTCGGACGCACTCGGGACGGCGGTGCGCAACCCGCTGCAGAAGGCCAAGCTCGACACCAACGTGACGGTCAACAACGAAGGCGCGCTCGAGGTGCCGTTGACCGGCGTCGCCGAAGAGAGCGCGGCGACGCGGCGGCTGATGGCGTTCCAGCTCGTCATGGCGCTCGACCCGGTGGCGACCAACCGGATCCGGCTGCTCTCGGACGGCAGCGACCTCGTGTCAGGACACCGGGACTGGCGCGGCACCGACATCCCTGCGGTGAACGCGACGATGTCGGCGGACCTGCCCGGCCTCGCGCTGTACGGCGACCAGGTGGTGCGGCTGGACAACGCGGAAGCGATCGCGGGGCCTGCGGGAGACGGCGCATACGACGTGATCTCCGCGGCGCAGTCCGTCGACGGCGGCAGGCTCGCCGTCGTCGAGGACGCGAGAAAGCGGGTCCGGCTGCGGATCGGCTCGCCGGAGGGTGAGCTGTCTGCCGTCGACCTCAACGCCAAGCGGATGACCCGCCCGACGTGGCGGCCGCTGTACTCCGACGGCGCCGCGAGCAACGAGGTCTGGACCGTCACCAACAGGAAGAAGGTCGTCAGGGTCGCGCTGACGCTCGACGGCACGTGGGAGGCGCAGCAGGTCGACGACACGGCGCTGGAGGGGTTCGGGCCGATCACCGCGCTGCGGCTCTCCCGTGACGGCACCCGTGCCGCCATCGTCGCCGACAACCAGCTCGTCGTGGCGTCAGTGGTCCGCACATCGGACGCTGTCCGGCTGCGCGCGCCGCGCATCCTGCAGCCGGAGACGCTCACCGAAATCGTCGACGTCGACTGGCAGGGACAGGACACGCTGGTCATGGCGACCAGGTCCTCCATAAGGCCGGTCGTGCGGGTACCGGTGGACGGCTTCGGCCTCGCGACCTACACGACGTCCAATCTCGAACCCCCGGTGAGCGGGGTGACCGGCGCGCCGGGCAGGCCGGTCGTCGCTGCCAACGACGGCGGCCTGTGGCAGACCTCCGACCTCACCGAGGTGTGGCGGCAGAGCTCCCGCGATCTGAGCCTGCTGAGTTCGCCGTTCTATCCCGGCTGAGTGTCGGTGGCGCGTGGCAGGCTGCCCGCGTGAAGCTGCCCTTCCTGCTCGATCAGGCGCTTGACCTGCTGCTACCGCCGGTCTGCGTCGGCTGCGGCGCGTCCGGCGCCGCGTGTTGCCCCGGCTGCCTGAACCTGCTGGCCTCGCCGTCCCCGCTGCGGTGCCCGAGCATGGCGCCCGCGTACGCGCTGGCTGGCTACCGGGGCGTGCCGCGCACGCTCGTGCTCGCCTACAAGGAGCGCGGCCGCCGCGATCTCGCTCCGGTGCTCGGCGGGCTGCTCGCCGCAGCGCTCCCCCTGCTTCCCCTGGTCAGCGGGGACGCGGCCGCCTGCTGCCTTGTGCCTGCGCCGTCGCGGCGGGCAACGGCGAGGATGCGGGGCGGCCAGCACATGCTGCGACTGGCGCGGCACTGTGCATCGCGAGCGGCGGAACGGGGTATCCGGGTCAGCATCGCACCGGCACTGCGGCTCGCGTCGGACGCCAAGGACGCGGTCGGTCTCGATCCGGCAACGCGGGCGGCCAACCTGGCGGGCCGGGTGCTGCCGGTGCCCGCTGCCCTGCCCCCGGCGGGCACCGGCGTGGTGCTGCTCGATGACGTCGTCACCACCGGCGCGACCGCCGTGGCCTGCGAGCGAGCGCTGGCAAGTGTCGGTGTCCCCGTTACCGCCGTGTTGGCACTGACCGCACCCCAGTTGCCGTAACGTATCCCCCTCCAGAGTGAAGTCGAGTGATCGTTTACCCGCCCCGCCGTTCCCGGATTGGGCGGGCGGCAGCAGGAACCCTGACCACGCTGTGTGCGTTGTTCTGGTATGAGGCAACCGCTGTGGCCCCGGTCACCACGGTCAGGACCGCTCGGCGTGTCGAGCGATATACCTGCGGGAATGTCGCTGGGGTTCCGGAATGAAACCGGGCGGTTCCGCCATCTGGGCTCAGTACCACTCGGCTGGCGCAATCGCGGCGCCTCATCGTCGATGATCGTCGCCCTCCGCAGTGGCGCGGCATTATCCACCACCCCGCGATATCCCCCGCACCGGGGGCTGTTGCCAACGGCGTTCTACGGCTAACGTGCTGCGCTATCAGGGCAATACCGGCCGAAGAGGAGGTGACAAGCCCATGTCATTCCGGTGCCGGTGCGTGTGATGCACCTGGTGCCACCACACGCCGGGAACCCCGATCCTCACCCGGTACCGACCAGTTCGGAATCACAGCTCACAGTGTTGAGCGAGGGAGGTCGTGTATGGACATCGTCGTGAAGGGCCGCAACGTGGAGATCCCCGAGCACTATCGGGTGCACGTGAGCGACAAGTTGGCCCGTCTCGAACGCTATGACAGGAAGATCATCCGCTACGACGTCGAGCTCTTCCACGAGCCGAATCGTCGGCAACACAAGAACTGCCAGCGTGTCGAGATCACTGGGAAGGGCAAGGGTTCCCCGATCCGTGCGGAAGCAAGGGCGGGCGACTTCTACGCCGCACTCGACGCGGCGGTCGCCAAGCTGGAGAACCGGATGCGGCGGATGCACGATCGCAGGCGTGTGCATTACGGCCGTCGCTGCCCCGAATCGGTAGCGGAAGCGACCTCGGTCACCGCGAACGGCTCATCGGCCAGCGGCACGGACGCAGTGCCTGTCGCCAACGGCCGCCGTCCCGCGGCGCCAACGGCGGTGCTCGACGCACCGGCGCCGGTCGAGACGCGGGCGCCAGCAGAGGTCGATGTGCCGGAGCAGCGCTGGGACGACGGCGTCGTCGAGTACCAGCCAGGCCGGATCGTGCGGGAAAAGCAGCATTCCGCCGAACCCATGACGATCGATCAAGCCCTCTACGAGATGGAGCTCGTAGGACACGACTTTTACCTCTTCAACGACGCCGACGCCGGAAAGCCGAGCGTCGTCTACCGCAGGAAAGGTTTTGACTACGGCGTAATCAGGCTGGGCTAGTCACCCAACCGGATTTAACGAGTCACATTCACACTGTCGTTACGGCTGCCCCGGAACTATCTGGTTCCGGGGCAGCGTTGTGTTGACGGGTGTGCATGCCGTGTGTCCGGTTGCCTACGATGGGGGCCGCGGCACGTTCACCTACCGGGACCTGCGTCCTGACAGCGCGTGACGCGAGGACGGCCCCCACTACAGACAGCACACGTCACCACACAGCGAGGTCGAACCGGATGGTTTTGAGCCGCCTGCTCCGCGCGGGCGAGGGAAAACGGGTCAAGCGACTGAGGTACGTCGCGGACTCGGTCAACGCCCTCGAAGACAGTGTCAAGGACTTGTCCGACGCCGAGCTGCGCGCGAAGACAGCCGAGTTCCGCGAACGTCACCAGGCCGGGGAGTCGCTCGACGACCTGCTGCCCGAGGTCTTCGCCGTCGGCAGGGAGGCCGGATACCGGGTGCTCGGCCAGCGGCAGTACGACGTCCAGGTCATGGGCGCTGTCGCGCTGCACCTTGGCCAGGTCGCCGAGATGAAGACCGGTGAGGGCAAGACGCTGACCTCGGTGCTGCCGTGCTATCTCAACGCCATCTCCGGCAAGGGTGTCCACGTGGTCACGGTCAACGACTACCTGGCCAAACGTGACGCCGAGTGGATGGGCAGGGTGCACCGCTTCCTCGGCATCGAAGTCGGCGTGATCCTGCCGCAGATGCCGCCTGGCGAGCGCAGGGCCGCCTACCACGCCGACATCACCTACGGCACGAACAACGAGTTCGGCTTCGACTACCTGCGCGACAACATGGCCTGGAGCCTCGATGAGTGCGTGCAGCGGGAGCACAACTTCGCCATCGTCGACGAGGTCGACTCGATTCTGATCGACGAGGCACGGACCCCGCTGATCATCTCCGGTCCCGCCGACCAGTCATCGAACTGGTACACCGAGTTCGCGCGGCTCGCGCCGCTGATGAAGAAGGACGTCCACTACGAGGTGGACGAGCGCAAGCGCGCCGTCGGTGTCACCGAGGAGGGCGTCGAGTTCGTCGAGGACCAGCTCGGCATCGAGAACCTCTACGAGGTCGCCAACACCCCGCTCGTCGGCTACCTGAACAACGCGATCAAGGTCAAGGAGCTGTTCAACCGGGACAAGGACTACATCGTCCGCAACGGCGAGGTCGTGATCGTCGACGAGTTCACCGGCAGGGTGCTCGCTGGCCGCCGTTACAACGAGGGCCTGCACCAGGCGATCGAGGCCAAGGAAGGCGTCGAGATCAAGGCCGAGAACCAGACGCTGGCCACGATCACGCTGCAGAACTACTTCCGGCTCTACGACAAGCTGGCCGGGATGACCGGTACCGCGGAGACCGAAGCCGCTGAGTTCCACCAGACCTACAAGCTGGGCGTCGTGCCGGTGCCGACCAACCGGCCGATGATCCGCTTGGACGAGCCCGACCTGATCTACAAGAGCGAAGAGTCGAAGTTCGACGCGGTCGCCGAGGACATCGCCGAGCGGCACGCGAAGGGCCAGCCGGTGCTCGTCGGCACCACGAGCGTCGAGCGCTCGGAGTACCTGTCCAAGCTGCTGCTCAAGCGGAACGTGCCGCACGAGGTGCTGAACGCCAAGTACCACGACAAGGAAGCGCTGATCATCGCCCGCGCCGGGCGCAAGGGCGCTGTCACTGTCGCGACGAACATGGCGGGTCGCGGTACCGACGTCGTGCTCGGCGGCAACCCGGAGATCATCGCCGACCAGGTGCTTCGCGAGCAGGGCCTCGACCCGGTCGAGACGCCTGACGAGTACGAGGCCGCGTACCCGAGGACGCACGAGCAGGCCATCGCTGACAGCAAGGCCGAGGCCGACGAGGTCCGCGAAGCGGGCGGGCTGTACGTGCTCGGCACCGAGCGGCACGAGTCCCGCCGCATCGACAATCAGCTGCGCGGTCGTTCCGGCAGGCAGGGTGACCCTGGCGAGTCCCGGTTCTACCTCTCACTCGGCGACGAGCTGATGCGCCGGTTCAACGCCTCCTTCGTCGAGCGCGTCATGACGACGATGAAGCTGCCGGACGACGTGCCGATCGAGCACAAGTTCGTCACCAAGGCGATCCGCAGCGCGCAGACCCAGGTCGAGCAGCTCAACATGGAGTCGCGCAAGAACGTCCTCAAGTACGACGAGGTCATGAACCAGCAGCGTTCGGTCATCTACGCCGAGCGTCGCCGCGTGCTAGAGGGCGAGGACCTGAGCGAGCAGAGCAGGCACATGCTCAGAGACGTGATCACCAGCTACGTCAACGAGACGGCGGGCGAGGGCTACGCGGAGGACTGGAACCACGACCAGCTGTGGACCAACCTCAAGAACGTGTACCCGGTGTCGTTCAGCTGGGAGGAGCTTGAGGACAAGCACGGTGACGTGACAAAGGACGTGCTGCGCGACGAGCTGCTCGCCGACGCCGACGCCGCCTACGACCAGCGGGAAGCCGAGATCGACGGCCTCGCCGGCGAGGGCGCGATGCGCGAGCTGGAGCGCAAGGTGGTACTCAGCGTGCTCGACCGCAAGTGGCGCGAGCACCTGTACGAGATGGACTACCTCAAGGAAGGCATCTCGCTGCGTGCCTACGCCCAGCGCGACCCGCTGATCGAATACCAGCGCGAGGGCTTCGACATGTTCCAGGGCATGTTGGACTCGCTGAAGGAAGAGGTCGTCGGGCACATCTTCCACCTGCAGATCGAGCAGGCCGAGCCGGCCAAGGGCGGCGAGGAGCAGGCGACAGAGGTGCCGGGAGCCGATGGTCAGCGCCGTGGCGGCAGGCACGCCAGGCCTGCCCCGCCGCAGCCGGCGGCACAGGGCGAGTCGGTGCCCCCAGCGCTGCGGGGCAAGGGTGCTGGTGTGCGGGGCGGCATGACCTACTCCGGCCCCGACGAGACGGGCGGTGTCAGGCGCAGCGATGACGACGCCGCGCCTGCTGCGGCATCGGCGGGCGCTGGTGGCGGTTCCCGCAGGGAGCGCAGGGCCGCCGCGCGGGAGCAGGCCAAACGGAACAAGAAGGGCGCCCGCCGCTGAGTCGGCTCACGCCGCGTTCGGTGTCCGTGCCAGCAGGGCAGGGGTGAGCAGGCAGAACTCCCTGACCTGCCAGCCACCCCAGCACAGCGGGGTCAGCGAGCTGCTCGTCGCGAACGCGGCCCTGCGGCTCCGCTCGTGCACCGTGGCGTTGACGTGCAGCACGTGCGCGCCCTCCCGGTCGCAGTGCACCCGGTTGACCAGGAAGTTCCGCCCGAGCCATGGCTGCGGCTCTGTGAGGAGCCGCTGTCGCAGTGGCTCGCTGACCCGGTCCCGCAGCGCGTGCGGCGGCCGCATGCCTGCCGCCAGCTCGACCAGCGCTGTGACGAGTTGGATGAGCTCGGCGTCGCAGGGCCGTTGGTGGGCTCCCCCTGCCGTGAACCACGGCAACGGGGGCACGCCCTCGCCGCGCAGCGGCAGCGTGAGCTGGTCGTCACGGCGTCGTTGTGACGCCGGGCGCGACGCTGACTGTGCTGGCGCTGGCTCGTACGGCCTGAGCGGCCGAACTCTTGCCGTGCGGGCGCTGGAACTCCGCTGGGACACGCGAGACTCCCCCTCGGCTCGTGTGGCTGACCTCTCCGCGAACAGTGAGGGCCGATCGGGGCCGGTCAGGACGAGGATGACCCGTGTGGGTGGCAGGGCTGCCAGCGCGCTCAGCCGCGCCGGGCAAGCTCGAAGCAGAGCACCGCTGCCGCCGCGGCGACGTTCAGCGACTCCACCCCGCCGTTCAGCGGGATCGACAGCCACTCCGTCACCAGCTCGCGCACCTGTTCGCTGACGCCGAGCGTCTCCGCGCCGAGCACGAATGCCGCCCTCTCCGGCAGCTCGGCGTCGAACACGCTGGTCGGGGCCTGCGCGCCGAGTGCGTAGAGCGGGTAGCCCGCCTCGAGCAGGTCTGCTGCGGCGTCGGGCGCGGTCGCGCAGCGCAACACAGGGGCGCGGAAGGCGACACCGGCCGATGCCTTGACCACGATCGGGTCAAGCGAGGCGACACCCTTGCGCGGCACCACGATGCCCTCGATCCCGGCCGCCGTCGCGGTACGCAGGATCATTCCCACGTTGGACTGCGTCGTGATGCCGTCGAGCAGCAGTAGGCGTCGCGGCAGCGGGTGCTCGGCGAGCGCCGTTGTCAGCGGCCGCATGTGCGGGGCGACGACGTCGGCGAGCACGCCCTGGTCCTGCTTGCCGTTACCGGCGAGCACCTTCACCCGGTGCGCGCTCGCGCTGGTCACCGGGATCGAACGCGCCAGCGCCGCCTGTCTGATCTCGGCGAGCGTACTGCCCCGCGCCGAGTCCGCGATGATCACCTTGTCGATGTCGAGCGAGGTGTCGCCGAGTGCTTCGAGCACCGGTTTACGCCCGTAGACGGTCAGGAAGTGGTCCTTGGGGGAGACCTCTGCGTGCACGCCGAGAGCCTAGTCCATTCGGCCGCAGCGGGCGGGGCGACCTACGCGCGCGACCACCGTGTCGGCCCGATGTGTCAGGATCGACAGCATGCCGGACCGCCTCTCCGCTCTCGACGCTTCCTTGTTGTACATGGAGGACAGGTCGACGCCCATGCACGTCGGTGGCGTCGCGGTGTTCGAGCGGCCGGAGTTCGGGTTCGACTTCGAGCTGATGTGCAAGCTGATCAACCACCGTCTCGGGTACCTGCCGCGCTACCGGCAGCGGGTGATGCGGGTGCCGGGGCATCTCGCGAGGCCGGTGTGGGTCGACGACGTCGACTTCGACCTGAACTACCACGTGCGGCGCTCCGCGCTGCCAGCGCCCGGCACAGACGCGCAGCTGTTCGAGCTGGTCGCACGGCTGCTCGCCAGGCAACTGGACCAGGGCAGACCGCTGTGGGAGGCGTATTTCGTCGAAGGGCTCGCCGGAGAAAGGGTTGCGCTGGTGACCAAGACCCACCAGGCGCTCGTCGACGGCATCGGCACCATCGAGCTGGGCCAGCTCATCCTCGATCCCGCACCAGGCGAGCTTGACCCCGCCGACGACGAGGCGTGGCTGCCCGGCAAGACGCCGAGCAAGACCGAGCTGATGTTCGACGCCGTCGCCGAGACGGTGCAGCAGCCGACGATGCTGGTGGAGAACGCGTGGTCGGCGGCAAGCGACGCGGCCGCTACGGCGGCTAAGGCGGCGAAGCTGGCTGGCGCGGTCGGCGGGGTGGCGTCCGCGATGCGTGCGGCGCTGAAACCGGCGCCGCCCTGCCCGCTCAACGTTGAGGTGTCCGGCGGGCGGGTGTTCGCAGGCGTGCGTACGGCGCTCGACGACTACCGTCAGATCAGGGCCATCCACGGCGGCACCGTCAACGACATCGTGCTGACCGCGATCACCGGGGCGCTGCGGGAGTGGCTGCTGTCGCGGAAGGTATCGCTTGACGGGACAAGCACCGTGCGCGCGCTGGTCCCGCTCGCGGTCGCCGACGCGAGCACCCGTACCTACTCCACGGCAGGCATCGTCGGCAACGAGGTGGCGGCGTACCTTGTCGACCTGCCGGTGGGGGAGACCGACCCCGTGATGCGGCTGCAGCACATCAGTCACGCCATGGCCAGCCACGTCGACTCCGGCCGGTCGGTCGCGGCGGGGACGCTGCTGCGGGTCGGCGGGTTCGCGCCGCCGACGCTGCATTCGCTCGGCGCCCGTACGGCGGCGACGTTCTCCAGCCGGATCTTCAACCTGATCGTGACCAACTCGCCCGGCCCGCAGATACCGATGTTCGCCGCACACGCCAGGATGGTCGAGATGTTCCCCGTCATGCCGCTGGTGCGCAATCACGCGCTCGCCATCGGGGTGACGTCGTACGATGGGGGCGTCTATTTCGGACTCAACGGGGACAGGAAGGCTGTGTCGGACATCGATGTCGTCGCCGGGATGGTGCACGAATCCCTCGCCGAGCTGAAGGGAACCACGCGATGAGGGTTTACCTGCCCGCGACCGTCGGCATGCTGCGCGAACTGGTCGCCAAGGACGAGTTTCTGCCGATCAACGGCACCGGGTTCGCGCTGACGCCCGCGCTGCGCGAGTCCTACACCAGCGGCTCGACCGAGGAGCTGGAGTACGTCGCGCAGCTCGACGCCGCCCGCGCATCGCTGCGGCTTATCGCGGCTGACCTCGAGGGCGAGGATGCCGTAACGCCGCGCAGAGCGATCGTCGCCGTCGACGTCGACGACGTCCAGCAGCGGCCAGACCTGGACAACGCCGTGGTGCGGGTCGGCGGCGCCATCTCGATGTCGGCCGTCGCGTCGGTGCACGTGGACGGCGCGGACGCTGAGGATGCGGTGCTCGCCGCCGCGAAGGCCGTCGACGCCGCTGACCTGGGCGATCTCGACGCCGAGTTCGCCATCGGCGACGCGGAGGACCACGAGCTCGCCTGGTACGCGCCGCAGGAGCTACCGTTCCTACTCGAACTGCTCTGAGGCTCCCCGATCGGGGCCCTGTTCGTGCCAGGATGGAAGTGACAGGGCCCACACCGCCCACAAGGCGACCCACGGGAGAACAGCATCATGGACGCGATCACATCCGTGCCCGCGCCGCGCAACGAACCGGTCTACACCTACGCGCCGGGCAGCGCAGAGCGACAGTCACTGCAACGCACCCTGACCGACCTCTCATCGACCACCCACGAGCTGACCCAGACCATCGCGGGCGAGCAGCGCATGGCGGGTGGCGAGCCGTTCCGCGTCGTCAAACCGCACGAACACGGCCATACCCTCGGCAACTGCGCCCAGGCGACCACTAGCGACGTCGCCGAGGCCGTCGCCGCGGCGAAGGAAGCAGCGCCCGCATGGCGGGAGATGCCGTTCGAAGAGCGTGCCTCGGTGTTCCTGCGAGCGGCTGACCTGCTCGCGGGGCCACACCGCGACACGATCAACGCCGCGACGATGCTCGGGCAGTCGAAGTCCATCCAGCAGGCCGAGATCGACGCCGCCTGCGAACTGATCGACTTCCTGCGGTTCAACGTCCACTACGCCCGCCGCATCTACGCCGAGCAGCCGAACTCGGTGCCAGGGGTGTGGAACCGGATGGAGTACCGGTCGCTGGAAGGCTTCGTCACAGCGATCACGCCGTTCAACTTCACCGCCATCGCGGGCAACCTGCCCACCGCGCCCGCCCTGATGGGCAACACGGTCGTGTGGAAGCCGACGCCGACCCAGCAGCTCGCCGCGCACTTCACCATGCGGGCACTTGAGGCGGCTGGCCTGCCGCCCGGTGTGATCAACATGGTGACCGGTGACGGCAAGGCCGTCAGCGAGGTCGCGCTGGCCGACTCCGACTTCGCCGGGCTGCATTTCACCGGCTCGACGGCGACGTTCAAGCTGCTGTGGCGCACCATCGCCGAGCATCTGGAGGCCTACAAGTCGTACCCGAGGATCGTCGGCGAGACCGGCGGCAAGGACTTCGTCATCGCGCACCCGTCCGCGCGCGCGGACACGCTGGTCACCGCGCTGGTGCGGGGCGCGTTCGAGTACCAGGGGCAGAAGTGCTCCGCCGTCTCCCGTGCGTACGTCCCGCGCTCGCTGTGGGAGTCCGGGGTGCGCGACGAGCTGGCCGACGTCACCAAGACCATCTCGTTCGGCGACGTCAGCGACCTGTCGCACTTCGGTGGCGCCGTGATCGACGCGCGGGCGTTCGCCAAGCACAAGGCGCTGCTTGACAGCGTCGACGCCGACCCTGCGCTGAACGTCCTCGCCGGTGGCGGCTGCGACGACTCGGTCGGCTACTTCGTCGACCCGACCATTCTGACCTGCACTGACCCGAACCATGAGGTCTTCTCGAAGGAGTACTTCGGCCCGATCTGCGCGGTCTACGTCTACGAGGACGGCGAGTACGCCGACATGCTGCGGCTGGTCGACTCATCGGCGCCGTACGCGCTGACCGGCGCGGTGTTCGCCGACGACAGAGACGCCGTCCAGCAGGCGCACCGCGCGCTGGGCTACGCGGCTGGCAACTTCTACGTCAACGACAAGCCGACCGGCTCCATCGTCGGCCAGCAGCCGTTCGGCGGGGCGCGGGCGTCCGGCACCAACGACAAGGCAGGGTCGATGTTCAACCTGCAGCGCTGGGCAAGCCCACGGTCGATCAAGGAGAACTTCGTCGCGCCGACCGACCACACCTACCCGCACATGGGCTGACAAGGCGCAGACAGCGGGGCTGCCACCGTCCGGTGACAGGCCCCGCTGTGCGTTCCGGGTCAGTTGCCGCCAGGAAGCCCGCTCTTGCCGATCTGCGACGCCGGGGGTGCCTCGATGCTGACCGGAGTACCCCAGTCGGAGTACGTCATGGTGATGTGCGCGCCGTCGAAGTTCACGCCCTTCGGCATCTGGCCGCTCGACTTGGCCGCCTGGTTCATGATCTCGCTCATGTCCATCTTGAACCGGACCGGCAGGTTCTCGGCGTTGATCCACGCCTCGACCGGGATGGTGTCGATCTTGAGCCCCCGCATGTCGCCCAACTGACCCATGCCGCCGCCGTACTGCGACATCAGCTTGGCGAAGTCGACGTTGACCGTGTACTTGGTCGCGGGCTCGCCGTTGACCTGGGTCTCCTCGGTCCCGGTGATCTCACCGGAGCCCTTGAGCATCTCGAGCGCCTTGGTCGGGTCGTTCTGCTCCATCAACTGGCCCATGTCCATGCCGCCTGCCGCGGACATGTCGGCGAGGTCCATTTTGGTCCACGGCTTTGCTGGATTCGCTCCAGGCATGCCCGAGGGCAACTTGACGTACATGACGTTGTCGAGCATGCGGATCTCCATGTTCATGGTCCCCATGCCCGCCGCGCTCATGTCCATCGACATGGTCATGGCCATCTGGCTGTTCTCGCCGTCGAAAAGGCCCTGGCCGTCGGCGGTTGCCGTCACCGGCCCCATGTCCATGTCCATGGTGAAGTTGGCCGACTTCTTCTCGCTTGTGCTTTCCTTCGCAGCACTGACCAGGCTCGCGGCGTCGGTGAACGTCTTGCCCGCCGTCGCCGTGCCCCCGGTCGACTCCCCGCCGCACGCGCCAAGGGTAAGCGCGAGCGCGAGGCTCCCGGCCGCGATGACTGTTGTCCTCATGGAGCTCCCTCAAGTCACAAAGGGCATATCCATATCGATGCAGTAGTCTGTGATCATGCTGGAGAGCCCGGAGG